>DATNHL010000286.1:0-21617 GCA_035604995.1 Occallatibacter sp. | reverse complement strand
GCCGTCGTACCGCTCAGACCGGAAGCCCCCGCTGCCGCCGGCTGAGCCCCCGCCGCATCAGCCGACGCCGTGGGAAATGTCCCTTCCAGCGGAACCAGCAGGAACACCGTGTGGTCCAGCAGTGTCAAATCGCGGTTCGTCTCAGTGAGGACGGAACTGTTGTCCGGCCCGCTGCCCACGCTCAGCTTCATTCCCCTGATACCAGACACATCGCCCATCTTCATTGGCGGCAGCGCCGGAGGCTCTTCGCCCATGGTGTCAATCTGCAGGTTCAGGTTGGTGCTCTCCTGCATCGTTTTCAGAGCTGCCAGGCCCGTTGCGCCCCTTGTGTTCAACGGCAGCGCGTCCGTCAATATGCCGCGATCGTTATCCGGCGGCGGAGCCGCCACCGCCGCAACAAGCAGCTTGAAGTCGGCCATCTTGGGTCCGCTGCATTGCGCCTTTGTAAACGCAAGACCGAGCTGGGAATCCGCGGCAGTCTTCGTATGAGGGACCACCGTGATCACATGTCCCTCCAGAATTGCCCCGTTCCTGAGAACGCAATCGGTGCCCCGCCAGAGGATTTGAACCCGTGCGTACACGGGTTCGCCCACCTTCAGCTGGTGCGCGCGGACATCCGCCATCAACTCTGCCTGGATAGGGGTGATGCCAGGCTTGGGGGCGTCGCCCGCAAACAGCACCGTGCAACACAGCGCGAAAGCCGCCACCAGCACCGGAATCCGCATTCTCATCCATGACCTCGAATAGCCGCAATTATAGTGCGGCAAAGCATCGCCCTGAATAAGGATTGGAGACTCTTCACCGTCTCGCCGCATCCAATCCTTGTTCCCTCGCCCCCGGCTTCCCTGCGCTACCATGGGTTCAGCACCATCCACGCAGCAGAATCGGGGCCGCCCATGTTCGTCGTCGTATGGCAGTTCGAGATTGCCGAGGAGAAAATTCCTGCCTTTGAGGCCGCTTACGGCGCCGAGGGCGCCTGGGCCCAGCTCTTTCGCACCTCACCCGACTACCTGGGCACTGAGCTGCTGCGCGATGCCTACATCCCCGGCTCCTATCTCACCATCGACCGCTGGGCCAGCGAGGACGCCTTCCGCGCCTTCCGCAAGGACCACGACCCGGAGTACGAGGCCATCGACCGCTCTTCCGACTCGCTCACCAGCCGCGAAACCCGCATCGGCGCCTACACTGTTTAGCAGTCTGCTCACCCGCTACTTCCGTAACCTCTCCTAACCATTGATTTTGCAACATCTTAGCGCCCCAACTACAATCTTCTCCATTTCTTCGCTATTTTCCGTTGTTCATCACTGTCCTGCCCTGCTACAATCCCATCGAAATGCATTCCATGCTCTTGACTTTTCTCACCCTTCCACGCAAGGGGAGAAGGCTGGGACTGCTTTGATAGGAGACCCTCCAAATGGCCATTGCCGACGACCGCGCCAAAGCCGTAGAACTCGCCCTCGCACAGATCGAAAAACAGTTTGGCAAAGGCTCCATCGTCCGCCTTGGCTCCCGGGAAGCCCTTCTACCCATTGCGGTTATCTCCACCGGCTCCATCAGCTTCGACGCCGCCCTGGGCGTCGGCGGCATTCCCCGCGGCCGGGTCACGGAAGTTTTTGGCCCTGAGTCCTCGGGCAAGACCACGATCTGCTTGCAGGTCATCGCCGAGGCGCAACGGCTTGGCGGCCTGGCGGCCTTTGTGGACGCCGAGCACGCCCTCGACCCCGGCTATGCCAAAAAGCTCGGCGTGGATGTGGACAACCTGCTGGTTTCTCAGCCGGATAGCGGTGAACAGGCCCTGGAAATCACGGAGGCTCTCATCCGTTCCGGCGCCATCGATGTGCTGGTCGTGGACTCCGTGGCGGCTCTCGTCCCCAAGGCCGAACTGGACGGCGAGATGGGCGACTCCCACATGGGTTTGCAGGCGCGCCTCATGTCCCAGGCCCTGCGCAAACTCACCGGCACGGTCTCGAAGTCTCGCACCGCTCTGATTTTCATCAACCAGATTCGCGAGAAGATCGGCGTCATGTTCGGCAACCCGGAGACAACGACAGGCGGCCGGGCGCTGAAGTTTTACTCCTCGGTTCGCGTCGACATTCGCCGCATCGCCGCCATCAAGGACGGCGACGCCGTCACTGGCAACCGCACCAAGGTCAAGATCGTCAAGAACAAGGTCGCCGCCCCCTTCCGCGAGGCCGAGTTCGACATCCTCTACGGCGAGGGCATCAGCCGCGAGGGCGACGTGCTCGACCTGGCCGTGGCCAACAACCTCGTCGAGAAGTCCGGCGCCTGGTACAGCTACGCCGGCGAGCGCATCGGCCAGGGCCGCGAAAACACCCGCACCTTCCTCAAGGACAACAAGGACATCTTCGCCAAGATGGATGCCGAGCTGCGCAAGAAGCTGAACATCGGCGGCGTGGCCAAGGCGGACGTCCCTGAAGTCCCCGCCGGCGGCCACGTCGAAGCCAAGGATGCTGTTCGCCCCCGCAAAGGATAGGCGCCTTCGCGGCCAGCGAAACTCCCAGGTCCGGAAATCCAGACCTGGGAAACTAGATGGAGCAGAGGAAAGAACTGAAGAGAGGTAGAGAGTATGCCCTCTGAGACACTAACTAGCCTTGCCATGCTCAAGGTGCATATCGACCGCGGTGGTGATTATCTAGACTACCTAATCCCATTCGTACTCCAGATACTTGTTGACAGGAAACCAGATCCCGTTACTGCAGACGTCATTTGCAGTTTCATCAAAGAAGATTTTGGACTGGTAATACCTCAACGTGCCATCCAGATCGTAATACAGCGCATCTCACGTAGACACCCAATCAAGCTTAAAGATCACGTATACCGCATCCAAGGAGAGATCCCTAATCCTGGAATTGCTGCTCAACGCGCTGCCGCAGTTCGACACATCAATGCCGTATTATCAGGATTAATAGAATTCTCCAAGCAGACCGCAGTAGCACTCGAAACAGAAGAGGAAGCCACAAAGGCAATATGCGGTTTCCTTTCGCAATTTAACATCCCGTGTCTGCGTGCCTACCTCCGAGGCACAGCACTCCCTGACGTGGAAGACAAGCGCAACAGCGACAAAGTTCTAGTTGGCCAATATGTTATCGATTTGCAGAAGAAGAATCCCGAACGTTTTGAAAGTTTCTTGGTCATGCTCCAAGGGCATATGCTTGCAAACGCGCTTCTGTGTCCAGATCTCGATCAGGCTCCCAAGACGTACAAGGGCGCTACATTTTATCTGGACACGCCACTATTGGTTCGCATTCTAGGAGTCGAAGGTGAGCAAAGAAAAGACGCTGCATCAAATCTCGTTCGACTATTAAGACAGCTCGGGGCTAAGGTAGCTGCCTTCTCGCACTCGATGGATGAACTAGTCCATGTTCTTCGAGGGGCAGCAGACCACATCAACACTCCGGGTGGACGCGGAGCCATCATACTTGAGGCACGCACAAGCGGAATATCCAAATCAGATCTATTGCTACTCGCCGAAAGGGCCGAGGAAGAAATTGCCAGGGAGAATATCGATATTATTGAGACACCACCCTACGATGAGAGATTCCGGAGATTTGAAATCGGCGAGGAAGCGTTCGAAAAGGCTCTTGATGATGAGGTAACCTACAACAATCCGAAAGCCCGGCAGAATGACATAAGATCGGTTCGGTGCATATACGTTCTGAGAGGACAATCAAGACCATCTTCCTTAGAAAAAGCGCGTGCTACGTTGGTTACGAGCAATTCAGGATTTGCTCGAGCGGCATTTGAGTACGGTAACAGGATCGAACAGTCGCGGGATGTTTCAAGTGTAATCACTGACTTCAGTCTCGCTAACATGGCTTGGCTGAAGGCACCTTTGGGATCACCATCCTTGCCTCGGGTCGAGGTACTTGCGATGTCCTATGCGGCCCTCCGCCCTTCTCGCGAGCTTCTTGACAAATATTTGACTGAGATCGAGAAACTTGAGCGAAAGGGAAGAATTACAGAGCGCGACCATCAATTCCTTCGAAGCAGCATTTCCGCACAGGAGGAGCTCATGAAGCTCACTCTGGGAGATGATTCAGCATTGACCGAGGAGACCGTCATCGAAACACTCGAGCGGGTGACGGCTGCGATCAGACACGAGGAGACAGAAAGGGTTACGGCCGAAGTGCAAGCTCATCAGGACACAAGGGAAAAGCTCAATGCGGAGGCCGCGGACAAGCGCAAGATTCAAGAGAAATTATACTGGAGATGCGAAAGAAGAGCGCGCCAGGTCACTCGATTCTGCGGCATTATACTGTTCGTTTTATTATTTGCGGGCATCATAAGAGAGCTATTTGGCCTTATCGACCATCACTCAGTTATCTGGTGGCCTTTAATGTTAGCTTCGATATTCATGCTCGGGTTCAGTCTTCTCCACTATGCAAACGGGACAACGATCAAGAGCACGCAAGATCGACTTCACAGCATGATCCTTTCATTTCTACTTGATCGGGAATCGGAGTTTATCGGGTTTGATATTCGCAAAGCAACGGATTGAGGCAAGGGCGGCCGGATGTCCGGGCGCCCGAGATCCGGAATTTCGGGCCCGGGAGACGATGAATCTCACGGCGCGCAAGCGCCGCCCGCAGGAACGGCCAGTTCCCGGAGCAGGCGCGGGAGGGCCTGGGATTTGGGCCGACGGCCCCACGAAAAATCGTACCCCCCTCGGTCAGCCCCGCCCGCCCGCGCTGCTAGAATCCCCTAGGAGCAGCTTCGATGAGCGTGAAGGCCCTCTATCCCGGCACCTTTGACCCGCCGACCAATGGACACGTCGACCTGATCCAGCGCGGCGCCAAGCTCTTCGAGCACCTGACCGTCGCCATCCTCAAAAACCCGGTCAAGAATCCGCTGTTCACGGTCGAAGAGCGGGTGGAGATGCTGAAAGAGGCCACCAGCGCCCTGGGCAATGTCTCAGTGACCTCATTCGACGGCCTGATGGTGGAGTTCGCGCGCCACCAGGGCGCAACCGCGGTGCTGCGCGGCATTCGCGCCATCTCCGACTACGAACACGAGTTCCAGATGGCTCTCATGAATCGCCGCCTCGCTCCCGAAATCGAGACCGTCTTTCTGCAACCGGCAGGCCGCTACTCCTTTGTCAGCTCGCGGATGGTCAAGGAAGTCTTCAGTTTCGGCGGCGACGTGAGCGGCCTGGTGCCTCCCAACGTGCTGAAGCGGCTGCGCGCGCGCATCAACAACGGCGCGTAGAGCAGGCCTAGTCTGTGTAGTCATTTCGGAGACGGCACACTAGCAAGCCGGACCGTGCCCGATAGGGAACGGCATGCCGGGATCAAACTCTGCACTACAGCCGTCGAATCCTGCTAAGGAGGGCGAATGATGTCAGTGTCCTGCAAAGCGCTCGTATACTTGCTCGCGGCTTTGCCTGCCGTCGCCCAGTCGCAAACATTTGCAACGATCACCATAAAGCCTGCTCGCTCAGCCGACCCGCGCAACGCGCAGGTGCAAGTGCTGCCCAACGGTGACTTGATTGCGAGTGCGGTCCCTGTGATCAGGTTATTAAGTTACGCTTACGACGTGCCGGTCAACCCTTCGCCGCGTCTTTCCACCCTTCCCGACTGGACCCTTGTTGAGAAGTACGATATCGAAGCGAAAGCGCCATCCGACGCCATCCCTCCCGGTCTTCAGCACAGCGAAGTGCGAAGCCGAATTCAGCAAATGATCCGCGGATTGCTCGCCGATCGTTTCGGGCTCGTGATGCGGGTTGAGAATAAAACGATGCCGGTCTACGCTCTCGCCGTAGCCGGCGCAGGTCCGAAGCTCCAGAAGTCGGCCATCGCCGAGAAGGACTGCACCTCCGATACCGGCCCGGAAGCTTGCCATAACTTTGTTGGCGGCCTGGGCCATCCCCTGAATGCAAAAGCCATCGATATGGACGACCTTGCCCATTACATTTCGAACTGGACGGATTTGCCCGTCGTGAACCGTACGGGGCTCAGCGGGCTGTTCACCGTGAACACGGAAGGCTGGGTCCCCATGCGGCTGCCCCCGCCGCCACCGAACGCCACCCAGGCCGCAAACCCCTTCGCCGGCCTCCCCACAATCTTCACGGTCCTGGGCAAGCTCGGTCTTGAACTGAACCGACAAGAGGACATCTTGCCGGTGTACACCGTAGAGCGGATCGAGCACCCGGCCGCCAACTGACAATTACTTTCTATTACGCACGGGCCGGTGGGAGGCCAGATCGGTCCGCGTGACGTCTACGGCCAAACGCCAGCATTTTGTCCTGCGCAAATAATCTGTCAAGATAGAAGAGTTATGACCGTTACAGCTCCTGCAAAAGTCTTTGCCGATCGCATTGGCCGGATCGAAGTTTCCGCAACCATGGCGGTGGCCGCCGAGGCCGCCAAGCTCCGCGCCCAGGGCGCCAACCTGGTGGATTTTGGGGCCGGCGAGCCCCACTTTCCCACCCCGCGGCCCATCAAGGACGCGGCCATTGCCGCCATCGAAGCCAACTTCACCCGCTACACCGTTGTGCCCGGCATTCCCGACGTGCGCAAGGCGATCGTCGAGCGCCACGCCTGCGACTTTGGCTCCGACTATGGACTGGACGAGGCCATCTTCACCACCGGCGGCAAGCTGGCGCTGTTCAACACCATTCAAATCCTTGTCGACCACGGCGACGAGGTGATCCTGCCCGTTCCCTACTGGGTCAGCTTCAAAGACATCATCCAGTACGCCGGCGGCAAGGTCGTCTTCCTCGAAACCAGCGAAGCGGAGAGCTTCCGCATCACCGCCGACGCCATCGAGAAGGCGATTACGCCACGCACCAAGGCCATTATTCTCAACTCGCCGTCGAATCCCGCCGGCTCGGTGGTCAGCGCCGAGGACCTGGAGCGCATTGTTCACCTGGCCCACGAGCGCGGCATTTTCCTGCTTCTGGACGAGTGCTACGTCTACCTGAACTATGCCGGCAAGCCTGTCTCCGGCGGTTCCTACACCTGGGCCAAGGACCACTTGGTCATCCTCGGCTCGCTCTCCAAGACCTACTCGATGACCGGCTGGCGCGCCGGCTATGCGCTGGCCTCGAAGTCCGTGGTGGCCAACCTGAGCAAGCTGCAGTCGCAGTCCACCTCCAACGCCACCAGCTTCGTGCAGAAGGCCGCCATCGCCGCCCTGGCCGGCTCACAGGAGTGCGTCAGCGAGTTTCGCGCCGAGTTCATCGACCTGCGCGACTACATGCTGGCAAGGCTGGCTGAGATTCCCGGCGTCACCTGCACCAAGCCCGATGGCGCCTTCTACGTCTACCCGAATATCGGCGCCTTCCTCGATCCGACGGGCGCCCGCGGCGGCGTCCGCACGACCACCGAGCTGGCTACCCGCCTGCTCCATGAGGCCCATGTCGTCACTGTTCCCGGCGAGGCCTTCGGCACCGCGGAGCACATCCGCATCTCCTACCCGGTCACCAAGCAGAACATCGACGAGGGGACCCGCCGCATGGCTGAATTCCTCAAGAATCTGAGATAAGTCCGCCGCTCGGGGAAAGTGCCCTGCCGGTGCTTTGGCGCTCTGGAGAATGCACATCCATGGCTGCCGCAACACCGGCTGAGGGACCATCCGGCAAAAAGTGACGGATGACACTGTGCAAACATGCACGCTGTCGAGTAGGATGTGTCTTCAATGCCGAAGCCAATCGATTTTCGCCCTGTTATCTTAGCTGGAGGAAGCGGTACCCGTTTCTGGCCTCGTTCCCGCCGTGCGCGCGCCAAGCAGGTTCTCGCCCTTGACGGCGAGCGCTCCATGATTCAGCAAACGGTGGAGCGGTTCAAGCCGCTGGCAAAGCTCGACAAGACCTGGATCATTACCAACGAATACCTGGCGCACGAGATCGCCGACCAGCTCCCCGGCCTGCCCGCCGGACAGCTCGTCCAGGAGCCCGTGGCGCGCAACACCGCCCCGGCCTGCGGTTTGGCTGCCTTCCTCATCGAACGGCAGAACCCCGACGCGGTGCTGGGCGTCTTCCCTTCCGACCACGTGATCGCCGACGAGCCGCGCTTCCTCAAGGCGCTGCAAAAGGGCATCGCCCTGGCCGCCGCGGGGGACAACATCGTGGTCCTGGGAATTGAGCCCACGCGCGCCGAAACCGGCTACGGCTATATCGAAACCGGCGACTACACCGGCGACGAATCTGCTCTGCACGTACGCCGATTCATAGAGAAACCCAACCAGAACCGCGCCGAAGACTTTGTAGCCGCCGGCAACTACTACTGGAACTCCGGCATCTTCCTGTGGTCGGCGCGAACACTGGCCAATGCCGTGCGCGAGCACCTGCCGGAGACCGCCCCCCTGCTCGAGTCCATTGCCGCCGCCCACGGCACGCCTCAGTTTGAAGAGGTCTTTCACTCCCTCTACCCGAAGTGTGAAAACATTTCCGTGGACTACGCCGTGCTCGAGCCGCGGTCAGCCAAAGGGGAGCACCTGTCGCACCTCTATTGCCTGCCGGCGGAGTTCAGCTGGAACGATCTCGGCTCCTGGGCCTCGCTCTACGAGTACCAGATTGAGACCCGCCTGCGCGGCGACGGCGACGGCAACGTGGCCGAAACCGAAGGCCACATGACCCTCGAGGCCGGCAACAACTACATCTACAGCCCCAGAAAGTTTGTGGCGCTGGTGGGGGTTGAGAACCTGGTCATTGTGGACACCGAGGACGCGCTGCTGATCGCCCACCGCGATCACTCCCAGGACGTGGGAAAAATCGTGAAGGAACTGGGACTCCTGGGCCGCACCGAGCTGATCTGAAACACGCGCAAGTCTGCATCTCCCGCTCAAAACACATTTGCGCGAGTGTGGGCTCTCCCCAGGCTGGCCGTTGGCGCATGAACCGGCTTCCTTCCGTTATTTACACTCGATGCGAGGGAGAACCAGAAAGAAACCATGCCCCATCCCCAAATCAAGTTCGGCACCGACGGCTGGCGCGGCATCATCGCCGACGATTTCACCTTTGCCAACGTCCGCACCGCCGCCGAAGCCATTGCCGCCTACGTCCACTCCCGCCAAGGCTCGGCGGAAGAAGACCCCGCCCGCGGCCTCTGCATCGGCTACGACACGCGCTTCGGCTCACGGGCCTTTGCCCGAACCTGCGCCGAAGTTGTCGCGGCCACCGGCATTCCCGTGGCGCTGGCCAACGACATAACGCCCACCCCGGCGCTCAGTTACGCCGTGCGCGAGCGCAAGGCGGCCGGCGGCATCATGATTACCTCGTCGCACAATCCCGCGCAGTGGAACGGCGTGAAGTACAAGGCGTGGTACGGCGGTTCCGGCAAGCCCTCCATCATCGCCGAGATCGAGTCCCGCCTCGGCGAGCCGGCGCCGCGCTCCGCCGGGAACCCTCTGGGTGCGGCCGCGATTGAAGAGGCCGACTTTCTGCCTCCCTACCTCAAGGCCATCGAGAGCTTTGCCGACCTGGACCTGATCTCGAAATCGGGCAGGAAGTTCGCCATCGACTCGATGTACGGCGCCGGACGCACCATCATCTCCGATATCTTCACCCGCATCGGCGTAGCCCACGTGCAGATTCGCGGCAACGTCGATCCGCTCTTCCCCGGCATCAACCCCGAGCCCATTGAGCCGCACATTCGCGCCCTGGGCGAGGCAGCCGTGGCCAACGGCTGCGACGCTGGCCTATGCACCGACGGCGACGCCGACCGCATCGGCGCGACAGACGAAAATGGGAACTTCGTCGACCCGCACAAGATTTTTTCCGTCCTGCTGAGCTGGGTGCTCAAGCGCAAAGGCTGGCCGGGCGCCGTGACGCGGGCCTTCAACACCACCAAAATGCTTGACCGCATCTGCGCCAAACACGGCCGCGAGCTGATCGAACACGGCATCGGCTTCAAGTTTGTGTGCGACTACATGCTGGAGCGGGAGATCCTGATGGGTGGCGAGGAGTCGGGCGGCATCGGCTTCCAGCGCCACCTGCCGGAGCGCGACGGCCTGCTGAACGCTCTCCTGCTGGCCAACGTGATGGCCGAGGAGGGCAAGACGCTGGGTCAGCTTGTCGCCGACCTGCAGGCCGAGTACGGCGAGCACCAGTATGGCCGCATCGACCTGACCATCCCCGACGACATTAAGAACGGCGCGATCTCCCGGGCGCAGGCGCTCAGGATCGGCGACCCGGTCTTTGCCGGCATGCCCATTTTTCGTCAGGAAAACCTGGACGGGGTGAAGTTCTACCTCGACAACCCGGAAGCCGCCGCCAAGCCCAACGCTGCGGAGACCTGGCTCCTATTGCGCGCCAGCGGGACCGAGCCGCTGATGCGGATCTACACCGAGTCGTGCTCGAAGGAAGCGGTGACCAGATTGCTGGAGTCGGCGCGGGTGTTTGCGCTGGGCGGATAAGATCCCTGAACTCCGAAATGCGGCCTTCCGGGGCTGAAGAGACCGCGGAGAAAGGCCAGTGTTCGTGGAGAAATCCCGAACAGCGTTCCTCCTGGGCTAAAGCCCGCGTTGATTCTGCTGGCTTTATGCGGGAGTTGAACCCCCGGCCTCCCTCCGTATCCGGGGGAATTCAGAGACCGTGTTGCAGGCGGAATTCTCTGACTACTTCGGCGGGGTCGCGGTGCTGGCTGTCGACGGCCTGGTTCATGCGTCGCATGTCGGCGGCGGTAATGCGGCCGGCGAGGGCGTCGAAGGCGAGCTGAATCTGCGGCCAGCGGCGCAGGGCTTCATTGCGAACGAGGGGGACGGCCTGGTAGGGCGGGAAGTAGTGTTTGTCGTCGTCGAGGACGGCGAGGTCGAGGGCCTGGATGGGGCCGTCGGTGGAGTTATCGGCAATCATATCCACCTGGCCTGCGCCTAGGGCGCGGTAGAGGAGGCCGAGATCCATGGTTCGCGGCGAATCGGCGAAGCGCAGCCCGTAGGCGGCCTCAAGGCCGGGTAGGCCGTCGGGTCGCTGCTCAAACTCGTAACCCACGCCGAGACGCCAGTGGGGTGTGTAGGCGGCGGCTTGACTGAGGGTGGTGACGTGGAGACGGCGGGCGTCGGTGCCGCGGACGATCATGGCAAAGGTGTTCTCAAAGCCCAGCGGCGGCGCCACGGCGACCTGATAGCGCGAGGCGTAGAGCCGGCGGACGGTGGCCAGGACGGATGCGGGGTCGCGGTCGACGGGCTGCTTGAGGATGGCGGTTAGAGCGGTACCGGTGTACTCGACATATGCGTCGATGCGGCCGGAGACCAGAGCTTGCTGGCAGATATAGCTGCCGGCGAGGTAGAAGCGCCGCTCGACCTGGAGGCCGGATTTGGCCTCGATTTCCTGGGCCAGGAGTTCCCCCAGAACCACCTGCTCGGTGAAGTTCTTGGCGCCGATGACGGGGTGATCGGGGTGCGGCGGGGCGCAGCAGACAAGAGGGAGAAGCAGGCCCGAAACGAGCGCGGCGATGGCGGTCGAAGAGAGACGGTTCATCGTGGCGTCCGCAGGCGGCGTTCGACGAAGCCCAGCAGCAGGTCGGCAGCCAGCGCAAGCAGAGCCGCGGGGATGGCCCCGGCAAGGACAAGGCGGTTATCGACGGAGGCTACGCCGCGGAAGATGAGCTCGCCGAGGCCTCCGGCTCCGACGGCGGCGGCGATGGTGGCGATGCCGACGCAGGTGACCGTGGCGGTGCGCAGGCCGGCAAGGATGAGCGGGGCGGCCAGGGGCAGCTCGACCTTGAAGAGGCGCTGGCGGCCAGTGAGTCCCAGGGCGTGGGCGACCTCGACAACTGCCGGGTCAATATTGCGGATGCCGGCCCAGGTGTTGCGCAGGATGGGCAGGAGCGCATAGGCGGTAAGGGCAAGGATGGCGATGCGGGCGGCGCGCTCTCCCAGCCAGGGCAGCGGCAACAGGAATCCGAACATGGCCAGGGAGGGAATGGTCTGGAGGATGTTGGCGACGGCCAGCACGGGGGGAGCGAAACGCGGCGCGCGGGTGAGGGCAATGCCGGCGGGAACGGCAACGGCAGTTGCGAGGAACATGGCCGCGGCGGTGAGCCACAGGTGCTCGAGAGTGAGCGTGGCGATCTGGCTGCCGTACTGGTGGAGGAAGCCGGGGGTCATGGCGCGCCTGCCTCCTGGGTCGCGCCTGCCTCCTGGGGGTTGGGAGCGCCGGCGGTGACGCGTTCGCCGCGGTGAAAGGCGCGGATGTAGGACTGGACCTCGGGGTGGGGTGACGCGAGGAATTCGGAGGGAGTGAGGCTGGCCACCAGACTGCCGGCGCTGAGGAGAACGATGCGGCCGGCGAGAAAGAGGGCTTCGTCGAGGTCGTGGGTCACCAGCAGGACGGTCTTTTTGAAACGGGAGAGCAGGCCCCGCAGCAGGTCCTGCATTTCGGCGCGGGTGATGGGGTCGAGTGCGCCGAAAGGCTCATCCATGAGAAGAAGATCGGGATCGGCGGCGAGTGCGCGCGCGAGGCCCACGCGCTGGCGCTGGCCGCCGGAGAGCTGATGCGGATAACGCTGGGCGAAGGCTGCCGGTTCGAGGCCGGTGGCGGAGAGCAGCTCGCGGGCATGGGCAAGCCGCTGGGCACGGGGGCAGTCTTGAATCTCGGGAACGATGGCCACGTTGCGCTCGACGGTGAAATGCGGAAAGAGGCCGGTCTCCTGGATGACATAGCCAATGCCGCGGCGCAGGTCTACCGGGTCCACGGTCTGGACGTCGCGGCCATGTACGAGGACCTGGCCGGCGGAAGGCTCGGCCATGCGGTTGACGGTGCGCAAAAGCGTGGTTTTGCCGGAGCCGCTGCGGCCCAGGATGGCAGTGGTGGCGCCGGCCTCGACAGGGAGGGAGATGCCGTCGAGGATCAGCCGGCCGTCGGGGCTGCGGACGGAGAGATCGCGGAACTCGACGGCTGCCGGCATGCGAGTCCAGTGTACGGGGTCCTGAGGACGTCGGACTCAAAAAGGCATAACGCGGGCTAGCTGATCACGGCGACCTTGGCACGCTTGCCGAGGCGAAGCGGGGGCATTTCGCACGGGGGCTCCTCAAGAGGAACGTAGAGCTTGATTTTGTCTCCGACTCCTTTGACCTCAAGCGCACCCTCCTTAATCTTGCGTTGCGCCTCGGAATTCGAGGACGCTAACCCCATCGCTACAAGCAACTTATCGAGTCGAATGGGTTTGTTCACCTCCCAACCGACTTCCCTGGCGGAGACTGTCACTCTTTCGACATCGTCGGGGATCACATTTTGACGGTGCATCGTGCCCCAGTCGTGAGCGGCTTTCAGCGTCTCCTCCATCGGGTAAAAACCCGACACGATCGTTTGGGCGAGCAAGGTTTTCAGCACCATCGGGTGCTGCCGGCCATTTGTCACTTCGTTCCTTAAGCGATTCACCTCGCTCTGAGGGATGTCGGTCAACAATTCCCAGTACTTCCACATCAGCTCATCCGAGATGCTCATCAACTTGCCGTACATCTCGGCGGGCGGCTCGTTGATGCCGATGGCGTTGTTCAGCGACTTCGACATCTTCTGCACGCCGTCCAGGCCTTCGAGGATCGGCGTCATCAGCACAATCTGCGGCTTCTGGCCGTAGTGGCGCTGGAGCTCGCGGCCGCACATCAGGTTGAACTTCTGGTCGGTGCCGCCGAGCTCGACATCGCACTCGAGAGCCACCGAGTCGTAGCCCTGCATGACGGGGTAGAGCAGTTCGTGGAGGCTGATGGGCTGCTCGGCCTGGAAGCGCTTGTGGAACTCGTCGCGCTCCAGCATCTGCGACACAGTGAAGTGCGCGGTCAGCCGGATGGTCTGCTCGTAGCCCAGCTTGCCCAGCCACTCGGAGTTGTAGCGGACCTCGGTGGCGCTCTCGTCGAGGATCTTGAAGACCTGCGCCTTGTAGGTTTCCGCATTGGCGTCGATCTCTTCGCGCGTCAGCGGCTTGCGGGTGAGGTTGCGCCCGGTGGGGTCACCAATCAAAGAGGTGAAGTCGCCGACGAGGAAGATGACGGTGTGGCCGAGCTGCTGGAAGTGGCGCAGCTTGCGCATCAGCACGGTGTGGCCGAGATGGAGGTCGGGGGCGGTGGGATCGAAACCGGCTTTGACGCGGAGCGGACGGCCGGTTTTCAGGCTGTCTTCCAGACGCTCGCGCAGGTCGCTGACGCGGATGATCTCGGCGGCGCCTTTCTGAAGGAGGTCCATCTGTTCGGCAACAGGCGGGAAATTGGGGGGCAAAGACTTGGGCATGTCGTCTTTCAGTATAAGGTTGCGCGCCTTGAGCAGACCGCATACTGCATTTCCAACGGCGCCTCTCCCTTACCCGCCAGCCTTCTCCGACAGCTGGTTTTCCCTTCCGCCCTGTAGCGCAGCCGCATTCACAGCCCTGGAGAGCCGGTCGGTCATCACCTGGAGGTGATAACCCATCACTGCCAGCGTCATGGCAGCGCCCACGCAATGGCGATAGCGGGTGGCGACCGTGAGCAGAAACTTCCAATAGCTCCAGCGCTGGCGGCTGAAGACTCCCTGGCGGACGATGGAGGTGACGAAGGCGCGGGCGTTGCCGCGGGTGAGCCACCGCTGCCTCGATAACCGTTCTCCCGGCCGGGGCTGGGTGCGGCTGAGGTAGAGCTTGACGCGGTCGTAGTAGGCCTCGCAGCTGTAAATGCGCCTGAGCACGGAGCGGTAGCCCTCCACCAGCCGGGCCGGATCCATGTTGGGAAGAAAGTTGAGCTTGTCGCCGGTGTTGTCTCCGTGGCCGGCGTCGAGGATGCGGCCCTCCCTGCGCAGGCGCCGGAAGAGCTGGGTTCCGGGCATGGCCTGCAGCAGGCCGACCATGGCCACGGGGATGCCGCTCTTCTGGATGAAGTCGACCATGCGGTCGAAGATATCGTCGCGGTCGGTGTCGAAGCCGAGGATGAACCCGCCCATGACCTGCATGCCGTAGCTCTGGATGGTGGCAATGCTGTCGAGCAGGCTGCGGCGGGTGTTCTGCAGCTTGTTGGCGGCGATGAGGCCCGGTTCGTCGGGGGTCTCGATGCCCAGGAAGACGGAGATGAAGCCGGCGTCTTTCATCAACTGCATCAACTCGGGATCGTCAGCCAGGTTGAGCGAGGCCTCGGTATTGAAGTCGAAGCTGGTTTTGTATTGGCTGCGCCACTCGGCCAGGGCCACGCACAACTGCTTGGCGCGCGCCTTGTTGCCGATGAAGTTGTCGTCGACGATGAATACCGCTTCGCGCCAGCCGGCGGCGCGCAACTGGTCCAGCTCAGCCAGTACCTGGGCAACGGCCTTGGTGCGCGGACGGCGGCCGTAGATCTCGATGATGTCGCAGAATTCGCAATTGAAGGGGCAGCCGCGCGAGTATTGCACGGCCATGGTGGAGTAGCGGCGCATCTTGATGAGGCTCAGGTCGGGCAACGGGCTGGTAGCCATCTCCGGCCGTTCGGCAGCCTGGTAGACGGGCTTCGCGACGCCCTGCTCGAGATCGCGCGCCAGGCCGGCGATGAGCGCCTCGGCTTCGCCGATGACGACGTGGTCCGCCATGAGCTCGTCGGCCGGCACGCTGCTGGCAATGGGCCCGCCCACCACGGTGCGCAGACCGTGGGCGCGGCAGCGCTCCACGATGGCTGCCAGCGAGTCGCGCTGGATGTGCATGCCGCTCAGCATCACCACGTCGGCCCAGGCAAGGTCGCGGTCGCGCAGACGCTCGACGTTGGTGTCGACCAGGCGCTTTTTCCAGGCTCCCGGCAGCAGCGCCGCAACCGTCATCAGCCCCAGCGGAGGCTGGGCCGCGCGCTTGCCCAGAAATTTGAGCGCATGCTTGAAGCTCCAGTAGGTGTCGGGGAATTCCGGGTAGATCAGCAGGGCGTTCATTGGCTGCCTCGCAACTGGAGGAGTCGGCGTACGAGCGCAATCGTGAGGTTCAGACCGGGCTTCCCAGGCCGAAGACAACTGCGGACACACTCGTGACGGCCGGCGGCTTCTGCTTCTATTCTCCCACCGTGGGGCGGAGATGCTGGTCAAAAAGAGCCACTTTCAAACGAAACAGCTCACCGAAACCTGGCCAGAGCCCCGTAACCGCTGCGGGGCGCGCACAGCCGTAACCGTGTGCTTTGCCTTAAACTGGTCGAATGGAAGAGTTCAGTCGTATTCAGCGGCTCCCACCTTATGTTTTCAACATCACGGGGGAGATGAAGGTCTCGGCTCGCCGCCGGGGCGAGGACATTATCGACTTCGGCATGGGCAACCCGGACGGAGCCACGCCCAAGCACATTGTGGACAAGCTGGTGGAAGCGGCGCTCAAGCCGCCGACGCATCGCTACTCGGTTTCCAAGGGCATCCCGCGGCTGCGCAGGGCCATCACCAACTGGTACAAGACCCGCTACAACGTCGACCTGGACCCGGAGACCGAGGCCATCGTCACCATCGGCTCAAAGGAAGGCATTGCACACCTGTGCCTGGCGATTCTCGACTCGCGGGATACGGTGCTGGTGCCGAACCCGAGCTATCCGATTCATATTTACGGGCCGGTCATCGCCGGCGCTCACGTGGTCAGCGTGCCGGTGCACGACCGCGAGCAGTTTCTCGCCCAGTTGGAAGACCTGATTCCGCGCATGGTCCCTCGGCCCAAGGCGCTTATCGTAAATTTTCCGTCGAATCCGACGACCGAGTGCGTCGAACTGCCGTTTCTGGCGCGGCTGGTGGAGCTGGCCCGCGAGTACGGGTTCCACCTCATCCAGGACCTGGCCTACGCCGACATCGCCTTCGACGGCTACAAGCCGCCGAGCGTGCTGGAGGTGCCGGGGGCGAAGGACGTGGCGGTGGAGTTCTTCACGCTGTCGAAGAGCTACAACATGCCGGGGTGGCGCGTGGGCTTCATGGTGGGCAACCCGGTGCTGGTGTCGGCCCTGGCGCGGCTGAAGAGCTACTTCGACTACGGGACGTTTACGCCGATCCAGGTGGCGTCGATTCAAGCATTGGAAGGGCCGCAGGAGTGCGTGCGCGAGATTTGCGAGAACTACCGCAGCCGGCGCAACGTGCTGGTGGAGGGGCTGAACAAGCTGGGCTGGCCGGTGGCGCTGCCCAAGGCGACCATGTTTGTGTGGGCGCAGATTCCGGAGCAGTACCGGAAGCTGGGGTCGCTGGAGTTTTCGAAGATTCTGCTGAATGAGGCAAAGACCGCGGTTTCACCGGGGATCGGGTTTGGCGACTACGGGGATGGGCACGTGCGGTTTTCGCTGATCGAGAATGAGGAGCGGACGCGGCAGGCGCTGCGCGGGATGAAGGCGATGTTTGCGAAGGGATAGTGGACGGCGGTCAGTCAACGCAGGCGATGTTCGCCGCGGCCGAGGTCTTGGGCCGAGACCTCGGGGGTTCGGGTGAGTCATACGCCCCAAATTCACAGGCCTCCGATAGGAATCGCTGTTTACCAGTCGGCTACCAGAAATTGCCGAAATTCTGCGCCGAGCAGTTCTTAGAGGGCTAGGATCAACGCTTGGAGGGAAAAATGCCGGAGTCAGAGGTTAAGAAGAAAAGCTATCCGATGCTTCCGATATCTCACTGGTGGGCGCTTCGTAGGAAGTTCCGACAGAGCATCCCCGGGGTGGTCTCGGACACTTACCTGGCGACTGTTCTAAGCATGGGAACGCAGTCTGCGCGCGCCAACGTACTGCCCTTTCTGGAGACCCTCGGTATTATCGACCACGATGGCAAGCCCACCGAAAGAGCAAAACTTTGGAGAGATGACGAGAAATATTCTGAGGTCTGTAAGGCGATATTGAAGGAAGTTTACCCGGAGGAGCTGAAATCCGCAGTTCCAGATCCGGGGCTTGAAAAGGAAAAGGCCAAGAGCTGGCTTGCCCACCAGACTGGTGTGGGCGGCGCGGCAGCGAGCCGAATGGTAGCGCTTTATAGCGTCCTCGTGGAAGCCGATGCATCAAAGCAACCCGATTTGGACAAGAAGCGGGCAGCCAAGAAGACCCCGTCCAAAGCGGCCTCCGCCGGTACTGCAAAGAGTAATCTGGCCCAACCACCCGCTGCGGCTTCGAAACCCGCGTCTGACCTCCAGAAGGACCACGCGGGGGACAGTTCGAAAAGTCGAGCCTTGACCCACATCCCCGAAGTCAACATTAACCTCCAGATTCATATTTCTGCAGACGCGTCGCCCGACCAAATCGAACAGATCTTTGCAAGCATGTCAAAACACCTCTATAGGCATGGTTGAAACGCATGCTGCCGAGCGAACCATCCGAGATCATAGAACTGGTCAAGCGGCTTGCGTCCGATGCTCCCCGTGAATTCTTGCCGCCCTCCGAGGGGACCCGGCCTACCGGCGAACATATCCTTCCGTTCTCGCACGTACGTGGGACCCGCGGATATATTGAGCGGGTTGTAAACCAAGTAAATGGCTGCTACGAGAGGGGCTGGTTCGACGGCTGCGCAGTCATGATGCGGCGTCTCATTGAGACGCTGATAATCGAATGCTTCGAAAAGTTCGAGATCGCCGACACAATCAAGGACCCTAAAACAGGCGAGTTCCTTTTCCTCAGGGATATGATCGACATGCTCCTCCAAGAGAAGAGCTGGAACCTGGGAAGAAATACGAAGCAGGCACTACCGAAACTTAAGAATGTAGGCGACCAATCGGCGCACAGCAGACGCTACAATGCCAACCGTGAGGACATCGACAAGCTCGCGAACGATTTCCGTGTGGTCTGCCAGGAGTTGCTGTACCTCGCTGGCCTCAAGTGACGGGCCGGATGCCCTAGGCCTCACTCTTGAGACCTGAGCTACCGTTGGGTTCGTCGAGAAACGCGATCTACGGGGCCCTCGTGCGAAGCGTCTCCACCAGTTGATGTAGGCACAACGCCCGCCTCTACAAGTCGCCCTAACTAGCCACTTATCGCGCAAAACTCATGGGCTTAGCTCGGGCCGCAACATAACTGCACCAACCCTGGTGAAATCCACAGATCGGTCAGAGATTTGCACTTGCATTCACAGATCGGGCAGACCTACTCTCCAAACAGCTGGTGACCCTGCAGGGACTTGGATACGCAGTCCCGGCCTGGCAGGAAGATGCAGAGATTGGTTTGAGGAAGTCAGTTTGTAGCCGGCCCGTCCGGTAGTGGGCTGACGGAATGAGATTGAGACTGCATCCAGAGTCAGGCAGGGATGTGCAAGACCTGATTGGACGCGAAGATTCATCCGCGGCGCAAGCCGAGGATGCAAAGTTCGAGACCAGCCGGGGATTCATCATCGACCCAGCCGTAGTTGCAGGACTCAGGGCAACCTGAGGACGCAGTTACGGCAACGCCAGAGGGCTGGGAGATTCGGGGCGACCCGGAGATTCACCTCTGGCACAGCCGGAAGATGCGGAAGCCGGGGTAACCCGGTGGAAGTATCGGGAGGCGAGGCTTGTTTGCGCGGAACCGGGGCAACCCGGAGAAACGCTGGCAGGCAGCGCCGAAGGATGCGAGATTCGGGGCAACTCGAAGATCCATCGCCGGGAAAGCCGGACGGTGCGAAAGCCGGGGGCAACCCAGGCGGAAACACCGGGAGGCGAGGCGGGCAGTGCGAGAACCGGGGCGACCCGCAGCTTCACCGCCGGCAGCGCTGAAGGATGCGAGACTCGGGGCAACTCGAAGATCCATCGCCGGAAAAGCCGGAGGGTGCGGAGGCCGGGGCAACCTGGCGGAAACACCGGAGGCGAAGCGGAGGAGCGAGGACCCGGGGCAACCCGGAGAATCACTCACCGGCATCGCCAAAGGATGCGGGATTCGGGGCAACCCGATGATCCATCGCCGGCACAGCTGAAGGGCGGACGAGCCGGGGCAACCCGGGGAGCTACGCCGCCGGAGTCGCCGAAGGATGCAACCGAGGGGCAACCCGAAGTTGCGAAGCCGGCACACCCGGAAGATGCAGGAACCGGGGTAACCCGGGGACTCATCGCAAGGCTGGATGGGACGATCGATGATCCGATGAGCTGCAAGGGCACCCAGAAAGCGCCAGAGACTCCGGTCTCTGGCGCTTTCAATTTGCGCGGGTTTTTTCCGCTCGCGCAGTTCCAGCCTTTGCTTCATTCCTGAGCCACGGCCGCCTTGCATTGAATTGACAACGGCGCGTGAATTGGAGAACCGCCTTAGTGGATTCCGCCGGCGCCTTCGGGGGCTGCGCCGGGCTTGTTCTTGCTCAATAAGAAGGCGACCAGGATGAGGCCGACGGACATCCAGCTCAGTTCCATGTAGACGTCCTGATAGCCCTGCGCCTGAGCCTGCATGTTGAGCTGGTTGTAAAGGCTGGCCAGGGCCATGCCGCCGCCGTTGGGTCCGCCAAAGGTGCCGCCGAAGAAGCCGGTGAGGGCCTGGGAATGCTGCTGGAAGGCGCTGCTGGCCGAGGTCATGGAGTTCTGCAGGTGCTGCTGGTGCCACATGGCGCGGCTGGTAACCTGGGCGTTGGTGATGGCGATGAGGATGCTGCCGCCGATGTTGCGGGCGAAGTTGATGAGGCCGGCCACCTGGTTGCTTTCCTCCTTGGGCATGCCGACGTAAGCGGCATTGGTGATGGAGATGAAGCAGAACGGCAGCGGAACCATCTGGATGACGCGCAGCCAGGAGGACGCGGCAAACGTCATTTCGAGATTGGTCACGGCAGCGGCGTAGCGGTAGGTAAAGAAGAAGAGGGTGAAGCCGAGAACGGCAAGCCAGCGGGCGGCGATCCTTCCGGTGGCGATGCCGGCCAGAGGCATGACGGTCACCAGCGTGAATCCTCCCGCGGTGAGGGCGAGGCCGGAGGTGGTGGCGGTCCAGCCAAGGAGCTGCTGCATGAACTGCGGCTGCAGGACGGTGCTCGAGTTGAGCACGCCGCCGACCAGCATCATGAGCAGGCAGCAGATGGCGAAGTTCTTGTAGCGAAAGAGCTTGATGTTGATGAGCGGGCTCTTGTGATTCCACTCCCACAGGAAGAGGCCCGCCATACCGAAGACGAACAGGGCGGCGAAGATGCAGATGAAGGGTGACGAGAACCAGTCGTTCTCCTCGCCCTTGTCGAGCATGATCTGCAGGCCTCCCATAGCGATGGTGAGGAAACTCAGGCCGAGGTAGTCCATGTTGCGCAGCCGGGAGCGGTCGGGCTTGATCCATGGCGGATCATCGACCATGCGGGTGACCAGGATGAAGGCCAGGATGCCGACGGGGATGTTGATGAAAAAGATCCAGCGCCAGGAGAAGTTGTCGGTGATCCAGCCGCCAAGCGTCGGCCCAATGGACGGGGCGAGAACGGCGACGAGGCCATAGAGGGCAAAGGCCTGGCCGCGTTTTTGTGGCTCGAAGGAGTCGGCCATGATGGCCTGGGCCATGGGCTGCATGCCGCCGCCGCCTGCGCCCTGCAGGATGCGGCAGATGAGCAGGATGGGCAGGGAGGGGGCCGCGCCGCAGAGAAAGCTGGAAACAGTAAAGATAACAATGCAGAAAACAAAGAAGTTACGGCGTCCCATGACGCTGGAGGCCCATCCGCCGAGGGGCAGGACGATGGCGTTGGCGACGAGATAGCTGGTGAGGACCCAGGTGCCTTCGTCGGTGGAGGCGCCGAGGGAGCCGGCGATGTGGGGCAGGGCGACGTTGGCGATGGAGGTGTCGAGCACCTCCATGAAGGCGGCCAGGGCGACGGTCATGGCGATGAGCCA
>DATNHL010000285.1:0-28728 GCA_035604995.1 Occallatibacter sp. | reverse complement strand
TGCGCCGTGCTTGTAACTTCTTCGCTGGTTGCCGTGCGGGGCCTGGTGCGCTCGATGCACAGTAACTTCGGTTTTGAACCGCAGAACGCAATGCTGGTGGATACAAGGTTGACCATGGCCGGTTACATAGGCGACAGAGTGCCCGCCATGCAAAGGCGCATGGTGGATGCGCTGGAGGCGATTCCCGGCGTAAAGTCGGTGGGGCTCGCGAGTCAAATCCCCCTGGGTGGGGGCGGGTCGACCTCGGATGTTTTCACCGACCAGACGACGGATCTGAGCACATCGAATGCCGCCGCAAACACCTACCAGTTCGAGATATCTCCCGAATACTTCCATGCGGCGGGCACAACCTTGTTGCAGGGCAGGGGTTTCTCATGGGGTGACGATAAAGGCGCGCCTCGCGTGGCAGTGGTGAACGAATTCTTCGCGCGCAAAATCTTCGGTTCCGCAACCAGCGCGCTGGGTAGATATTTCAAGATGGAGGATGGAGCGCGCGTACAAGTAGTGGGCATTACAGAAGACGGAAAATATTATCAACTGACCGAAGATCAACGTCCGGCGATGTTTCTTCCATTTCTGCAATCGCCCACCGGTGAGACTTGCCTTGTGGTGCGCTCGAACCGCGATCCGCAACAACTGGCCGAAGCAATCAGGAGCGCGCTGCGCGACCTGGATGCCGGCCTGCCGCTTAACGTTCAAACGTGGACCGAAGGACTGGACCTTGCGCTCTTTCCTTCACGGGTGGCGACCATGTCGCTGGGCGTGCTGGGCCTGATGGGCGCCATGCTGTCAATCACGGGCATCTTTGGACTGGCTTCGTATTCTGTGAGCAAGCGGCTGCGGGAGTTGGGAATTCGCATTGCGTTGGGCGCGCAGCGCAGCGAAGTGTTATGGGCTGCGCTGGGACGGCCACTTAAGTTGCTTGCGTTTGGATCGGCGGCTGGATTGCTCCTCGGAATACTGACGGCGAAGGTGCTGGCTCACATTGTGTATCAGGCAAATCCACGCGATCCACTGGTGTTGGGCGGCGTGGTTACGGCCATGTTGTTGCTGGGCCTCCTGGCAACGTGGATTCCGGCGCAGCGCGCACTGTCGGTCAATCCCCTGATCCTGCTCCGCGAGGAGTGACCGGCTCGATCCACTGCTTCCGGCAAAAAGCCCATCGCTCAGATGGTTTGACACCGAACCGCTTTGTGTCAGGCCGCGACCGGGGTACCCTCTGGGTCGCGTGCCGCAAGTGCCGCAAAATCAATGCGGGCTTCAACCCCTGATGGATCACACACAACAGCTACGCGACCATTCTTGAAATGCTGCCCAAAAAGCAAGATCCCCACCCAGCCGGATGGGGCTTTTGCTTTTGCCGACCAACGGGAGGCGTCTGCCGCACCGCAAGTGCTCAGTCGTAGTATTCGAGGCCGAGGTGGGTAATCAAATCCGCGCCCATGATGTGCCGCAGCGTGTTCTTCAGCTTCATCGACTGGATGAACAGATCGTGCTCCGGATAAAGCCCCGCTGCCGTCTGCGGCGACTTCAGGTAGAAGCTCAGCCACTCCTGAATCCCCTTCGACCGCAGTTCCGGCGTGCGCTTCGCCAGATCAAGGAACAGCACCAGGTCCAGCGCAATCGGCGCCGCCAGAATCGAGTCCCTGCACAGGAAGTTCACCTTGATCTGCATCGGGTAGCCCAGCCAGCCGAAGATGTCGATGTTGTCCCAGGCCTCCTTCTCATCCCCCCGCGGCGGGTAGTAGTTGATGCGAATCTTGTGGTAGATGTCCTTGTAGAGATCGGGGTAAAGTTCCGGCTGGAAAATGTACTCGAGCGACCCCAGCTTCGACTCTTCCTTGGTCTTGAACGATTGCGGCTCGTCCAGCACTTCTCCGTCGCGATTGCCCAGAATATTCGTCGAAAACCAGCCCGAAACGCCGAGCATGCGCGCCTTGAAGGCCGGCGCCAGCACCGTCTTCATGAATGTCTGCCCAGTCTTGAAGTCCTTGCCGCAAATCGGCGCCGCGTTGCGCTTCGATAGCTCGATCAGCGCCGGAATGTCCACCGTCAAATTCGGCGCACCATTGGCAAACGGCACTCCCTCGCTCAGCGCCGCATAGGCATAAATCTGCGAAGGCGCAATGCCGATGTCGTCCGTCTCCAGGCCCGCTTCAAAGGCTTCGATGGTCTGGTGCACCGCGCTCGGCTCCAGGAAAATCTCCGTCGACCCGGCCCAGATCATCACCACGCGGTCCACCGTCTTCTTGAATGCCTGAATGTCGGCGATCAGTTGGTCGGCCAGGTCGCGCTTGTTCTTGCCCTTCTTCACGTGCGTGCCGTGCAGGCGCTTCACGTAGTACTGGTCGAAGACCGCCGGCAGCGGCTTGATCGTCTCCAGATACGGCTTCAACTGCTCCAGCGTCTTTTCATCCAGAACCTTGGCGTGCGCCGCCGACTCGTAGACGTTGTCTTCAAAGATGTCCCAGCCGGTAAAGACCACGTCGCTGAGGTCCGCCAGCGGAACGAAGTCTTTAATGAGCGGAGACTTGTTGTCCGTCCTCTTGCCCAGCCGGATAGTCCCCATCTGCGTCAGCGATCCGATCGGCTTCGCCAATCCCCGCCGCACCGCTTCCACGCCGGCGATCATCGTTGTCGCCACGGCGCCCAGACCCACGATCATCACTCCGAGTTTGCCCGTTGCGGGCGCAACCTTCTCTGCGGCAGCGGTCTTCTGGCCGCCTTGCTCTTCGCTTTGCATTGCTTCTCCCAACCTTCCTTTGCTTCAAATGTTTGCTTGGATCCATTCGATTTCAGATTTCAGCAGACCCACCAGTTTACGCCTCGCCCTCGGGCCTGTTTCTCTTTGCGGCGATCAGGCCGCCTTCGCCTCGCGCGAGCGGCTCACATGCGTCCACACAAACCAAACAATCCCCGCCACCAGCGCAACCTCCACCACCAGGTGGAAGCGGTGGAACCACTCGGCAAACCGCGGGTCCGTGTGCCACTTCTCGCCCAGCTTCATGCCCGCGTAGGCCAGGCAAAGATACCAACACCAGGAGCCCACGGAAGTGTAGATGTGAAAGCGCAGCCGCGGCATCTTTGCGATCCCCGCCGGGAAAGCGATGAATGTCTGCACCACCGGCAGCATCCGCGCCAGCAATACCGTGATCGAGCCATACCTCTCAAAGAAATGCGTCATCCGGTCCAGGTCGTGGCGGCTCATCAGGACCCACTTGCCATAGCGCTCCACCAGCGGACGCCCGCCCCTGGCGCCGATCCAGTACGAAATGGCCGAGCCAACATTGCAGCCCACCATCCCCGCCGTCGCCACCAGCAGCAGGTTGAAGCGCCCCAGGTACACCAGATACCCGGAAAACGGCAGGATGATCTCGGAGGGAAGCGGAATGCAGGCCGAGTTGATTGCCAGCAACCCAACAATGCCGGCATATCCGCCGGCGTCGATCACATGGGTTACAAACTCCACCAGGAAGGCAATAATCTTTTCACTCATGGGCCTTCCCAGTATATATTCCCCATGCGAACCACCCCCGAACCCTGCCGGCGCACCCAAGACCTGCGCTTTGAAAGGGCGCGGCTTCAGCCGCGCCGCTAGACGCCACTCAAGGCTAGGGCTTTAGCCCCCGAGGGAATGTACTGAACCGCGTCGACAAACCAGCCGGCACAACCCGCCGCCCGCCAGACCCGCCCGCTTTGCTACGATGAGGGTTGTTCCAGGCAATTTGAGAGGTGCTTCCGTTGGCCGAGTTCTCCCCTGTCCCGCTTACTCTTGAAGGCTCAAGCCTGCTCCACCAGTTCTTCCGCTTCGACTGGAAGGCCTGGCGCGCCACCCCGAAAGCTGACCGCGACCGCATCAGCGCGCAAGCCATCGCAGCGCTCGCAGGCCTCGAGCGCAAAAGCCCGGACGCCCCCATCCAGACAGCCCTCTTCTCCCAGCTTGGCCACAAGGGCGACCTGATCCTGATCCACTTCCGCGATTCCTTCGAAGCCCTCAACCAGGTAGAGCTCGATCTGGCCCAGACCGAGCTCTACAACTACCTCTCGCCCTCCCACTCCTACGTCTCCGTCGTCGAGCTAGGCCTCTACGAGTCCAGCCGCAAGACCTGGGAAGCCGCCAGCGCCAAGGGCCTTGAGCCCAACAGCCCCGAGTTCCAGGCCGAAGTGGCCGCCAGCCTGCAGCGCGCCTCCGCCGCCATGGCCCCGCGCCTCTTCCCCGCCGTTCCCGACGCCAGGTACCTCTGTTTCTACCCCATGGACCGCCTTCGCGGCGAAGACAAGAACTGGTACACCGTCCCCTTCGCCGACCGCCAGCGCATGATGCACGAGCACGGCCTCATCGGCCGCCGCTACGGCGACGTAGTCAAGCAGATCATCTCCGGCTCCATCGGCATGGATGATTGGGAGTGGGGCGTCGACCTCTTCGCCGACGACCCGGTGGTCTTCAAGAAGCTCATCTACGAGATGCGCTTCGACGAAGTCAGCGCCGTCTACGCCCTCTTCGGCCAGTTCTTCCTAGGCATCCGCTTGCCCATCGACAAACTCACTATCTGGCTTAGCGGAAAACTCTAGGAGACCATTGATCGGGGAATCAGTCGTACACTGCGTCCGAAGCGAGTACGCAAATGCCACCTACGCTGTACTTCGATACGAATGTCTTCCGGTATTTCGCCAGCGCGTTCAATGATGCGCCAATTGAACCAGACCTGCGAGATCATTTTGCAATATCTCCGCTTTCTCTGCTGGAGCTTTTGTCACAATTGGCTACACCAGGAGCAGGCGAGGCGTTTCGAGCAGCTCAGACCCTGCTCAATGTATTTGGCCCCGACTACACAGCGATTCTGCCATGGCAGGACGAAGTGCTTCGAGTGCTAGTGTTTGGCGCGCCTGCTGAACCGGGAAATATAGCCGAACTTCTAAACAATGCGACACAGAATGTCCTGAATGCACGCTCCCCAGCAGACGTAGAGGGTGAAGCGCGTGAATTACGTGATTTTCTCGCGCAGGCTAAGTATGAAGCCGCTGAGAACTTCGCCCAAGTGCTTGCTTCGTGGAGACAGGATGGTCCTATCGAGGAAGTCGACCATCGACGAATCTTCGCCGTCTCAACTGCACATCGTGCAGGGGTTCCTCCCGAGGGCATCGATCCTGATGGCGTGATAATGAAATTGAACGCATATTGGATATACGAAACTCGACGCATTGAGAATGCTGCAGGTGAGCCCGATTACAACCCGCATAATCACCAACACGAAAACGACGCATTCGACTCGGAACAGCTTGTTTATCTCGCACATCCAGATCTGCATTTCCTAACCACGGACGGCGGATTCAGAAAGGCGCCCTCATCCGCGCAGTACAACCGCATCCACCGAGCACCCCCAAGAGTTTTCGAGAACGCTACACTTGCGACGAACTTGATCCGTAGCATTGTGCAGCCCGCTTCAATGGCCAATCCCGCCTAAGCGATTCCCATTTTTGAATGACGAAACCTCACACCATGCATGAGACTAAAACGTTCCGGAAGATACCCGTTAAAAAACAGCCCGAACCGGGTCTCCCCAGACTCGCTGCTCACAGGGACCTCGCCCCCGACCGCATCGCCGCCATCCTCAGAGGCCTCGACGAAGCCTACCCCAACGTCGAGTGCGCCCTCGACCACTCGTCACCCTGGGAACTGCTGGTCGCCACCATCCTCTCCGCACAGTGCACCGACGTCCGCGTCAACATGGTGACCCCGGAGCTGTTCAAGCGCTTCCCCACCCCGGCAGCCATGGCCAAGGCAACCCTGCCCCAGCTCGAAGCTCTCATCCATACCACCGGCTTCTTCCACAACAAGGCCAAGTCCATCCAGGGCGCGGCCCGCAAAATCATCGAGAACTTCAACGGCCAGGTGCCGCAAACACTCGCCGAGCTCATCACCATCCCCGGCGCAGCCCGCAAGACCGCCAACGTCGTCCTCGGTGTCTGTTTCGGCAAGGCCGAAGGCGTGGTGGTGGACACCCACGTCTTCCGCATCGCCCACCGCCTGGGCCTGGCCAAGGGCGACACGCCGCAGAAGGTCGAGCAGGAACTGATGCGCATCCTGCCGCAAGACCGCTGGATCGCGTTCAGCCACCAGATCATCCACCACGGCCGCCAGGTCTGCGATGCCCGCAAGCCCAAATGCGACCGTTGCAACCTCGAGCAGCTCTGCCACTCCAAGGACAAGACCTGGCAGTCGTGAAGCCTGTGTTGCGCAGATTTACCCTCCCCTCAGCCATCCAACGCCGCGAACTTTCCTCAGTTCGGCTGGCTTGACCCCGGGGGTGGGGTCGTGGGCGGCGGGGCCGTCGCAGGCTTGGGTGCGGGTGACTGGGATGCGTCAGCCGCCGGGGGTGGGGTATCCGGCGGGCCGTCTGGATTCGCGCCGGGTTGGGGGTCCGCCTTCGGCTTGGGGAACTGCACCGGCTTCATGACCCCCACGCGCGAGGATTTGTCGTCATCGGCGGGCAGCGTCTCGCCCGGCTTGCGCAGGCTGGGCGGCGGCGCTGCCTCTTCCTTGTTTGGGTCGCGCTGCACATCACCCATCTTGGCCATGCGCGGAGTCGCTTCGGGCTCCAGCGGGGTGCCATCGGTGCGCATGAGCCCCTCGACCACGTCCTCGGTAAAGATCACTGGCTTCTCGCCCATCTTGGCAACCTCCACGCGAATGACGCGGTTGCCGTTGATGCGGACGAAGTCGACTTCCTTGGGAGGCTTGCCGTAGATCCACTCCTCGAAGGGCATCTGGCCGTCCATCTCGCGCGACTTGGACTCGGGGGCGCCCTTGGCGAAGAGCACCATGTCGGTGCTCATGCCCACCAGCACCTGGTGCGAGAGAATCGCATCCTTCAGCTTGCTTGGCAGGGTGTCGGTGAAGGCCTGGATGGGCGTCTTGACGTCGAAGGAGATAAGCGGCGCCAGCAGCGCCTTCACCTCGGCCCCGGTCACCTCCGGAACATGGCTCTGGAAGGTAAGGGTGAGGCGCGCGCCGACCGGTTCCTGGCCGTCGTCCTGGATCACCGGATTGAGAGCGGGTCCAGCGCCAATCTGGATGTGGCGAAGAAAACGGTGCCTGGGGTCCGGCCCGCCGTTCAGGTCGAAGACGATCTTCGTATGGTCGATCTTGACGTCGGTGATGACCAGGCGGTCGCCGGGTCTGGCTGAAAGCCCCTCGCTGGTAACCATGGACACGTAAGCTTCCCCTGCGGGTTCCAGCTTTCCGTTGGCGGCCAGGATCAGGCCCTTGTGGCCGCGCGGAAAGGGGCGCATGGCAAACCCCTGCTCGGCCTGGATAAGGCGAATCAGTTCAATGCGGGTCTTGGGGTCCAGTTCGGTTTTGCTCAGGGGGACATGGGTGGGCGTGATCTGCTGATAACGCCGGTCGACCGTACTGACGGTGGATCCTGTGGAGTTGTTGGTGACGGCGCCGGTGCGCGTGTCGACGGTGATCTGTGCCGGGAGCGAGGCTGCAAAAGAGATGAGCGCACAGGCGCACAGGATCGCTACGCGCCGGAAAAGATTCATGCGGCTGGTTTTGGCGACCACTGGCTGGTTTGGGCGACGCCGCCGGGGCAGAATCAACCGGATCATGGGAACCTCCCATGCATGCGAATTGCACTGGCCAAAAGATAGTCCGTTTTGAACACAAAGGTCAAATGCGTCCGGCCGCGGATGCGACAGGATCAAAAGCAACTTCCGGCAATCCCGGCACGGGAGTCATGGGTGGCAGATTGCGGAGGGAGCCGGGGACTTGGGTCCTCGGGGCGAGAGCGCGAATGGACTCGGCCTTCAGCACCGGGCTCGCGCCCCCTTTTCTGCGAAGGGAGCCTCGCTTGGGCCGTAACGCCAGTCCCCCCCGTGCGAAGAATCTTCCCCTGCGCTTGCAGATAATTACGTCCCCCTGGCGCACAATTGGGAAAGAAAGGGGTGAGCCATGGAGATCTGTTTAGCCGCCGCCTTCCGGAGCCACAAAAACTGCGCCGAAGCTGCCTTCCATTTCGCGCATATACCCACCCCTCCCCCATTTTCGCCGCAACACAATGAAAATAAAGATGTTACGTTAAGAATGGCCCATTTTCACCCATCAAAATAAAGGACTTACGGCTCGTTCGCTTTTTGGCCCATGCCAAAACAAAGGAGTTACGGGCTACCCAATCTGTGAAATTGTCGTTTTTCGGCACGTTTTCCGCCCTAAAACAAGGTTCCACAGGCCTTTTTACAGGTCTTTCACGGGTCCTGGAGCGGGCTCGTTCGGCGGAGCGGCAGGCGGCGCAGCAACGGGCAGAATCTGCACCAGAGAGGGCGCGGCCGGCTCGGCCGGACCCATCGCTGCCTCATGCTGGCGCCGGGCCGCCGCATTCAGATCCACCGGGATGCCGCCTGGCACGATGACCGGCGCGTTGTAGCGATAGTCGAGTTCCCGGGTCAGCCGGTAGACAACCGGCAGCGCCGCCAGCAAAACAAAGAACGACACCCACGAGCCGTCGAGCCCGTAGCCGCCGCCCGTAAGCCAGAACGGCCCCATCGGGTCGCCCTGGACCACAGGCGAGTGGCTGTTGATGCCGCTGACGGCGAGGCCGAAGACCAGGGCGCGGCTCGCCCTCCAGCCGAAGTTGATGCCCCAGCTGACCCAGAGAGCGCGGGTGCGCAGGTAGGCCGTGGAGAGCACGAGGCTGAGCGCGACGGAGACGGCGATGCTGGCGTGGCTCGAGCCGGGCAAGAGAGCCTGAACGATGGCGTAGAAGGCGGCATAGCCAAGCGCCGCACCAATGGGCCCGACGGCATGGGCAAAGCGCTGGAATCCATAGCCTCGGAAGGCGATCTCCTCAGCCAGCGCAAGGAGCGCGAAGAAGGCCGCATCGGCCACGAGCCAGCCCCAGGCGGAGGGCTGGAGAGAGAGAACGATGGCGATGCCTCCATCGAGAACCATGGGGAGGACGCAAAGGACCGCGATGGACCAGCCGGCGGCGAGGCCAAGCGCGGCTTCGCGAGGCCATCCGGCCCGGCGCGGGAGGCCCTGCTCGCTCACGGGCCGGCTTTGGCGGTCCATCCAGAAGCCAAACGCGGCGTAGCCGAGGAGGAGCAGGAAGACGAGCATGGCCTGATCGACCAGCGGCGCCCACTCCTGGGTTGCCAGTCCCAGCGCCCCGTGGTGGGCCAGCGACCGCGCCAGAAAGAAGTAGAAGACCGCGGCGACGAACTGCAGGTAGGCGCGCATGCGGCCGATCCCGGTTTCAGGAGCGCTCATGCGCCATTACCCTTCCGTGTAAAACTGCGCGATGTTGCGGAATTTTTCCTGGCGCGCGGCCACCAGGGCGTCGATCGGCGTGGCCTTCAGTGCGGCAAGGTGCTTTTTGAGGGCGGCGCCGAGCAAGCCGGTGCCTGCCTCGCGGTCGGCGTGCGCGCCCTCCGGCGGTTCGCCAACGATCTCGTCCACACAGCCCAGCGCGGCGACCTCGGGCGCGGAGATGCGCATGGCCTCGGCGGCCAGTTGCTTGTGGGCGGCGTCGCGCCACATGATGGCGGCACAGGACTCGGGGGTGATGACAAAGTAGAGGGCGTTCTCGAGGATCAGGACGCGGTCGCTGACGGCAAGGGCCAAAGCGCCGCCGGAGCCGCCTTCGCCGGTGATGACGGAGATGGTGGGCACGCGGAGGCGGGACATTTCCCGAATGTTGCGGGCGATGGCTTCGGCCTGGCCACGCTCCTCGGCGCCGAGGCCGGGATAGGCGCCGGGCAGATCGATGAAGCTGATGACCGGCCGCGAAAACTTCTCCGCGATGCGCATGCAGCGCAGGGCCTTGCGATAACCCTCGGGATGGGGCATGCCGAAGTTGCGGCGGACCCGCTCCTTGGTGCTGCCGCCCTTGCGGTTGCCGATGACCATGACCTCGTCGTCGCCGAGCCGGGCCATGCCGCAGGCCACGGCCTCGTCGTCGCCATAGGCGCGATCCCCGTGAATCTCGCTGAAATCAGTGAAGATCCGCTCGATGAAGTCCATGGGGTAAGGCCGCTGGGGATTCCGCGCCCGCTCGATTCTGGTCCATGCCGGCGAAACCGCCTGCGCCTGGATGGAAATCCCTGTCTCTTGTTCGCTCATCGGTACCTGGGGTTGCGAGGGGGAGCTTCGCTGCCCGCCCTGCAGTGATTCTACGGGTCCCAGGCCCTTGGTACAAATGGAACTCTGCGACCCGTCCCGCTACGCAGGTTCAGCAGGTTGCGGGGCAGGCTCGTTTCCTGCTTCGACTGCCGGCTCCACGGGCTTATCGGGATCTTCTCCTTCCGCAAACGCCTGGGCTTCAGCCTCTGGCTCCGCCGCCTCGTCAGTACTCGCTTCCGCTGATGGACCAAGCAGCGCATCGATGCGATAGCCGGCGGCTTCCGCGCTGGCCAGGGCTTCGTCGACGATGGTGCCCATCTGGACAATGGCCGAACGGTCGAGGTGAGGCTCGCCAGCCAGGCGCAGCAGAGAGGGCATGAGCAGCCACCAGAGCAGTTCCTCATAGGGCTCACGAACCAAGTAGGAGTGGCCCTGGGCCTCATGTGCGCCGGTCAGCCAGCGGACATCCGGATCGAGCCAGAGAGACGGGGCCAGCGCGACGCGCTCCGACAACGGCTCTGCGGCGGTCGCGGTTGCATCCGGGTCCTTGGCAGCCCCTTCGTCTGACCCAACTGCCTGCACTGGTGCGGGGGGTTCGGCAGCAGGGGACGGCGTTTTGGCTTCGGAGGCCGGTTCGGGCGGGGCGGCTTCTGCCTTGGCTTTGCCAACGCCGGCTTCGCTGAGCAGCACCACCTTGATGCGCGCGGCCACGCGCCAGCCTTCCTCGCCCTCGAAGCCGAGGGAGGTAAGGGCCTGGGCAAGCGGTTCGCGCAGACGGAGCCGGTCGAAAAGGTCCAGCGCCATCTGTTCAGGATTCCCGGCATCGATGGATTCGGCCAGCAGTTCCAGCACGCACCAGCCAAGCAGCGGACCCCACATGGCCGTGGCGGTGAACTGCGGGCTGGGGCTGGGCAGAACACGGCGGGCGGCGGCGGTCCAGGGGTGGGCAAAGGTGGCTTCGATGATGGGTATGCGCATGGCTGCCGCGAGACGCTCACGGAAGACGGGCGCCAGGAGAGCTGGACTGGTGGGCTGCGTAAGAGCCGTTTTGCCCTCGTGCGCGGCGCGCGAAAGATAAGCCGTCTGCGCGGTGCGCAGGAAGCCCTCGCAGCGGCTCCAGGTGAGGTCGAGGAATTCCTTGCGCTCCCGGGCGCGCCCGGCGGCGAGCTTATTGTCCTGGCCGTCGGGGATGGTGCGCGGGTGCTCGGCCAGATCGGCGAGCAGACGCACGACGCCGGCATCGAGCGCGAACCGCAGCGCATCGTGGACGGGCTGCAACTCCAGACTGATGAGCGCATCGTCGAGGCTGGGAACGCCGCGGCCGTTGAGATGCTCGCACAGGCGGTCCCATGGGTACTCCGCCGTGGCGTGAAGCTCGCGCCAATCGAGAAAGACGTGGCACTGGTAGGCGTGCAGATCGAGCGTGAGGCCCTGATTGCCAACCTGGCCGGCCCAGCGCAGGTATTCGAGGCCAGTGAGCAGGTCGCGAAAGGCCAGAACCGCGCTGGAGTCGCCGCTGAGGCCAAGGCCCTCGCGCAGGCGCTGCTGGCGCAAATGGCCCGCACCCTTGTCGGCGTAGGCGGCGGAGAAATCGATGGTGCCGTGGGTGGTGGAAAAGCGGTTGTTGTAGACCACCAGGGCGCGCTCGCCGCCGTTGCGGTTGGAGTAGGCAAAGACGTTCTCCTCCACATGGCCGCCATCCTGATAGAAGTCGTACATGAGGAAGTTAGAGCTCTCGGCAAACAGCCAGCGGCGCTTGAGCAGGGGCGCGACCTCGCGCTCGTGGCGCTCGACGAGCCAGTGGTTGGGCGTCTCATCGTAGCGCGGGCGCTGGTACTCCATGCCGTACTTCTCGGTGAATCCTTCCACCTGGCCGTGGCCGAACATGGGCAAGCCGGGCAAGGTGGACATGAGCACGGCGACGCCGAAGCACTTGTCGCCGGTGCCGAACTGGTCGATTGCTGTTCTTTCATCAGGATTGCTCATGAAGTTCACGTAGCGCTTCATGATGTCGGGATCGAACTCGAGGGTGTTCTTGATAACGGAGCGGTATTTGGCGTTTTCCTCGTCGCGCAGCATGTTCATGAAAGCGCTGTTGTAGACGCGATGCATGCCGAGGGTGCGGACGAAGTAGCCCTCCATGAGCCAGAAGGCCTCGGCCAGCAAAAGCGTACCGGGGACTTCCGCAGCCACGCGATCGACCACCTCGCGCCAGAACTCATGCGGCATGCAGCGGTCGAACTCGGCCTGGGTCATGCTCGACTCGGCGCGCGAGGGGATGGCGCCGCTGGAGCCGGGGCCGGGGAACCAAAGGCGATGGAAGTGCCGTTTGGCCAGGGTCATGGCGGCGTCGAAACGGATCACCGGGAAGAGGCGCGCCACATGCAGGATGGTCTGGATGACTTGCTCACGGACCGCCGGGTTCAGATAGTCGAGCTGGGCGGTGTCGTTCCAGGGGAAGCTGGTGCCGTCGTTGCCGTGGTAGATGAAGCGCGTGTCGCCGGTGTAGCGGTCGCGGCGGCGGAAGACGACAGCTGCGTCGGTCTGCTCGAAGTAGTGGTCGTCGATTTTGATTTCGACACGGGGATCGTGGGAGAGATCGGGGCCGTTGAAGCTGTAGGCGGGATAGGGCGATTCGTTGCGGGAGATGAACCACTCGGGGTGCTCGATGACCCAGGGCGAGTCGATGCCCATGTGGTTGGGCACCATGTCGCTGGCCAGGCGGACGCCGTGGTGATAGGCGCGGTCGCGCAGGTTGATGTACGCCGGCTCGCCGCCCAGGTCCTCGGCGATGCGGTAGTCGAAGAGCGAGTAAGCGGAGGCCACGGCGTCGTCGTTGCCGCAGAGCTGCTTGATGGTTTTGGAGGCGCGGCTGCGCTCCCAGACACCGATCAGCCAAAGGGAGTTCAGGCCCCGGGCGGCGAGAGAGGCCAGTTCTTCATCGGGAATCTGATCGAGCCGGTAAATATGCCGGCCGTACTGCTTGCTCAACTGCGCCAGCCACACATAGGTGCTCTTGGCAATCAGCACCGTGTTGGGCATCCAGGCCGTGTCAGGGCTGAATTTTTCGTACTCATGGGCCGGGTCGCCGAAGACCGGGACATCGGAGTGGCTGACCACGGAGGGCCACTGCTGGTCGCCACGCGCACGCCTGCGCGCAGCAGCCTCTCTGGCTGCCGCGGCTGCCCTGGATTCCGCGTCCGGGTCGGGCGGGTTGTACATGGCCCAGATGGCCAGTTCTTCCTCGTGCAGAATCTCCGCGGCAAGCAGAAGAAAGCGGTCAAGACTGTCGCCCAGCAGTGGCTTCCAATGGCGGCGGATCAGGGCCAGCTGCTCGCTGAGCGAGGTGGGCGAATCGACGGCCGGCTTGCGCAGCAGGTCCAGCAGGGTCACCGGCTTGCCGTCTTCCAGCGGTACCAGCGGCCGGGTGGCAAAGTACTCCGGCATTTGCTTCGTCACCTGGCGGTAAACAGTCTTTTCCGCCAGCGATTTTTCTTCGAAGAGCTCTTCGAACGGCTGGAAGGCCTGGTTGCGATTGGCAGTCCACAGCAGCATGAGTTCTTCCAACGCGGCAGCGCGGTGGGACGTGCCCTCGGTGGCGCGGGCCAGCCATTGCTCGGGCGTCTCCTTGCCCTGCATCACGCCCTGTCCGGGGAAATGCTCGACAAAGGTCAGCAGCAGGGAGTCCAACTGTTGCGGGCCGACCTGAGAGGCAAACCAGTCCAGCGCCCTGGTCATCACCTCGGGGTCGAATTGCTCGCGGTAACGCGCCATGACCACGTGGCTGGCCTCGTCGATGAGGCCCATGGCAAAGAGCTGGCCGGCATGCACGGCAAGGTTCGGATTCTTCGCGGCGTCCCGCACCAGGTTGATGCGATGGGCAAATTCCCGGCAGGCCGCCATGTTGGCAAAGACGACGTTGCCCGCGAAGGAGAAAAGAGACTCCGCAAACTGGTAGCGCACCCGCGCGCTCCGCGAAACATGGAATTCCATCATAAGAGGCCAGCTCCCAAAACTCTTTCAGCAAGTCAAAAAGCCAATCCGGCAACCGGGGGTGAATCCGCGCACCCGCCCGCCGGTACACTGCCACTGTCCGGCCGGAATGCAAGCCAAAAAGTAAAGTATCACCAAAGGCGGCACTGGCGCAGAAATCTCTGCAACCCTTGGGGTGGAAAGCGCACTGGGGTTTGTCACCGGCCTTGAGTGTCTCAGCCGAAGAATCTACCGACTCCCAACCACCTGCGGCCAGGCCTGCTCGATTGCGTGGGCCACAATCGAATGACCTCTGGCATTGAGGTGGACGCCATTGTCCAGAGTGATATCCTTCGCGGAGTATGGAACCTCCGCGGCAGTAAGATCGAACATCGACACATGATGCGCGGCAGCCCATGCGCTGAAAACGGGCCCGGGACCACTGCTGTCTTCGGGAATATCCCTCCTGAATGGGATGTATGTGACGATCAACCGAGCACCTTGCCTGGTTACCAGTGCGTCGATGCTGCCGAGATCAGCTAGATTTTGCCGGGCGACCAGATCGGCATTCGCAGCGATACGATCCCCTGCCTCGGTCCGCCTGGACAAGCGCGCCATGCGTGGGCGGATGTATCGCGTGTAGAACTCACTGAGGGCCGTTGCCGGGCGTTTCAGGGGGAGATCGTCACTAACCTCTGCCGCTGTTGCGCGTCGTTGCGTGAGATCGCCGCTGTTGAGCACCAGCAAGACAAGATCGGCGCTGAAGATGCCTCGCGAGCGGAGATAGTCGAGCTCGTTCGCCGGGGCCCAGGCGGCCGCCGAAGCATTCAGAACCTCTACCGGGCGATTCACGATGGCGGGAAGATCGCGATGCAGAACTTCCGCGAAGATTTCCCGCTGATCGACGCGGGTGGTGCCGTAGGTGATCGAATCTCCGACAAAGAGAATTCGAAGCGTGCCTGCATTGCGCACAGGCGGCACTTCATCCGACCGCATTCCGTAGTGATTTGTTCGCGTATGGACGAAGAACCGGAACACATCCTGATCCGGCTTGAGAATGTAACCACAGGCCGGATCAGGCTGAATCAGAATTGGATTGCCCAATCCAACCGCAAAGCGCAGGACGGCCTCACTGATCAAGACGACAAGCACAAGAATGCCGAATGCACAGGCCATGCGGCGCGCAATGCCGTTCATTCCGTGCCGATCCGTTCCGGAAGCTTTCCTGCCCAGCATCATGTTCGCCGGTCCCTTCTTTCAGTAAACACCCCGACCGAGCCCGGGGGCATTCATTCATTTGTAGTTCGATCCGCGTTTCCTTTGCGTCGTCAGGCTTTCCAGACTTTGTGCCGGGACAAACCTCCCGGCCTGCCGCCCGAGTCTTTCCGCAGACTGTTGATCCCATTTGAGTCCGCGCAACAACTGTACCCAGAAAAGTTGGATTCCACCTTTCCGAGTCGGCGGGCTGTGGGAAACTGGCATCGAATCCTTTAGAAACTGCCAATTCCCTGCCGGGGTTTGTCTATTTCACGAGAACCCGAATTCCGGCCTGCCTTATCCACAAAAACGCGGACTGGAGCGGTTGACCCTGCCCCCCGGGCTGCTTAGAGTCTGTAATCGGGAGGGAGTATTCTTCCTGCCCGAGCGGCGCCAACCAGACTACCCTGGCTGGCGAGGCACAGGATGAACACGACCCCATTTACCCGGAGTGAAGATGCTGAAACTAAAGAAGATCCACATCCTCGGCTTCAAGAGCTTCTGTGACCGCACGGAATTGGCTGTGCCGGGAACAGGCATTGCCGTGGTGGTGGGGCCAAACGGATGCGGCAAGTCCAACATTCTGGACGGGGTGAGCTGGGTTCTGGGCGAGCAGAGCGCTAAATCGTTGCGCGGCACGCACATGCAGGACGTGATCTTCTCGGGAACGCGCGACCGCAAGCCGCTGGGCATGGCCGAGGTGACGTTGACCCTGGTCGATCCGGAGGCCTACGAGGGTCCGGTGCCCGTGGAGCCGGAGGTGACGGTCGATCACGAAGCACCAACGGACTGGGACGAGGAGGAGGTGCGCCGGCAGCGGGCAACGGAGGCCGAGGAGATCATCGCCAACGAGCAGCCGGGGCAGGCTCTTGAAGACGATGCCGCAGAAGGGTCTGCCCCACCGCAGGTGGCAGCCGAAGGGGCTGGGCCGCAGGCGGTGGTGCTGAAGATTCGCCGCCGCAAGTTCCAGCGCACGCCGCAGAAGGGCGAGATCGTGATTACCCGGCGGCTATTTCGCACGGGCGAGAGCGAGTACCTGCTGAACGGGAAGCTGTGCCGGCTGCGCGACATTCAGGACATCTTCATGGGCACGGGGCTGGGGCCGGAGAGCTACGCCATCATCGGGCAGGAGCGGATCGGCCAGATTCTCAGCTCCAAGCCGCATGACCGGCGGGCCATCATTGAAGAAGCCGCCGGCATCACGCGCTTCAAGAACAAGAAGAGGCTGGCGGAACTGCGCCTGGAAAGCGCGAAGCAGAACTTGGCCCGCGTGGATGACATCTTTGAAGAGGTGACGCGGCAGATGAACAGCCTGAAGCGGCAGGCGTCGAAGGCTGAGCGGTTTGCCGCGGTGCGGGACGAGCTGCGTGGGCGGCTGCGCGTTGTACTGGCCAGCCGCATGGCGCTGATGGACGCCGAGCAGGCCGTGCTGGAGCAGGAGATTGCCGGGCTGTCGGAGCGCATCAACAGTTCGGCCGCGGAGATTGGCGAGTTGGAGGCGAACCAGCACAGCCTGACCGAACGCGGCTACGAGCTGGACCGCGAGGGCCAGGAGGCACAAGGCCGGGCCAACGCAGCGGCCGTCGAGCTGGAGCGGGCAACGGCGCGGGAGCGGGCCAACACGGAGCGCATTGCCGACCTGGAGGCGCGCATCGCTGCCGCTGCAGCGGAGTTGGAGGTTACGCGGACGCAGCTGGGCGGGATTGCTGAAGAACGGGCGCAGCAGCACGCTTTTCTGGAGACGGCGGCCGGTGAGGCGCGGGCTTTTCGCCAGCAGGTGGAGGCGCGCCAGCAGGAGGCACGCACGGCCGCGGAGGAAGTGTTTGCCGCAGAGCGGCACATGGAGACAACGCGGCGGCACGCCATGCACCTGCTGACGCTGGCTGGGAACGCGCGCAACCACACGGCGCAGGCGGAAGAGAGCCTGGCTGCGTTGGAGCGGGAAGCGCAGCGGCTGGACGCCGAGATGGGTCAGGCGCGCAACGAACAGGAAAACCTGGGCGTGGAGAGCGGGCAGGCGAGGCTGCGCTTTGAGTCGGCCGGCGATGCGCTGAAGCGGCTGGAGGGCGAGATCGCCGCGCTGCGCGAATCGCTGCAGGCGAAGCGGGCCGAGGAGAATGGACTGCGCACACGCATTAACCAGTTGCGCGGCGACCAGGCGGCGGTGGCCGGGCGGCGCGACTCGCTGCAGGCCCTGATTCGCAACCATAGCTATTCGACCGACACGGTGCGGCGGCTTTTGAAGCCGGGCGCGCTGGGCCAGGGAATGGCGCCGGTAGGCACGCTGGCGGACTTCCTGGAGGTGAGCGGCGAGTATGAGGCCGTGGTGGACGAGTTTCTGCGCGAGGAACTCAACTACGTGGTGGTGGAGAGCTGGGTGGCCGCCGAGCAAGGCGTGCGGCTGCTCAAGTCGGGCGTGGATGGGCGCGCCACTTTTCTGATTCATCCCGTGGAGCAAGGGACACTGTTCCAGGAGGAACCGGACACGATCAGCGGCTCTGGAATCATGCCGCTGAAGGACCAGATCCGCGTGCTGAACGGCTTTGGGCGGTCGCTGGAGCCTGTGCTGCCCAAGCTCAAGTATGGCTACCTGGTGGAAGACCCGGCTGAGGCCATGCGGCTGGCTTCGCGGCACATGCATGGGTTCTTCCTGACGCCGGGGGGCGAGTGTTTCCACAACGCCACGGTGACCGGCGGCAAGCCCGCCAGCGAGGGACCGTTGACGCTGAAGCGCGAGTTGCGCGAGACGGAAAAACGGATGGACAAGATGGAGACAGCCCTGGCGCAGGCTGAGACCGAAGCTGCCACGCTGACGCGGAACATCGAAGAGATGACCGCACAGCTGGAAGCGAGCAGCGCGGAACGGCGCCAGGCGGAGATTGAAGCAGCCAACCAAGGCGCGGCGCTGAAGCAGATGGAAGCGGAAGTCCAGCGGGTTGAACGGCGGCTTCAGGAATGGACGCTGCAGGCCGCGCGGAACAAAGACGCGCGCGAGGCCAAGCGCAGCTCGATTGAACAGAAGCGCGAGGAGACGGCGCGGCTGGAGGCGGAGAACGCGCAGGCCGAGGCCTCACTGGATGAATTGCAGGCGCAACTGGCGCTGTTGCGACAGACACGGGAGGGATTGCAACAGGAGGCGGCGCAGGTAACCGCGGAGCTGGCTGGTCTGGAAGAACGGCGGCGCGGGGCGGAAACGGCCTTCCAGCGCATCGACCGGCTGCATGCCGACCTGGAGCGGCGCGTGCTGGGCATTGAGCAGCAGCGGACGGCCGCGGAACAGGAGCGCGAGCAGCGCATCGGCGACAGCGCTGCGGTGGCTGGCCGCATGGAAGAACTGGCCAAAGTGCGCGCCGACGCGCTGGCGCTGGCGCATACGCTCGTCGGCCAGTCGCAGGAATTGCGCCACCAGCTCGGCGCAATCGAGACGCAGTTGAAGACCGCGCGGGCGGCGCTCGACCAGTTGAGGGACGACCGCGCCAACCGATCTAGCCATGTGGCGAAGCTGCAGTCGGATCTCGAGCACCTGGAGGCCAGTTGCCTGGCCGAGGTGAACGTGGAGGCGCAGGTGCTGCGCGCCGATGCAGCCATCGAGCGCATGGCCGACGAAGCGCTTGCAGCCGAAGAAGAGACCTGCCGGACGCTGCGTCAAAGGATCGAGCAGATGGGGCCGGTGAACATGATGGCTCTCGATGAGTACAAGGAGACGGCGGAGCGGCACTCGTTCCTCGAAACGCAGCGCAAGGACCTGATCGAGTCGATCGAGAATACGCAGGAGACGATCAAGGAGATCGATCAGATTTCGCGCACGAAGTTCGACGAGGCTTTCGCGCGGATCAACGAGAACTTCGCGCACGTGTTCTCTCGGCTGTTCCAGGGCGGGCAGGCCTTCCTGCGGCTGACGGACGCGGAAAACCAGGCGGAGAGCGGGCTGGAGATTGTGGCCTCGCCGCCGGGCAAGAAGCTGCAGAACGTGCTGCTGCTCTCAGGCGGAGAAAAGGCGCTCACCGCGCTGGCGCTGCTGGTGGGCATCTTCCAGTTCCAGCCGAGCCCCTTCTGTGTGCTCGACGAAGTGGATGCGCCGCTGGATGAAACCAACGTGGGCCGCCTGTCCGATCTGCTGCACACGCTGAGCAAGGACACGCAGTTCCTGCTGGTGACGCACTCGAAGAGGATGATGCAATCGGCGGACCTGATCTACGGAGTGACCATGCAGGAGCCGGGCGTGTCGAAGGTGGTGAGCGTGCGGCTGGGGCACCAGGAGCATCAGCGGGCTACGGCGTAGCGCGCAAGCGGATTTTGCTTCGTCTATGCCGGTCAAGCGGGTTTGCGGCATTTGAGGAGGTTGAATGTCAATCCTTCCCCGGCGCGGGTAGCCTCAGCCACGGGAGGCAAACGTGCCGAAAACCGGCGATTTCCCCGATCAAACAGCCCGTAAGTGCTTTGTTTTAGAAGACGGGAAAAAGTGAGAAACCCGTAAGTCCTTTGTTTCTATGGGGAAGAAAGGGTCATTATTGATGTAACTACCCTATTTTCATTGACTTATGGCGAAAATGGGGGAGGGGTGGCATACATAAGCGCTAAGTTAAGACTTCGTGGCGACTTTTTGTCCAGCTTGACACGCAATCGGTGGGGTAATCAAAGTGATAACTGCACAATGCGTAGGGTTACTGATCGGTTATCTTAGCGCTTATGGGGGTGGCATATACCGTGTCCTACAAGAAAGGTCTTCTCATGAGTTCGCAACCCGGCTGCCGACCAGTTCTCCATGGCTTGTCCTCACTCAATCCATTGTGCGCCGCTGGAGAGAAATAATCTGCAAATGCGCCGAGAGAAATCGACCCGTAGGGTCTTGATGCGGCACCCCAATCCAAGACCACAACGTGCGAGTCAGGTTGCCGGAGCAGCGGAGATAACTAGCAAGAGGTATTGGCCGCCACGCGTTTCAGTCGTCTTCGAAGAAATGGGGCTGGGGTGATGTTCGCCGGCTGTTTTTGGAGCAAAAAAATTCGCCCCCGAAGGAACTCTTCGCTTCGGAGGCGCTTGTAGCATTGCACAAGATAACTGACGGGGACCAGTAGCCGGCGCTGGAGGTCGGTAGCGCGCGGCTACTGGTGATCCCTGCACTAACGAAGCTAGCCGCGGCTTCCCCTTTCCACTGCTGCCTCGTGTCGCCGGGCTCTAAGAGAGCGTTCCTACTTGCCCTCCGAACCCTGTTGACAAATGGAGTTTCTCGCATCCTGAAAAGCCGCACCGTGACGGCCGTCACACAGGTTTGTACCATCGCTCGACGCGGGCCTGGAAAGCGACTCAACCGTTTTTCTCGCGGCCCGGTGAAGAAACGAAGGAGCATAGACGCGCCTTGGAAAGCACATTGACAAACCCCGCCGCCGGCTGGAAAATCGGAGATTCAGTTCTCCAATGGAAGGCCCTCCTGTGCCAGCTCTCTTGACAACGCATCTAGACGAAATTCCACTGCTCGGCCGCGGCAAGGTCAGGGATCTCTACGCCGTCGACGGGGCTTTGCTGCTGGTGGCAACGGACCGCATCTCGGCATTCGACCACGTGCTGGGCTCCGGCATTCCAGGCAAAGGCAAGATCCTTACGCAGATCTCGCTGTTCTGGTTCGACCTGCTCTCGGAGCTTGTGCCCAACCACCTGATCACCGCCGACGTGAGCCAGTTCCCTGCCGTACTGCAGCCCTATGCGGAGCAGTTGGTAGGCCGCTCGATGCTGGTGAAGCGGGCAGCGATGTTTCCGGTGGAGTGCGTGGCGCGGGGCTACCTGGCGGGATCGGGCTGGAAGGAGTACAAAGCCAGCGGGACTGTTTGCGGCATTGCGCTGCCTGCAGGGCTCCTGGATTGTTCGCGTCTGCCGGAGCCTTTGTTTACGCCCGCAACGAAAAGCCAGGATGGGGCGCACGACGAGAACATCTCCTTTGCCACCACGGAGGCGCTGCTGGGCGCGGAAGATGCGGCGGAGTTGCGCCGGCTGACATTGGCTATCTACCAGAAGGCCGCGCAGCACGCCGAATCGTGCGGGTTGATTCTTGCCGATACAAAATTCGAGTTCGGCAGAACGGCGGAAGGGATTATCCTTGCCGATGAGGTTCTGACGCCGGACTCTTCGCGTTTCTGGGAAGGCGCAGCCTGGAAGCCGGGCGGCGCGCAGCCTTCCTTCGACAAGCAGTTTGTGCGCGATTACCTGGAAGACATTCGCTGGAACAAACAGGCGCCCGCACCCGGTCTGCCGCAGGATGTGGTGGAGCGGACGCAGGAGAAGTATCTTGAAGCGTTTCGCCGCCTGACAGGGCGGGATTTGAGTTTGTAAGGGCCGGAGACTTTTCTACCGGGCCGGAGCACGAAATGACGTTGACCGATTGGACCATCGTGGCAGTACTTGCATTGACCGTATTGGGAGGGCTCGCGCGAGGCTTCTTCCGCTCGGTCTGCTCGCTGGGCGGGCTGGTGCTGGGTGTGGCGCTGGGGGCGTGGAATTATCCGCTGGTTGCCGAGCCACTCAAGCCGCTGCTGCACAGCGAGGATGCGGCGAACGTCGCCGCTTTCATTGTGATCGCGGTGGTGGTAATGGTGGCGGGCAGCATCCTGGGTTCGCTGCTGGCAAAGGCCATGGAGAAGGTGGGGCTGGGCTGCCTGGACAGGCTGGCCGGCGGTGTCTTCGGATTTTTTCAAGGGGCGCTGCTGGTGACCCTGATCATTCTGGTTACGGTGGCTTTCTATCCCCAGGCTCGCTGGCTGACGGATGCGCGCCTGCCGCGGCACTTCTTCACCGCATGCCATCTGACGACCCATCTGAGCCCGGGGCAGCTGGCGGATCGGGTGCGGAGGGGGCTGAGGATGCTGGAGGGGCAGACTGAGGACTGGTTGCATCCGCACGAGGGCAAGTTGTAATTCGGCGGCCGGGCAGCCTGCAGGGATGGGAAGATCGGATAAAGTAGGACGAGGTGAACGTGAAACGAGAACTGGACATCCTGGTGACGCAAATGCATTCCAGCGGCATGGGCTATGAAGATGCCGTGCGCGAATTCAAGAGGCAGTATCTGCGCGAAGTGCTGGAGGCGCACCGGGGGAACCAGTGCAAGGCGGCCGAAGAAATGGGCATGCACCGCAACACGCTGAGCCGCACGATGGCGGAACTGGGGCTCAATCTGGCCGAAGTGCGCGCCGGGCTCAAGCGTCCGCCACGCAGCGAGCGTCCTGTATTCAGCGCGGCACGCTCGAACTACCGCCAAGGCTGAATAGACCCCTGAGGACATGCTGACATCCCAACCGACCAACCAGGCACGCGTCGCCATCGAACCGGGCTTTCAATGGGACGCGCAGGACGCTTATCTGTTTGACATCGACGGCACGCTGCTGCGCAGCCGCGACCGCGTGCACGTGGAGTCATTTGCCTCCAGCGTTCACCGGGTGACCGGCTTTGAGGTAACGCTGGCCGGCATTCTGCTGCACGGCAGCACCGACACCGCCATCCTGCGCGAGGCCTGCAAGCAGGCGGGTGTGCCCGCGGAGGTGCTGGAGGCGCGCACAGAGGGCATTCTGGAGGCGATGCGGCACGCGGTGGCCGAACGCCGCCACGAACTGGATCTGGTGCGCATGCCGGGCGTGGAACAGGCGCTGGACCACCTGGCGCGGCGGGGCGCGCTGCTGGGCGTGGCCACCGGCAACCTGGAAGTGATTGGCTGGATCAAGGTGGAGCAGGCCGGACTGCGGCAGTGGTTCCGCTTTGGAGGATTCAGCGACCACTTTCCCATTCGCTCGGAACTGATTGGGCAGGCGGCGGACAAGGCCAGGGAACTGGCCGGCCGGGGCGCGTCGATTTGCGTGGTGGGCGACACCCCGCGCGACATTGAGGCCGCGCGCGCCAACTTTCTCTCTGTGATCGCCGTAGCCACGGGCAGCTACTGCTTCGAGGAGCTGCTCAAACATCAACCGGAAGTCTGTGTCACGTCGCTGGCCGACCTGCTGGCGCACACCGGGGCTTCCCAGTGAGGCCACCGCGCATGCCTGGCAGCGCACGCGGCAGGCACGCGCCGACTGGAGCCGTGAAACTCTGGACGGCTGCGCTGTTGCTGGCGACCTTTCCCTCAGCGAGCGTGGCGCAGGCGGCAGGCGCCGCTCAGGCCAATGGGGCAGCGCAGAGCGCTCCCGCAGCGGCTTCCGACGGCAAGGATGCGAAGAGCGAGAAGCTGCCCCGCGGCAGCGACCGGCGGCGCGCCGTCAAGCTATTCCTAGAAGCAAGCAAGCTGTTTGGAAAGTCTCAGTTCGAAGAGGCTATGCGCAACTATGAGCAGGCAGTCGCGCTTGACCCCACCAATCGGAACTACCAATTGGCGGCGGAGCTGGCGCGCAGCCATGCAGTGACAGCGCTGATCCAGTCAGCGGCGAAGGACCGCATCCGCGGAGACGCGGCCGCGGAACGGCTTGCGCTGGAGCGCGCCCTGGCCTTCGACCCCAAAAACATCCAGGTGACCGAGCATCTGCATGAGCTGGCCGACGATGCACTGCGAGGCCAGACAACTCCCATTTACGAGCAGGCTTCAAACGGGATTGGCGAGCCTGTCCCGCTGGAACCGGCGTCCGGAGTGCACAGCTTTCACCTGCACACCGACCAGCGGTCGGCGATTCAGCAGGTGTTCAAGGCATGGGGGCTGCAGGCCACCGTGGACGACAGCGTCCACTTTTCGCAGGTCCGCCTGGATGTGGATGACGCCAGCTTCGACCAGGCCACACAGATTCTGAACCTGGTTACGAATTGCTTCTACGTGCCCCTGGACGCGCACCGTGTGCTGGTGGCCCGCGACACCACCGACAACCGGAAGCAGTTCGAGCGGCTGGACCTGGAGACAATCTATCTGCCGGGACTGGCCCAGGCCGAACTGACCGAGGTGGGCACGCTGGCGAAGAATGTCTTTGACCTGCAGCAGGCTGCTGTCGATGCGTCGTCCGGTACGATCACGGTGCGCGCACCGGCACTGACGCTGAACGCGTTCAACTCCACCATTCGCGAGTTGTTGGATGGCCGCAACCAGGTGCTGCTCGAGGTGGATCTGATCCAACTGGCGCATACCAGCGAGCGCAACACCGGCATCCGGCCGCCCCAGTCGATTTCCGCGTTCAACGTCTATGCAGAAGAGCAGTCGATCCTGAACGCCAACCAGGCACTGGTGCAGCAGATCATCTCCTCGGGCCTGGCGGCGCCGGGAGACACGCTGGCGATTCTCGGCATCCTGCTGGCTTCCGGGCAGGTCTCCAGTTCCCTGTTCTCTAGCGGCATTGCCCTGTTCGGAGGAGGACTGACGCAATCGGCACTGTCTCCGGGCAAGTTGTCGGCCACGATCAGCCTCAACTCCTCCGCCTCGAAGGAACTGGAGCACATGCAGTTGCGCCTGGGCGACGGGGAGGCGGGGACGGTGAAGTCGGGGACGCGTTACCCTATTCAGACGTCTTCCTTCTCAGGACTCTCGGCCAGCCTTCCCAATATTCCCGGCTTGACCGGCGCGGGAACTTCCAGCAGCCTGAGTTCCCTGCTGGGGTCGCTGGGGGGCAGCGTGCCCAACGTTCCCCAGGTGGAGTACCAGGACCTGGGCCTGACGCTGAAGGCAACCCCCAAGGTGATGCGCGACCGGGACGTGGCGCTGACCATTGACTTGAAGATCGATGCGCTGTCGGGATCGTCGATCAACGGCAATCCCATCCTGGCCAATCGCGCCTACTCGGGAGTGGTGACGCTGCAGGACGGCGAGGGGATCGTGGTGGTGAGCGATCTGGACGGGCAGCAGAGCCGCGCCATCAGCGGGCTTCCCGGCCTAAGCGAGATTCCCGGTCTGGACAACGCGACCGGCAACGACCTGCAGAAGAGCGGCTCGACGCTGGTGATCGTGATGACGCCGCACGTGATTCGGGGCACGCAGGCCGCCGGGCACACGCCGATGATGCGGATTGAGCGCACAGCCGCGCACTGAAACAAGGGGCTTACGCCCAGGCAGTCCGGCGATCCGCGGAGTCCAGCGAACCGTAAGTCCTTTGTTTTGGAGAATGGGAAAAAGCGAGAAATGCGTAAGTCCTTTGTTTCGATGGTCAAAACGGGTCATTTTTGACGTAACCTGCTTGTTTTCATGGGGCTGCGACGAAAATGGGGGGGGTACGGGGGAGAGAATGAAGGGCGAAACCTGAGGCCTTCCGGCGGCGCTTGAGGTCTCCATCGTTCTTCCTTATCCAGATCCATTCTGCGCCCTCGGAGCGAAATGATCTGCAAACACGCGCAGGGAAAGTCGCATGGGCGAATCAACCATGCGGGAGGGCGCGGGCTAGAGCAGAAGAATCCGAGTTCTGTTCCAATTTCTTCTTCAATTTCTTATCCTTGAGGGGATATTTACCGGACACGGGCAACTGCTGGATGCAATGGAATGTCGCCGCTGACGTCATGTTCGGTACTTTGTTAGCCCGCCACCGGATTCAATCGAATTCCGCCTTCGGGAGCGCCGTTTACCAGCCAGTAACTGCCGGTTAGGCGACCACACGACCGGAACCCGCTATATAGGACCGCAGCGGCCCACGTCGCGTGCGACTCTCCTCAGTGCTTCGTCCAGCCGTGCATTCCTGCTTCGAAGCTGCGGCGGTCGAGCCGGGGCAGTGTGCGCGTCACCTTGTCGGGAAAGAGCGGGTAGTGCCTCGCCGCGATGAGGTACTCCGGGACGCACCAAACGTCTTCCTCGGAGGTCATCCAGTGCCGGCTGTCCAGGCGCGCTAGGTTCACCGGTCTCGAGTAGGAACGCAAAGTCCGTTCGCCGCGCAGGTTGTAGTAGTGCTCAAAGTAACTGAGCGCAAGTTCGCGAAGCGTGCGGTAGATCGGCGCGCGGAAGCGCAGGCCTGCGAAGTTCGACTTGGCAATGCTCCCCCACAGGCCACATTCACGGTAGATGGCCACCACGTGATCGTCGTCACGCACGGCCTCCAGATCCATTAGCAGCGGCGGGTGGCCGTTGAGACGCAGGGCGGCAGCGGCCAGCAGTGCTCCCTCCAGGCAGTGTCCCTTGCGCTCCCGCAACACGCGCTGCGGAGACCACGCCGTGTCCGCGTACTGGTACGGCAACGCGTCAATGAACTGCTGGATTCGCGCCGGTGTCTTCAGCGCGCGCAACTCGCGCGAATTCTCCGGTGGTAAGCCGAAGCTCTCGTGCCTGTCACGCCGAATTTCGTTTCTCAAAAGCTCCTTACCCTTCAAAGGCAAAGCCGCAACTCCGTTGGAATGTCTCGGGAATTATACAGAAGTGAGTTCTAAAGCCGGCTTCGGCAGCGACTCCTGGAAACCAGCCGTCCGGTCCCCATGGATACCCTTCGCCGCGCTTCTCGACGGCTTTCAGATATATGTCCGGGGCACTTTGCACGCATGCGACTAACACGGCGTGATTGCGATGCCGCGAGCGTGCGTGACGAAGGTGCTGAAGCGACCATACACAAGGCCCCTTCCGGACGGATCACCGCTAGCCAAACGGAAGTTCCCTTTTCATTAACATTCCCGCACGCCACTGGCGTGGATGATGGTGTTGGGCGCCCTTACGCGATCGCCTGACGCCATAACGTTGTATCGGGTGGCGGCATTCCATTGGACTGGGTGGCAGCATGGGGTTCAACAGAGTTGGGGGAATTGATTGTATTCAGCAGCAACCGCAGGTCCCCTTCGACTTCGCTCAGGGCAGGCTTTCGACTCCGGTTCTCGAGGTAAGGCTGCGAGAACCTCCGCTCAGAGTTTGTGACCTTTTCGGATTTCGGCGATTTTCTGGCACATAAGTCATTTGTTTTCAGTCTCGAATTTGGCGAGGAAACAAAAAAGTCACAAGCTCTCAGGATGACAGTTCATTTTTGTACGAACTTACGAGACTCCACGGCAGGTTTACCGCTTTAAAAGCTAACCCCCAGGTTTGGCGCTATCCCGATCATGGGATTGCAACGAACCTGGGGATTCTGTTTTGCTGAGGCTCTTTGGCGAGGGCTTGCTTACTGCGCTACGCCGTCGAGCTTTGCCTGGTACTGCACGATCTGCTTCACGGTGTCGTAGGGCGCGTTGGCGGGCACCGGGCGGCCATTCACCAGGATCGTCGGCGTCTGGTTGATATTCAGGTCCTTGGCCAGCTTGACCGAAGCGTCCACGGCGGCGAGGGTGGCCGGGGATTTGGCGCAGTCGGCGATCTTGGCTGGGTCAAGGCCGGCCTTGGTGACGGCGCTGTTGAGGGTGAGGGTGGCGCCGTCCGGTGTAGCCAGCCCGTCCTGCCCATCGAAGACGGTCGCGGCAAAGGTGAAGAAGGCGGTGCTGCCGCCCTGCTTGGCTACGCATAGGCCGTAGGCGGCAGCGCCGGCTGCAGCGGGATGCTGCGGCAGGGGATAGTTCTGAAAGACGATGCGGGCCTTGGGGAAATCGACGGCCAGCTTGTCCATGTTGGCCTGCGCTTCCTTGCAATGGGGGCACTGGAAGTCGGCAAACTCAACAATCTCAAAGTCCTTGGCGGCGGCGCCGCGATAAGGCCCGTCAGCCTTTTGCAGCGCCATGGCCTTGGCATCCGCATAAGGGTGCTCGCCAAACGGAATGATCTCGTCGCCGGCAATGATGTGCTTGCCGTCAGCGAGGGCAAAAAACTGGAGCCCAGAGAGCTTCTGCTTGCCGGTCTTGTCTCCGAGATAGACGATAACCTTGCTGATGCCTTCGACAGTAGTCTTCTGAATGGCAGCGACCTGCCAGACGCGGGTGTCGTCGTATCCCCAACTGGTGCGAAGAAAGGTTTCGACGGTCTCCTTCGACGGGGTGGTGGCAGTGAAGTTTACGGGGTCGATCTTGGGAAAGACGGGCGCAGCCGCGGGGGCCGGGACGGATGGCTCCGCCGCAGGCGCGGCGGGCACATCCTGTTGAGCGGCCGCCTGAATGACGGGCAACGAAAAGGCAACCAGCACTGCCACGCTGGCAAGACGAATGGACATACGAATCAAGCGGATTCTCCTTATATTGCGGGATGGCTCCCAGATACCAGATTACACCTGCACTTTGACGGCAATGGGAAACCTGCGGCCCATGCCAAAGGATTTGGAGGTCACCTTGAGGACCGGCGCGGCCTGCTGGCGCTTGTACTCGGAGCGCTCGACGAGGCGCACCACCTGTTGGACGAGCTGCAGAGGGAATGTGTGCTCGCGGGCGATGCGCTCCGGGGTTTCGTAGCGCTCGACGTAGGCTTCGAGGATGGGGTCCAGAACATCGTAGGGCGGGAGCGAGTCGGTGTCTTTCTGGTCCGGACGCAGTTCGGCGGAGGGGGGCTTCTCCAGGATGGCGTGGGGAATCACTTCGCCGTAGCGGTTGAGCCAGCGGCA
>DATNHL010000284.1:0-11164 GCA_035604995.1 Occallatibacter sp. | reverse complement strand
CTCTCGTCCGCCGCGGCGGACGACTTGGGAAAGCAGGGAACCTCACGCTCTCCCCGCAAACTCCCGTGTCTCGGTGTACACCTTCACCTTTTCGCCGACTTCGATGTATAGCGGGACCTTGATTTCGAGTCCGGTCTCGAGCCGTCCCAGCTTGGTGACGTTGCCGCTGGTGTCGCCGCGCGCGCCCGGCTCGGTGTAGGTTACTTCGAGCTCGACCTTGTCCGGCAACTGCAGGCCGATCGGGTTGCCGTTGAACTTATCCAGCTTGACAATCGCGCCCTCCACCAGAAACTCAAGCGCATCCCCGATCATCTCTTCCCGCAGCGTCAGTGTATCGAACGTCTCCTGGTCCAGAAAGTACGACCCATCCCCATCGCTATAAAGATACGAAGCCTCCACCGTCTCCAGGTCCGGCTCCTTGAACTTCTCGCCCGCCTTGAAGGTCTTGTCGAAGACCGCACGCGTGAGCAGATTGCGCATCTTCAGCCGCACCAGCGTCTGCCCGCCCCGCGCCGTAGGCGTGGAAACCTCCGCCTCCAGGCAGTAGTAAGGTGCGTTTTCAAACTCAAAGTACATCTTGCGCTTCACGGTAATCGCTTCAAGCAATGCGGCCATAAACCCCTCAAAGGACAAAATAGAAGGCCGGAAACGCAACTTTAGACGCTTTCCGGCTCTCGTCAATTATAGGAGGCTGTGCGGCTTTCATCCACGATGGGGGATTCCGCACCGGCATTCCGCTTCACTAGCAGGACGGTGACATCGTCCTCGTTGAAATCCGGGTCGACCAGCGATTTCAAAAGATCCATTGTCTTTCCTGAAGCATCAGCAAGAGCGTCGCGCAAGCGGTCTTCGGCGTTTTCCCCGGAAATCGAGTCGGTTAGTCCGTCAGTAAAAAGAAGGAGTGCGCCGCCCCGTGGAAGAAGAGCTCCGTTGGCTGCATAGGTTGCTTCAGGGAAAAGTCCAAGTGGCAGGCCCGTTGCCTCGAGCGATTTCTGCGATCCGGCTCCGAAGACGATCGGCGCATTATGGCCCGCGTTTACCCAGGTCAGTTTGCCCGTACCGCGCTCCAGCACAACAAACACCGCCGTTGCAAAACGGTCGCCGGGGGTGTATCGGCTGAGGTGCCTGTTCATCTGCCCGGCCAGGGCCACGGGATCTGCGCCCGCACCCGCGATGCTTCTGACAAGCGCCTGAATGTTTGCCGCCAGCAGCGCCGCCGGCATCCCTTTTCCGGATACATCCGCCACCGCGAAAAGCGTTCGCCCGGCCCCAATCTCGATCACATCGAAGTAGTCGCCGCCCACTTCCCGCAAGGGCTTGTAGAACGTCTCCACCCGGTAGCCCGGCAACTCGTCCACCTGCGCCGGGGTGAGCGTCTGCTGGATCTGGCGCGCGGCAATCTGGTCGGCTTCGAGTTGGGTCTTGCGGACCAGTTCCGAAGTCAGCATCCTGTTCACCAGGATGCCGCCGACGTAGTACATGACCAGAGCAATCAGAAAGACCAGGATCGGGCTCGGCCACATCAGGGGCCAGACCAGGGACCGCGTCCAAAGGAAATAGACGGCGCATCCCTGCAGCCCATGCCCGATCCACGAGACGACGCGTTTACGCCGGGGCATCTCGCGGATCCAACTGTCGACCGAGAACCCGCGCGCGCGACGACGAATCGGACCCGATAACCTAGCGGGCTTTGTCTTTGAAACGCGAAGGGACATTGCGGAGAGTCTAGCAGTAGGAATGAACCCCGGTGAAGGGCGAGCTACCAAACACCCTTCGCTGAATCCCCGCCCGACAGCGGATCGTCCTCCGGGCCATGCCTGGACCAGGCACAAGACGGGCACCGGCACTCAACTGGGCTGAGCAGTCGACTTGCCAGTTCCACCCTCCGCTGGCGATACTAACCTCCGGCCCTTTTTTTCGGGCCTCCTCCTTCTTTTGAGCGAGAATTGCCTTGCCACACGAGCTTTTTAACGCGCGTGTTGAGAAAGTGGAGACCGGGATCGGGGCGTAGCTACGGCTTTCCATTGGCATAGTCGGGCACTTTGGTTGTGAGCCCGCGCAGGACAAACTCCCGCAGCAGATTGTTGCCGGCATGTCCAGCCGTTCCGATGAATGCATTGAGCAGGATCAGCGACACGCCGCGGCTCCCGGAGGGATAGTAAAGATTCGAGATTCCTCCGACGGCAAAGCCGCCCAGAATATGGGAGTAGTTGGGTTGCAACCGCCCGTTGTCTCCCCGGCAAACGACTGCGGCGGAGATTGCGTAGAAAGCCCGCGAACGGAAACTGCCCGAACCCTTGTAGAAGTAGCGGGGGTCCTGATGCAGCAGCGATGGAAGCACCGCGCTGCTCATCATCGTTCCAATGAAGTGGTTGGCATAGGCGGCGCCGTACCGCTTCCCATAGCCCTCGGCGCCTTGTCCGAACCCAGGGAAGGTGTTGGTTGCCTGCTCGATCCCGGCCACGGCGCCGTTTTCCACGAAGGCAACCGGATCCGTGACAGCCCGGAAGGCCAACTCAAACTTTTGTTTCGATCCCATAGGCGGCGCGTTCCAGTCATACGTGCTGTAAAAATTGGGCACGATGCCCAGGACGCGCTGGTTCAGGGCAAGATGAACCTGTTCCTCGGCGATCTCATTCCGGTCCGCGGAGACGCGCACCTCGGTGATTGCCGCGGAGATGGGCAGGGCTACCTGAGAGAGCAGATGCTGGTCACCCTCAAGAAGCGCAATTTCAGGGGAAACATAGGTTCCCATCCCCGGCCCGGTCACCGTGACCTTGTAGATTCCCGGCGGCAGCCTGGCGAAATTGAACTCTCCGTTGCTTCCCGAGAGCAGAGAACGCTCCGCTGTGCCGGCTTGGTTCGCAAGCCTTAACTGCGCACCCTGAATCACTGCTCCATTGGTGTCCAGAACGGTGCCGGAGATTCGCGCCGAGTCCTCCTCAGTGGACGACACAGGACCCGCCCCCACAGGCAGCTCTCCAACGCCGGGCGCATCCGGCAATCCACTATTGCTGGCCACGGAACCGGAGGCCTGCTGCGCGAATGCGCTCGATTGCAGCCCGCCAAGCAGAACCGCCATCGCCAGGCTGCTGAGCCCAAACAGATTCCACTGGCCTGCTTTGCGGAATCCCGATCCCTGCTCTCGCGAGGCACGGGAAAACCGCCGGGCAGAACCTCCCAATCGTTCTCCGGCAGAACCACTGGGACGAATCCTGGCGGCGAAATCCTGTACGGCATCGCCCAAAGCCGGAGCGCACTGCGTGCGGGGTCGCCATGGATTTCCTTCGGCAATTACACGGAGAATCATGCGATATCCTGGGGTGCTGGTTATGCAGGCGAACTTGGGGAAGAGAGCATCGCACCCATTCTCCGCGGATCGAGAGCATGGGGTACCTGTGCCGGATAGACGTGGGCTGTGGCACTGGGTAATCAGCGGATCACGTGACGTTTTCGTCATTCATCGAAAGGCTGCGCCCGGTCCAATGCCACGGATTCGAGCGATGTGTGCAGAACAGAACATAAATGCTCGCCGGCTGAAAACTCGGCTCACAGACTGGGTGGGAAAGAATCCCCCGCTTGCCACATCCCCCCTCCGCTGGCGATACTGCCATACAGTCCGTTTTTCGGGCTTCATCCTTCCTGCAAGCGAGAATTGCCTTGGTACGTGAGCTTTCTACCGCACGTCTTGAAAAGAAAGTCTGCATCTCAGAGTCGGCGCAGTGCTATCACTTCGAGTTCGTCCTCGACTCGCTTGAGAGCTTCCCGTTTGCGGCGGGGCAGTTCATCTCCGCCGTGGCCCCGGATGCGAGCGGCAAACAGCAGACCCGCGCCTACTCCATCGCGTCGGCCACCAACGGCAATCGCTTCGACCTGTGTGTGAACCGCGTCGAGAGTGGCTTCTTCTCTAACTACCTGGCCGACTTGCCCGATCTGCCCATCGGCGCCACCATCCAGATCCATGGACCGCACGGCCACTTCATCCTCAAGGAGCCTGTCACCGACTCGATCCTCATCGCCACGGGCACCGGCGTGGCGCCCATGCGCGGCTTTGCTCAGTGGCTCTTCCCCGAAGACGGCCCCGACCGCAGCAACGGCAAGGAGATCTGGCTGGTCTACGGCACGCGGCACGAGACCGAGCTCTACTATCACGACGAGTTTGCGGCTCTCGCCGCGCGCCATCCCAACTTCCACTACATGGTCACGCTGAGCCGCGCCCAGGAGAGCTGGACCGGGCTGCGAGGCTACGTGCAGGAGTATGTGGCCAAGATCGTGGAGGAGCGCGCCGCGCGGCTGGGCCTCACCCTCCCCCAGTCCCCACCCGACCCGGCCATACCCAAAGCCGAGCTGACCTTCGACATCTATGCCTACATCTGCGGGCTGAACAACATGGTTGCCGGCGTCCGTGAAACGCTCGCCGGCTACGGCTGGCACCGCAAGCAGATCGTCTTCGAGCGGTACGACTGAGATGGAGGCGCTGGCGCCGACGAAATGTTGCGGACCGCGTCTGAAGCGACAGCCTTGATGAATGAACCGGCAGCAGCCCCGCGCAGCTTTCCCGCAGCTCTGGCGCTGGCACTGATCTTCGCGGCCTACATGTGCGCGCGGACTCTGGAAATTGTGCACACGCCGATTCCGCGAACCGCCATTGTGGCTCTCGATGTCCTCTCCGCCATGGCCTTCGCGATGGCCGACGGCGCACGAGAGTACCGGTTGCGGGGCATTCTCGTTTTTGCGGCCATTTGCATCGTGGTGGGCAACGTCAGCGAGAACGTGGGCGTGGCGACAGGCTTTCCGTTTGGCCGCTACTACTTTGCCGAGCTGATGGGGCCGAAGCTGTTTCACGGGCCGGTGTTGCTGGGGCTGGCCTATGTCGGCATGGCCTACGTGTCGTGGACGCTGGGGAAGGTGATTGTGGGCAGTCCCTCAGCCGCCGGCGGGCGCGTGCTGGCTGTGCCCTTGGCGGCCAGCTTCATCATGGTCGCCTGGGATCTGGCGCAGGACCCCGTGTGGTCGACGGCGCTGCACGGCTGGGTCTGGCTGGATGGAGGGCCGTGGTTCGGCGTGCCCGTCTCCAACTTTCTGGGCTGGTACGGGACGGTCTTCGCGATCTATCTGCTCTTCGCGCTCTACCTGCGCCGGGGCCCGGCGCTGGAAGTCTCAGAATCGCGAGGGCACGGCCGGGCGGCAATTCTCTTCTATGCGCTGTGCGCCGCGGGAAATGTTTGCCAGGTGCTGGGGCGGCCCAATCAGGCAGTCGTTCAGGACCCCACCGGCCACGCATGGCGCGTCGCCGACATCACCGCGGATTCGGCCCTGGTTTCCGTCTTTGTGATGGGGGCGTTTGCCATTCTGGCCTGGGTCAGAGTAGTCGAGCAGCGCAACGCCGCTACAGATTGAACAGTTCCCGCAGCCGCTTGGTCTGCGCTCGGCTTACTGGAATCTCGGTCTGGCGCTTGTCGTTCATGCGCAACTGGTAGCTCGACTTGAACCACGGCACCACTTCGCGGATGTGGTTGATATTCACCACAAAGCCGCGGTGGGCGCGCCAGAACGCCGCCGGGTCCAGCAGTTCCAGCAGCTCCTCCAGGGTGCGGCACTTCGAGTGGCCCTCGAAGGTCTGCGTCACTACGCGAATCACGCCCTCATCGATGGCCGCGTAGCAGATCTCCGCCTGGTCGACGAGCAGCAGACGGCTCTGCGCCTGGACGATCAGTTTGGCCGGTTGCGCTGTTCGCGCTGCGCCTTGCGGCCGGTTGAGCAGCCGAAGGAGCGCGTCCAGTTGCGATTCGATCGGTGACTCCGGCGCCGCACTGGCTCCATTCGACGCCTCCGCGGGGATGCGGCTCCGCACCCGCTCCACGGCCTGCTGGACGCGCGTGCGGTCGAAGGGCTTGAGCAGGTAATCGACCGCGTTGACGTCAAAGGCGCGCACGGCGTACTGGTCATAGGCGGTGGCAAAGACAATTTGCGGGAGCGGCTCGGTCTCCTTGCCGGCGCTGGCCAGCTTCCGGTTCCGGTCAATGAGGCGTTGGATTACTGCAAAGCCATCCAGGCCCGGCATCTGGACATCGAGGAAGACGAGGTCGGGCCGGTGCTCCTCGATCAGGGCCACGGCTTCGATCCCATTGCTCCCTTGGGCGACCACATCCACCCCGCCGACCGAGTCCAGCAGGTAGCGGAGCTCGTCGCGGGCAAGTTGTTCGTCGTCGATGATGAGCGCGGAGATCGTCATGCAGTTCGTCAGACGGGAAACTCGATTGTAGGAAGGCTGGGGCGCGGGGTCAATGGCGGGGCGGGCAACGGCTGAATCCGGCTGATGAGGAGCATTCCGCCGGGCTTGAGCCGGCCCAAGTGTCCGTTCACAAAGCTACTCGCCCAATACCCGCAACCGCGCGGGCAGGTGGTCGGAAGCAAGCTCATGGCCGCATTGGGTGCAGAACTGGTCCGTAGCCCGGACGGTGCGGAAGCAGTTGCCGCAGCTGGCGGTGAGCCGGTAGTCGCACTGCGGGCAGAAATGGAAGTCGCTCTGCACGTGGGTGGAGCAGGCGGGGCAGCGCGAAACCACCGGCGCGCGCAGCAGGAAGTAGAGCACCGCGCCGATGCCGCCCGGCATGACGAAGCAGATGACGATCCAGAAGCGGGAGCTCATGGCGCGGCGGGGCGCGTCCTTGCTGACATAGCCGACCATGAGGAAGTAGAGAGCGGCCAGCAGTCCCCAGGAAAGATCGAAGTAGATGCGCAGCGCCAGCGGCATGGGGTGCTTGGCGTCGGGCAGCACAAACCAGAAGTAGTACTCCACCAGGCCAAAGGCGATCACAGCGGCTACGATGGACCAGACCGGGATCAGGCGTTCGTCTTCGTTGACGGTAATGGATTGTGGTTCGCGCATAGGCAATCCCAGTGTCACAGCTTCATTGGGGGGAGTTGAAACAGCTTAACCCCACAATGGATGGACGGGAAAGGGGAAAGGGAAGTTGCGCGGACTTAACTATTCCAGCCGATTTGGTCAGGAGGCCTGGCCGGCCCGGGAGTCTTGCCGCCTCAGGGGCGGCTGCGCACCCAGCCGGCCACCAGCGCCGCGGCCACCAGCGCCGGGCAGAGAATGCACACCCACAGCGCAAACTGGCTGGTTACGTCGCACAGGCGCTCGCCGGCGATGAGGCTGTCGACGGCCCACCAAACCAGCGGACCCAGAAGGAGCACAACCAGCAGAATGGCGGCCAGGGCCACGGCACGAATCCGCTTCCGTCCGGCCTTCTGCTCCTGCATGAGGCCCAGCGAGGCGCCCACCACCCGCCGCGTGCGACAGGCCATGAGGCAATCGCGACTCGCCTGGTTGCCGGCCAGAGCCGACAGCAGATCGCGGTCAGGGCGCACTCGAGCCCGCGCGCCTGTCTGCGCGTCGCCGCCCGCGCTGAGGTTGCCGTTCACACGGTCTCCAAGAGGTGCAGCTGGTGGCGCTGCAGCTTGGGCTTGATGGCGGCCAATCCACGGTAAAGCCTTGACTTCACGGTAGAAAGAGGCGCCCGCGTGACTTTGGAGATTTCCTCCAACGATAACTCCTCGTGGAAACGCAGCACCAGAACCTCGCGGTGCAGCGTGTCCAACTCCAGCAGCGCCGCCGCAATCCGTTCCCTGTCTTCCAGGTTTGAGAAGCGGTCGAAGGGCGTCGGCTCGCCGTCGGCAACCTCAAAGCTCATGGGCCGGTCGTCTTCGCTGTTGCCTTCAAACAACTCGTCCAGGCTGGCCATGGTGCGCTTGCGGCGCTGGTCGATGACCAGGTTGCGGGCAATGGTAAACAGCCAGGTGTCGAAGCGCGCCTGGCCATTGAACTGGGCTCCCCGCATCATCACCCGCATCCAGACCTCCTGGAAGAGGTCCTCGGCCATCTCGCGGTTGCTGGTGAGATAGAGCAGATAGCGCAGCAGGCGGTGCTGGTAGCGGACGATCAGCTCGTCCAGCAGTCCTGCATCCTGGCGCTTGAGTCCCTGGGCAACAGCCAAGCTCTCCTGCCGCACCTGCTGGTCAACTGCGGTGGCGGAACCCTGGCGGAAAAGGGGGAGAACAGACGCAGCAGTACTCATCGTGTTAATTAGACGCCATGAATGCGCGCCAAGTCGCTGAAAAATGGATTTAGGAACAAAATCCCCTCCCAAACGGTAGCCAAACGCGCTGACAACCGGCAGGCTTCTGACTAGGTGGCTGACCGCCCGAAACTCAACGAGAGCCCCCTGGGTTACAATGTGGCCACACTAAAAAAGGAGAGCGAATAACCGCACTGATGCGTCACTTGCCAATTGTGAGACTCGCGGGCGTATTGCCGATCGCGATCGTATCCAGCCTGCTCGCCGGCTGTTCATCCGCACTGAAATCTTCTTCGCCGGCCCAGATCGATATTGGGCCGCCTCCGGATGTCCGAGTCGGGCTCAATGCCTACGGCCTCCCAACCGGGTTCTTTCAACCTGACGCAGAAACGAAATGCGGCAACCAGATCATCGGGTACCGATTTGTTGTGTGGTTGAACGACCAGGATGTTGCGGTTGGGTTCAACGTAAGCCCCAACTGCCGTCAATCGCCCGACCGCAAAGTGGACGGACTCGCGCGGATGCTGGTTTTCAATGTGTCGGGCGGTCTCAAGGCAAGACGCGATATCCCATACCTGGCCGACGGCTATGGAGAACTCGTGGCTCACGGTGAGGTCAGACCAGGCCCGGGTGGGACGCTCCTCTTTCGAATGCAATCGGTCAATCTCGACGAAACAGGAAGGAACGAATCAAAATCGGGCTTTCGGTTGTTCGACGCCAGCCTGAAGGACGTAACACAGGTTGACGAATTCCTGGAGCAAACGACCTTCGTCAAGCACGCACTTGTGTTCCAGCACGGCTTTGTTCTCACCGGACCCCGAACGTATTCGGTGTTAGACGGTGCTCCACCAGCGGAAAGTCAGAAGTGGACTCTGAACTGGCCCGTTGGGACGCGGGACCGGAAATTTGGGGAACACGGATTTGCGTTCGTGCTGTGCAGCCAGGAGCTCCGGCCCGGAGAGTACACTCCGACGAATGTCATCTACTCCGGGGCCAATCTCCGTTGCGCTGTCAATGTCCGTGGAGAGGATGCGGATACGAGCGTTTGGACCGCTCCGCTGAAGGACGGGGAGAACGCGGAGATTGTCGGGCTTTTGGCCGACGGGGGAGTCGTGGGTAAGGTTCTAGGCAGGGGCAACTCTGCGGGGCGTCTCGTGGTCTGGAACAAGGGAGCGATCTCAGAAACGCTTCCGTGGCTGCCTCAGCAATTCGATGGAACAGTTGACAGCGCCACCAGCGACATATCGCGCTACGCAACGTTTGCGACGAATGATGCCCACCCGTGCAACCCCCTCGTGAGGATTCTTGGGACGTGCGATGAGGGCGGCGGCGGTCGCTGGTTCGTATTCGATCGACGATCACAAATCCCAGTCGTAAATCGCGCGTTTCCGAGAAACGGCAGAGCCGCTTTGTCTCCGAATGGCCTCCACTATGCCTCCTTTGAATCGAATGAACTTCGGATCTTCACCATTCCTACCTCAAAATAGAAACGCTCGCGATCTCTTCACATCTCCGGGGATGTGAATCAGCCGCCATCTACGTACCGTCCGCCCCCCCAACCATCAACCATCCCCTTTTTTGACCCTCCGCGCCACCCGCACCGCATCCTCCACCGCTTGCGCCGCCCTCCGCTCCCGAGCCTCCGCGCCCTGATAATGAAAGATCCCCAGCAGATGGTTCCTCCGCCGCGCTGGCGTCATCGCCTCCCATCCGGCGCGCGCCAGTGGCTGCCGCTGAAACGCAGCCTTGAGAATCGGCGGCGGGTCCTTCGGATCGATCTCCCCCTCCATCGTCAGCAGCAGCCACTCGGCAATCCTCTCCGCCCGCTGCACGCGGCTCTCGCCCGCCTTGGCCTCGCTCACCAGCGCCCCGATCACCCTGCGCATGTAGTAGTTCAGCCCGTCAAACCATTTCCTTAGCTGCCGGTCGCCCTTGAGCGCCTGGGCAAGTTCGGGTGGAACCACCGCCGGCCGCTCCTCAAGGTCCGGCTCCAGCCTGATCCGCACCTTCTGCCCCACGCCGGCCTTTGCCGCCGCCTGCATCTTCCGGTTTACCAGCAGGAAGTGTCCGGCGCCGCCCGCATAGGCCATCAGCGAAGTGCGAAAGGGGAAGCCATCGATTTCTCCGCGCACCCGATTGCCGCGGCGCTCCGGCCAGGCCTTGCCGATGTCGAAGGGAACACGCGCAACTACCCAGCCGAGTCCGTTCTGGAGCGGCTCCAGCACGGCGGTGAACGATTTGGCAGTCGATGGGCTCATGGGTCTCCGGACAGCCCCAGTATGCAGCCCGGCAAAGTGCTCCATCAAGAGGGAAAAGACGTGGGGCAGAGCGGCAGAGAGGATTCGCTTAGGGGGTTCCTGAACAAGTTCTTCTTCTTGACACCGCATTCCCTCAGGGGCTAAAGCCCAAGTCTATTTTCAGCCACTCGCGGCACGACTGAAGTCGTGCCCTGACACTTCTTGCCCCCCTACGAGTTTCTCCGCAGCATGTAAGGCCGCGTCCTTTCAAAGCGCCGACTTGCTCAGAGGTCCCATAGCGCGGGTGACAGCCCCGAGTCACCCGATGCATCATGTTGGGGTGAGTCCGGAGGGGGCGTTCCGATGAGTCCAGGGCGAAACAGAACAGCGGCGATTTCACGCAGACGATTTCTCAAGACGGGTTCGCTGGCGGCGGCGGTTGCGGGGATCGGGATTAGGAGCCACGGAGCCTGGGGCACCGAGTCCCCATTGGCGGCCCCGCTGGCGGAGTTCGGCTATGGCGATGTGGACATGGCCAGCGAGGCGCACGAGTCGCAGTTGATGAATACTCATTCGGTGCTGATGGCGCTGAGCGAAGACAGCCTGTTGAAGCCGTTCCGGCAGATGTCGGGCATGGCGGCGCCCGGCGACGACCTGGGCGGGTGGTATAACTACGACCCCAACTACGACTATCGCAAGGCGTTCGATGAGGGCTTCTGTCCGGGATGCAGTTTTGGGCAATGGGTCTCCGCGCTGGCGCGCGTGTATGCCATAACCGGAGAAGAGGCGACGCGCGAAAAGGTGCTGCGGCTCAACCGGCTTTATGCCCAGACCATCACT
>DATNHL010000283.1:0-17602 GCA_035604995.1 Occallatibacter sp. | reverse complement strand
CCGAAGCGGCCAAGGTACAAAGTTGCGCCGGCCCGGCTCGCATTGTCCTCCCCGCCCTCAACTAAGGCAAGCGCCGCTTTCATAAGGCGTTCATCCCTCCGTTCTTGCCTGAGCATTACAAGCCAGAGCCTGTAGTCTTGCCAAGAATAGATGCGGTGCTTTGGGTCCACTAGATACGCAATGATCGCGTCTAGCTCTGGGTCCCCAAGCGGGACCACAGAGAGGTATTCGACGAATTCATTAGTTGATGCGGGGGCCTCGGGGAGGCTCTCAATCACGGCCCTCGTAATTTCCGAGAAGAAGTCTGCTGGGACGAGCATATCTTTACATCCGGCGAGCCAAATCAAGCGGTTCACACAAAACCGGAAATCCTTGCTCTGCGTTTCCCCTGCGCTGATCAGAAGGACCGTCCGGTCCCTCAGAGAGGCAAGGGACCGTAGAATCTGCCACCTTGACCGGGTGTTCCAAGCTGCGTCAATCGCCTGGATTTCGGGAGAAAGCTCGCTGAGGTGGTCAGAGATTCTCTCATCTCCAGCCGGAATTATTTCCGTCTTGCGAGCATTCACGGAGAGTCCGCGTTCTCGAAGCGCTATTATCAATGTTTTCAGCGCCCGTCTAGCAGTCAGAACGTCTGGGCAGACGATCTTTATGTCGTCCATGTAGCGGAAATAGGAGCTTCCGGTAGCGACCAGGGCCCGGTCAACAGGGACCATGTAAACATTGGCGAGGAAGGACGACGCGTCTCTGTTCTGCGGAATCCCGCGAGCCGAGGAAAATGACCATTCAGTGAGCCACTCAAAGAGGCGCTCAAGGCATTCCCGAACCTGGCCCTTCTCGTCGGCAGTGATTTGGAGCTCAGGCAAGAGGTTCCTAAACGTATCTTTCAAGCGAGGGATTTCAATGTGTTCGTAGTAATTGGAGACGTCGGTTGTCACGAGAACGTCACCCTCCTTCAGCGCGGCCCGCACTCCCCCATTGAAATTCTTCCAGGACTCCACGAAAGGCTTGAAAAGAGATCCGCGGGAGTTGCCGCCTGAGTCGTACCTGTGACTGAAAACCGTCCAATTTAAGCAATTATCAAAAAACGGTACCAAGGCCGCCGCTGCACCTTGAAATAACAGGCGGTCCTGGAGGCTCATTTCCAACGCGTATCGCAGCGTGAAATTCGGCTTAGGGAGATTGAAGAGGGTACTCTTGGACGCGACATATCGACCTTGGTTTTTCTCGAAGTTACGCCGAATGGACTTCGCCAAAAGGCCGGAGTCAATCATGTCGCAAAATGCCTTCGGGTCCGGGAACCAATCATCCCGGAGATCCTTCCTTAGCTGCTTATAGAGCCATTGCTCCTCGAATTGTAGTGATCCAATTGAAAGCGCCATCTAGGACTCTGTCGGCATCGCTGAAATTCTACAGGTAAGAGGCAGCCCGATTTATCCCACACAGCGTGGCTTCGCATCTTAGGCACCGGTTTGATGTGGATAGGCTAAAGCGCCGGTACCAAGACTAGGACCGAGTCGGCAAGGGTGCTTCAATCTGACGCGGCGTCATTCTCGATTGGCGCGAACAGCCCAATGCGCTCAGCGAGCCTATCCTTCCACGCCCCTGCCGGCAGCGGCCGATGACGTGAAGAAAAATCCCTCGCATTTGCGGAGAATTACCTTCACCCGTCGCACAATGGATCTGGAGAGGGGGAAAAAACCATGAAAAACCACACCGGCTTTGCCCCCGCTCGCGCCGCGCTCCGCCAGCCTCCAAAGGGGGGTACCCCCGGCTTTTCGTCCCATTCCCTTGAAAACAGGGATGTTAGACCCCAAAAGCCCATTTTCCCCTATCGAAACAAAGGACTTACGCGTCTCGCACTTTTTCGCCTCTGCTGAAATAAAGGACTTACGGTCAACCCCGTCTCAGGAATCGTAGACTTTTGACCTCTCTTCGCCCTCAACCAGCGCTCAGCCGGGCCAAAAAGGAAACCTGACCGCGGCGCAGGCCAGCGTCAACGCCTGCGCGTAGAAAGCCCGCTGACGCACCCGCCCCGCCGGGTGTATCCTCGTGTGCATCATGAGCATCCGACTTCCGCAGATCCTTGCCGTTGCAACCCTCGTTTCCGTAGCCGCCCTCCTTGCAGCCCAGGAGCCGGCCAAGCCCAAACCCGAAGACACCGAAGTCTGGACGCCTGTCCCCAATATCGTCACGCCCGGCGCCACCGACTCCGCTCCGCCCTCCGACGCCATCGTCCTCTTCGACGGCAAAAACGAAAACGACTGGGTCTCGGCCCAGGACCATACCCCCGCCCAGTGGGTCGTCGCCAACAGCATCCTCACCGTCAGCAAGGCGCCGGGTGTCGGCAACATCGAAACGAAACGGAAGTTTAAGGACTACCAGCTCCACCTCGAGTTCAGAATCCCCGAAAACATCACCGGCAGCGGCCAGGCGCGCGGCAACAGCGGCGTCTTTCTCGCCTCCACCGGCCCCGGCGACGACGGCTACGAGCTCCAGGTCCTCGATGCATACAACAACACGACCTATGTCAACGGGCAAGGCGGCAGTATTTACAAGCAGAGCCCCCCGCTCGTGAATCCGGCTCGCAAACCGGGCGAGTGGCAGACCTACGACGTTGTGTGGACCGCCCCCACCTTCAACGGCGACGGCTCGCTGAAAACGCCTGCCTACGTGACGGCCTTCTTCAATGGCGTGCTGGTCCAGCACCACTTCGAATTGAAGGGACAGACCCTCTATGTCGGCAAGCCCTTCTACAAGGCTTACGACCGCGCGCCCATCAAATTGCAGGCGCACGGCGACAAGAGCGAGCCCCTCAGCTTCAGGAATATCTGGGTCAGAGAGCTGAATTAGACAAGGGTGCCGGCCTCGGCTTTGCGCTCAATCTGAGAACTGCCCAGAGCGTGCAGGAATGACGAGGCCAACGCGAAGAACGTCAATCCGCCTGGAAGACGAACCTTGATCGTGAATCTCCCCCGATGCCCAGGACCCGCTTACGCCTGTTCTTTTTCAATCAGGCCCCCCCTTGAGTTTCTTATGAGCACTTAAGGAATGCGGTGGCTAGGTCCCCATGTCGACAGACAATTCCATCCAGATAAATAAGCATTGATGCGGCAGCACTAATAGGCGCCAGGGTCGCCCAAGACAGCAAAAGGCGTTCTCAGGAGAATCTTAAGGTCACGCCAAATAGAAGAGTGATTGGCGTAGTAAATATCCAGCCGGACCATCTCATCGAAGCTTAGCCTGCTCCGGCCACTTACCTGCCCTAACCCGGTAATTCCAGGCTTGCAGGAGAATCGGAGCTTATGCCACTCCTGGTACGCCGCCACCTCATAATGAAGCGCGGGACGAGGACCAACCAGACTCATGTCGCCCGCCAATACACTTACAAACTGAGGGAATTCATCAAAGCTTAAGCGCCGAAGGAGGCGTCCGACCCGCGTAATTCTCGGGTCGTTTCTGAGCGCATAATGCGGCTGCTGAGATGCATTTTCGCTCGGAGCGATCTCAATAAGCTTCTGAACATACTCTCTTCGAAGGCTAGAATCGGTCGCAATGTGCATCGTGCGAAATTTCCAAAGAGTAAACAGCTTTCCACGAAGACCAACCCTTTGCTGCCTGAAGAGAACGGGGCCAGGGCTGTCCAATTTAATCGCTATCACTATGAGAAGGAGGAGAGGCGCCCAAAGAATCAAGAAAGCCAACGAAAGGACAAGATCAAGGGCCCTCTTAGCAATTTGATAACCTCGACTGGGTTCGGGAAGCCAGCCCGGGCCCTGGTCGCTATCCGGCTGTGTAGCTGCACCGTCGCCAATGTCGATTTTGCTATCGAACGCCGCATTTTCGCCCATGCGATTACAGCCTCCTTAGCAGCAACAATCCGTACTTGCATACATAGAGAATGCAGATAATCGTAAAGATCAGCAAAAGCGCTAAGGCCGAGATGTAAACCAACGGCAACACGATCTGATACGTTTCGGACAGCCAGGCGGCGTCGATCGCAGGCGGTGCAACTTTGCGCAGATAGAGCGCGAGCGCGTTGATTATAGCCGTGATCGGGGCCATGAGCGCCATGAGCCTTACTAACGACTTAGATGTGTGCGCCTTCTCCAAGCGCATCTGAAGTTGCTTGTCGGTAGTCTTGCGGCCGTTCTTCCTTGCCAAGTCTTTTTTGAGCTTTCGTATCTGCGGCATGAACGGCGTCAGTGTGCTTCGCTGCCCGTCGTAGGAGAGCATCAGAGGCGCGGTGCCGGCCGGAGCCGACGCTCCCGGGTTATTCAAGAGGAACACGAAGGCGACCGTCTCGGTATCGCGCCACCCCCCAAAGACCTTATGACCATCCGGAGGGCGAAACCTATGCTGGGGCCACTCCTGTTCAGGGTAGTAAGAAAATGACGAAAAGATCTGGTCGACTTGATGATATACGGCGGCTATTTCGTCCGGAGCGGAAGAGCCCCACAACATCCAGGATATAGCGCATGCCTCTGACTGCATGTCGCCAGCTGCCGGATGACTCCGTTCGGGAAGGCTTCGTGTTTCGAGTGAGCGGGACACGACTTGGGCCCATTGTACGCTAGTGTCTCACCCGACGGATTGGGCCTGCAAGCCGATTCATGCCGAAGGGCGCGCCGGACGTGCGCCTCTTTCCACAAAGTGCGTAATCAGTCCGACGGGCAGAAAGCGGACTAGCTGCGCAGTGAACCTGCCGCTGAAGTTAGGAATGACGGTCCGCTGCCCGCGCGCCAGGCCCTCCACGCCGATCCGCGCAACCGCCTCAGCCGATTGCACTCCGCGGGCTTTGAAGACGCCGGCATGCGCCACATCGAAGAATTCGCTCTCCGTCGGCCCCGGGCATAGCGCCGTAACCTTCACGCCGAAACGCGCCACTTCGGCGGCCAGTCCCAGCGCGAAGAACCGGTCAAAGGCCTTGGTAGCCGCGTAGGTAGCAAGGTACGGCAAAGGCTGAAAGCTGGCCGTCGAAGCCAGGATCATGACCCACCCCCGCCGCCGCTCCACCATGCGCGCTACAAACAGCCGCGACAGCCGCACCACCGCCTCGCAGTTCACGCGCACCTGGCTCAATTCCTGCTCCACAGGGCTTTGCGCAAAGGCCCCGTACTGCCCCAGCCCGGCGTTGTTGATGAGAATGTCGACGCTGAGCCCAGCGCTTTCGGTCGCGTCATAGATCTGCTGCGGGCCGTCGGGATCGTTCAGGTCCGCCGCAACAACACGGACCTCCGTCCCCTTCGCGCCAAGTTCAGCAGCCAGCGCCTCGAGGCGTTGCGCGCGCCGTGCCGTGAGGATGAGTTTGGCTCCGTGCGAAGCCAGCTCCCGCGCCAGTGCAATTCCAATTCCCGCGCTGGCTCCCGTCACCAGCGCCCATTTGCCGTCGAAGTCTTTCACATTGGCCATTTCGAGATCGTCATCCTGGTTGGTTGGCTGGGTAGGGCAGGGTAATCGCGAAAGCCTGCCAGGTTCGCGCCCGTCGCAGGCAGTGGATTATCTCTTCAGCAGCTTGAACGCATGCGTCCACTCATTGCGCGTGAAGCCTGGAATGCACCAGAGCATGCACAACGGTTCAATGGCGCGCGCCGCCTCCACCCCGCCCATATCTGCCGTCTCCCAGCCGAACTGATCCAGGATTTCCCCGACCTGCTTCTTCGCCGCTTCACTGTTGCCGCAGATGAACATGGTGGGCTTGCCGCCGGCAAACCGCGGATTGACCATGGAGGCAGCGCCAACCGAATTGAACGCTTTGACGAAATGGGCGCCGGCAAACTCGCGCTGCAATCGCTCCATCAGCGATTCATCGAGATTTGTGAAGAATCGCAGAACGCCGTGGTCCGGCGGCGCGTCCGCGATGGGATTGCAGGCATCCACCACGGCCTTTCCCGCCAGATTCTCCGCACCCGCCAGGCGAAGAGCCTCAGCGGCTGCCGAGCCCTTCACCGCCAGAACCAGCAGTTCGCCGAACGTGGCCGCAGCGGCAAACGTGCCGGTGTTGCCGCCGGGATTCTGCGCCGCCCAATCCACCAGTTTGTCCGGCGTCCTGCTGCCGATGGTGACCTGGTGCCCATGCTTGAGGAAACCGCTCGCCAACACATTCGCCACGCCGCCCGATCCAAGAACTCCAATCTTCATGCTCATCTCCTGTCGAAAGAGATTCCGCGGAGCAAGCGGGGATGCTATTTTTAGCGGCGCTTTGCGGATCTGGGTGGAGCGGGCCTGGTCGAGGAGCCGGTCTTTTTGCCGGACTTGCGGTTCTTCTCCACGCGCAGCTTCCAGCAGGTGTGCAGCGCGCCTTTGAGTGTGTCCTCATCCGCTTCGGCCAGGCGGATGTGCGTCATGCCCATCCTGCCCCAACCGCCGTGGATGGGGAGAAACAGGTCGGGCCGGTCCGCGATGAAGGCCGCCTGGTGTTCCAGCGTCAGCATCAGGTTCCCATAGCCCTGGCTCACCGAAGCAAGCGTGGCAAAGATCCGCCCGCCCGCGCGAAAATCGGCAGCGCCCATGTGGGAACCCTCTTCGGCGCCCTCAAAGCTGAGCGCGATGCGGCGAAAATCGGCTGCGTTCATAGAGCCTCCGATTTTGGGATTTGGCGAGCTAGCCGATCATCCGAGCTGGAAGCTAAAGGCTAACAGCCAACAGCTCCCCTTCAAACTCCTCATTCAACCACCCTGAAAACGCCGAAAACTCCTCGTCGCGTCCCAAAAAGTCGCGCACCATCTGCCGCCCCGGCTTCGATCCGCCCTGCTCCAGCACCGCCTTGCGGTAGCGCGCTCCGGCGTCGCAGCCCAGCAGATCGGCAGCGTCAAACTGCGCGAAGAAGTCCAGCGCGATCACCTTGTCGAAGGCGTAGGTGTAGTAGTTCGACGAGTACCCGGTCAGGTGGCCGAAGCTCGCGTACATGCGGTTGCCTTCCATCCACGTCCATGGCTGCAGCCCTTGGTAAAGCCTCTTCGTCGTCGCATCCAGGTCCAGTCCCGCGGGGTCCTGGTCGTGCAGGTCCAGCGAGAGCGTGGTGTAGTAAAGCTGCGCGCGCACCCAGTCGGCCCGCCCAAACGCGCCGGCCAGCTTCATTTTTTTGATCGTCTCCGCCGGAAGAACCTCGCCGGTCTCGTAGTGCTTTGCAAAGGCCTGGAGCAGCTTCTCGTCGCGGAAGAACTCTTCGAGCATTTGCGACGGGACCTCGATGAAGTCGCCCTCCGTTGCAAAGCCGGAGAGCCCTGCCCACTCCGTCTGTCCACCCAGAATCGCGTGCATCAGGTGGCCGAACTCGTGAAAGTAAGTCACGACGTCGTTGTATTGCAGCAGCCCGGGGTCCTTGTCGTCGCCCGCGGGGAAGTTGCAGATCAACGCAGCCTCGGGCATTGCCCGCCCGCGAGCCCCGGTAACAATCGGCGCGGCCGAGAACCACTTGTCCTTGCCGTCGCGAGGGTGCATGTCGAGATAAAAGCGGCCCACGCGCTGGCCTTCCTCGAAGACGTCGAAGACCGAGACGTCTGCATGCCAGGCCGCAGCATCCGACCTGCGGAACTCGATCTTGAACAAGCGCGCCGCAGTCTCCAGCACGCCGGCCTCGACCTGCGCATACGGGAAATAGGGCCGCACGGACTGCGAGTCGAAGTCGAAGGCCGAGCGGCGAAACTGCTCGTACCAGTAGCCGCGGCTGGTAATGTCGATGGCCTCCATGCCCGGCTGATGCTTGCGGGCAAAGTCCATAATCAGCTCGTGCTCGCGGCGCGCGCCGTCCCGGCTGGCCTCGTCCAGTTTGGCCAGGAAGGTGCGCACGTTGGCAGCCGAGCCCATCATCTGGTCGGCCGTGGCCAAGTCGGCCCAGCTGCGGAAGCCGAGCACCGTGGCAATCTCCTGACGCGTGGCAAGCAGGTCGAGCAGGATCTGCTGGTTGCCCGGGTAGGCGCGCGTGTTGTAGGCCAGGAACATCCGCTCCCTCAGCGCGGCGCTCGTGGCAAAAGTCATCACCGGCTGCATGTCGGGCTGGTCGGTGGTCAGGGTGACGCGCCCCGCAGCATCTCCCGGATGCCGGGCCAAGTAGTCCGCCGGCAGCCCATCCAGCTCCGCCTCGGTCGCCTCGATGGTCTTGCCGCCTTCCTGAATGTTGCGGCTGAACTCAAGCGAGAGCCGCGTAGCTTTCTCATGCAGGGCCTGCAGGTGGTCGCGCGTGGCCTGGTCCTTGTCTACGCCGGCCAGCCGGTAGCCGAGCAGCGTCCGCTCAACAAAATGCCTGGTCGCCGCGCTCGCGCCTTCAAGATCGATGGCCGCCAGCGCCTCGTAGACCTGGCGGTTCAGGCTTAGCGCACTGCCGGCCATGGCCACCCGCTGCGCCTCCTCCTGCGCCTGGTCGCGCACCGCCTTGTCCGCGGCAACGGAGTTCAGCACGCCGGCCTGCGCCCCGGCTAGGGCGAGCTGCTCAATGGCTTCGTCGAAGTGCCGCAGTGAATTCTCCGGAGTCCGCGGGGCCTCCACGGCCAGCAGCGCGGCCAGCGCCGACTCGTGCGCGGCCAGGCGGGCGCCCACCCAGGCAGTGAGCGCCTCGGCAGAGGCAGCACCACCCGCCTCCCAGGCGTGAAGATCTTCGCTGGCGGCAACGGCAACAGGGATTTGAGCTGACATGATCGGCAAACTCCTCCAAAGTTCTAGGTTAACAAGGCAAGCCGCAGGGGGTTGGCCGTGCTCCCCATCCTTGTCAGGCGGGCCTCGCGATTCCGTTGTTGCATCCGCGCAGCAACCCCATTAAGATGCGTCAATTGATGGCAATGCCTCGCGCTGCTTCCAACCCGCCCTATTCCCCTCCCGTTCTTGCCGGCCCGCGCCTCCGCGTCCCCAGGCTCTGTGTAGCCATTCAGGCCGGTTCTGCGGCAGAGATGTTGGAGCGGGCCACCTCGGCGCTGGCTGACTCTAAGTTTCTCGAATTCCGGCTGGATACGCTGGCCAATCCTGCCGCGGCGCTGCCCAGGCTGGAGGAGTTTCTCGCCAAACATCGCGACGTGACCGCCATCGCCACCTGCCGCCGCAGACCCTTCGGAGGCAACTTCGCTGGGTCCCTGACCGAGGAGCTTGCGGCCCTTCTGGAAGCCGCCGAGGCTGGCTGTCAGTTGGTGGACCTCGAAGTCGAATCGGCGGAGGAGGCCAGGCCGGCGACGCTCCAGCAATTTCGCGACGGGCTGCGGGCATCCGGCACGGCGCTGCTGGTCAGCTTTCACGACTTTACTCACACCAAAGGGCTGGAGCAGGCAGCGGAGCGGATTGAGGCCTTTGCCCCGGAGTTTGTGAAGGTGGTTTCCACGGCGCGCACGCTGGCCGACAACCTGGCAGTGCTCAAGCTGATCGAGGACCGCTCTCTCTCCGCGCAGGTGGTGGGCATCGCCATGGGCGAGGAGGGCCTCGTGAGCCGCGTCCTCGGCCCCCGCGCCGGGGCAGCCTTCACCTTTGCCTCTTCTTCCGACGGTTCTGAAACAGCGCCAGGCCAGGTCACGGCGCGCGCGCTTCGGGATTTGTACCGCATCGACCAGTTGGACCAGGCAACGCGAATCTATGGCGTGGCCGGCAACCCCATCGCCCACTCGCTTTCGCCGCTTATGCACTCGACCGCCTTCCGCAGGGAGAGCGTGAACGCGGTGCTGCTACCGCTGAAGGTCCGCGCCCTCGGAGACCTGCTGACACTGGTGCGCGGGCTCCCGCTGGCAGGTGTTGCCGTGACCATGCCGCTCAAGCAGGAGGTCCTGCCCCACCTTGCCAACATGGACCCGCTCACCGCGAAGATCGGCGCCTGCAACACCCTGCGTGTTGGCGGCGACGGCAAGATCGTCGGCTTCAATACCGATGTGGCCGGCATCGTCCGCCCACTGGAAAAGAGGATCAAGCTCAAAGGCTCGCGCATCGCCGTGCTGGGCGCCGGAGGCGCGGCGCGCTCTGCCGTCTTCGGCCTGGTGGAGCAGGGCGCGGAGGTCTTCATCGTCAACCGCACCCACGAAACCGCGGTAGCGCTGGCCAAAGACGCCAAAGCCGCGGCGCTCAAACACGAGCTCTTCGCCAGGGGCCGCTTCGATGCGCTCATCAACTCCACCCCCTGCGGCATGGCCGGTTCGAAGCAGGCCCTGCCCATCAAGGAAAGCGAACTGAACGCCGGCCTTGTCTTCGACATGGTCTACAACCCGCTGGAGACGCCGCTGCTCAAGCTGGCGCGCGAACGCGGCATCCCCGTCATCACCGGCCTGGAGATGTTCGTTCAGCAGGGCGCGCGCCAGTTCGAAATCTGGACCGGCAAACCGGCCCCCGAAAGAGAGATGCTGCGCGTGGTGGAGCTTGAACTGCGCAGGCGGGGATGACGGCGAAGGCGGTTTTTCTTCCACTTGGGGATGGAAGTGGAATAGGATTAAATCCTACTCTGCTCCGTGGAGGTGAGCCAATGCGGTCAACAAGACAACTCAGCATCACCCTTCCCCATGAGATGGCTGAACTCGTTCGGGGCAAGGTCGAGTCGGGCGAATACGCCTCGGAGAGTGAAGTCATTCGCGACGGGCTGCGCGCACTGCTCATGCAAGATCGGGCGCTGGAAGCATGGCTCAGGAATGAAGCGGTTCCGGCGCTCAGAGCCATGAAGGCCGACCCGTCAAGTGGCCGCACCGGCAAGCAGGTGCGAGCCTCCTTGGCTGCGGCTTACAAGTCTGCCCGGAAGGCCGGGTAGTGTATCGCGTCGTCTATACTCCGCAAGCCGAGGATCAACTGCTGGCTCTTTTCGCCCAGATTGCCCTGGCTGCCTCGCCGGAGATTGCCGCCCGCTACACCGATGCCATTGTTCAGCAATGTGAAAGCCTCAGCACCTTCCCCATGCGAGGAGCGCAGAGAGACGATCTCTACCCCGGCCTTCGCGTGTTCGGGTTTCGAAGGCGTGCTTCCATCGCGTTTGAAGTTGCAGGCGATTTGGTGAAAATTGCCGGCATCTTCTATGGCGGACAGAACCTTGAAACGGCTTTCGAGGAATAGACCAGGCATCCTCGCCGTTCTGAGCCGCCCTATCTGCGTTTGTGGTTTGCCGGTTTCGCCGTTTTGGCAGTTTTCGGCTTCTCGCCCTCAAGATGCCCCACCGGTATCGGCGTCATATCCGGCCCAATGCGCTTCACCTGCGTCTCGACCATCTCGTAGTTGATGGTGCGCGGGGCAACCGGCCGCGTAATGCCCGTGTTGGGATCGACGCTGAGATTCTCCCCGCTGGCGATCTGGATGCTGAACGTGGGCACCGCGCCGCCGCCCGCCCCTGCCTGCGAGCCAACCTTGACCGGAAGAAACCCCTGAATCGGATGCAGCCGGAAGGCCGTCTCGTAGCGGTGACGCCTCAAGCTCCAGGTAAACACGCGCACCTGGTCGAAGTCGAAGGGCAGACCGGGTTTGGGCGGGCTCAGCACAGTCACATACTCGGGAACCTGGTGGTCGGCCGTGGTGGCCTCGTCATCGGTCACCTTGGTCAGCACGTAAGCGCCCACCATCCGCTGGCCCTCGGCGTAGGCCGCCACCTCGTCCGGCACCTCCACATCCACGCGCCCGGCCAGCAGCCAGCCCGCATGCCCCTGCGTGTCGCGCACCAGCCACCAGTCTTCCATGATTACGAGAGGAATTTCCTCGGCGGTCGCAGCCGGCGTGGCGGGAGCGATCGCCTTTGCCGGAGCCTTTGTCGGGATAGCGGGTAGGGCTGGGCTCTTGGCTTCAGGAGCAGCTGTCGGCGGAGCCTTCTGCGCGGAGCTCTTGGGCGCAGCCGTCGGCGCCACCTTGGGAACCGAGGCCCGGGCCAGGAGCTGAACCTTGGCGTTTCCGGCGAGCAGGTAGAGGTGCTCCGTCTCCCGGCCCGGAATGTTGTGCAGGTACACATCGTCGCGAACGGTGGCAGTGGCCACCACAGGGTCCCGCAGGTGCTGGCTGGCCAACTGGGCAAACGTGTCGTACGTTTTGCTGTCGATCACCGCGTGCTCTTCAATCCAGCCAATCTCGTTCTTCTCAGTTCTTACCTTGAGGAAGCGGTGGCCATGCTCCAGCACCTCGAGCCTCTGCCCATTCACCACCTCGGCCACGCGATTGGAGACAGCGGCCACCCGGTCATGCAGGTACATCTGCCGGGCCGAGACGTAGACCGTCTCGTGCGTTTCCTTGTGCAGCCGGCTGCATCCCAAACAGAGCACAAATAAACACACCACAAAAAAACACAGCACAAGCAGCGAAGACCGAGAGGCTCCGCGGTGCCTTGCGCAACGGACAAGTGGGATGGGGGATCGCGTCAGCACAGCCAGTGGCGTTCCTCTTGAGAATAGCACTTTCGGAACAGGGATCGGGGAACCAAGCTCGCGGCGGAGAACACCCGCTGCGGCCCGCAATTAATTGAGAACTGATCCCTGACCCCTGACCCCTGCTTTTACGGCGCTGCCACAATGGCAATGGAACTCGCCGCAGTGGTAGACGTGATCTGCGAGTCCAGTTGTCCGAGGGTGGTGGAGTCGAAGGTGTAGGCATCGAAGTAGGGACTGCCCAGCGACCCCACCTCGAATACGAAAGTGCTGGTCGAGTCCTCTGCCAGGCCAAGCGGCTGCTCGCCCGCTGCGGTAGAGGTGTCAGTTGCCAGCGAATAGGTGGCGCCGCTGGCGGTGATGGTAAACCCGGTCACGTTGCCCGCGCTTGTGCCTTGTCCATTGGCAACATAGACGTAGCTGCCGGACTTGGAGGGGAGAATGAAGTTGGGCGCCAGTCCGCCGCTGACGATGGGCGAGCCGGTGGCCTGGGTGAGCGTGCCACTGCCCAGCGAACTGTAGTTGAAGGCCCGCAACCCGCCCGCGGTGCCCGCCGAATCGGCCAGCGTTTCGCCGATGTAAAACAAGCGAGGGCTCGTCCCGGGGTCCACGGCCACCGAAAGCGCTGAACCGCCGGCATTCGCCACCGGAATTGTGCTTGCCTTGGATCCCAGCGGGTTGGTCCCAGTGGTGGCGGCGGCATTGAACGGCACAACGATAGTTCCCCCCGCTCCCAGGGCGAGGAAGATATTGCTGTTATCCCCTGAAATCGCCATCTTGTTCGGCTGCACGGCGGCGCCGGTCACGGTGAACGATACGTCCTGCTCCGTGCCGTTACTTGCGCCCGTGGTGGAGACGATAGGGATGGCGCCGATGGTCACTCCGCCTGTGCCGGGAATCGCTTCGATCAGCCACGAACTCGTCGCGTCCACCTGAACAGCATAGGCCTGATCCGTGGAGACCACCGCGGCGGTTCCCAATTCTCCGTTCGTGATGGGAAAGGCGAATACGCCGGAGGTCGTGCTCACGATCAGAAAACTCTTGTTCGGAGCGATGGCCATGGAGTACGGCGTGCCCTGAATCGACCAGGGGCTGTCGGTGATCGCAGTCAGGGTGCCGGAGACAATGGAGGCGCCGACGATCCCGGGGCTCGTCCCGGCATCGAGAATGTAGAAGTTGCCGCTGGTTGCCGTGGTGCAGTTGGTGGTGCAGGTTCCGCCGCCACCGCCGCTGGGCGCCTGCCAGAAATCCCCGCACCCCGCCCCAAAGCCGATCAGGAGCGGGGCCGCCACAAATAACAGCCTTGCCCACTTGCCAGGTCTCATTGCCGCTCCTCGCTCGCCGCTCACTGCGCCTCTCTCAAAGGGTACTGCTTCGGCGCGCATCCTGTCCCGCTACCGGACTTAGACGCAGACTCCCCTCTTTCAGCCGTACAACGAGAGACGCGACGCGGCGCGGGTTCGCTCATTGCGATGAGGGTCGGCATGCCTGCCAGACCAGGCGCGCCGCAGTCAGGTCTTCGATGGCCATGCCGACCGACTTGAAGACGATCCGCCGCCCGGCAGGCGCAGCCACCGCGCCGGAGAGAATCTCGCCGATCTCTGCCTCCACCTTGGCGCCGGAAAGCCGCACGTCTCCCGATTCCCGTTCGGCGCAGGAGCGCGACTCGGCCACTACAAAGCTCGATTGCATCACCTCGTCGTCCAGTTCGCACAGGCCTGCGCCGGTCGCGCCCACAGCCAGCACCAGCGCCTGCGGAGTCACCCAGCGCCCCTCCAGCACTGGCGCGGGCGAGGCAGTTACCGTGAGAACCACATCCGCGCCCGCAGCATCTTCAATGGGAAAGGCCAGCGCTCCGGTCTCCGCAGCCAGCCGCTCGGCGTTGGCAGGCGTGCGGCTCCAGATGCGAATGTCCCTGAGCCCCGGCCGCACTAGTCGCAGCGCCTCAATGTGCGACCGCGCCTGCACGCCCGAGCCGAGAATCCCCAGGCTGGTCGCCGATGGCGGGGCCAGCGCGTCCAGCGCCACGGCGGAAACAGCGGCGGTGCGCATCTCGGTAATCAGCCGCCCATCCATCACCGCCAGCGGCTCGCCTGTCGAGCGCCGCAGCAACTCGATCACCGCCATGTGCGTGTGCAGGCCGATCTCGCCGTTGCCTGGGTAGAAGGTGACCGTCTTCACGCCCATCACATCGCCGGCAATCACCGGCATCACGGCAAACCATCCGTTCCTGAAGCCCTCGGCGTTGCCCGCCCGCAGAATGGTCCGCGCTGGCTGCTCCACCAGTCCGGCGGAGTAATCGATCAGCGCCTGCCGGATGGCAGGAATCAGGGCTTCATAGGTGAGTACGTCGCGGACTTCGTGCTCGGGGATGTACATGCTTTGAGCGAACTGGGAACTAGCGCCCACGGCGCCTCAGTTGGGCCGCCCGCCGGAGTTCGTGCGGCGCCGGAAGCGCTCATCCACGGGCTGACGGCCCTGAAATCCGGCTTCCACGGTGTGCCAGTGCTCGATGGAGCTCTCCCCCATCCGCCAGCACAGCAGCACCACCTGGTCGTCGAGCCGGCAGGGAAAGTCCAGCAGCCCAGCTTCCAGGTCCTTTACCTGCACGCCGATCGAGTCGATCTCGGCAATGCTTTCGCGCACCCGCTGCAGATGCGTCTCCATCTCCGCGCGCTTCTTGGCCACCCCGCCCACGTCCACGCTCATCCCTCCGGAGAGGTAGATGCGCCGCGCCAGCTCGGCCAGGCCAGCCTCGACCTCCTCCGCCGCCTGCTTGCCTTCGATCGCCCGCTTAAGCAGCGACTCCAGCACCGGGAGCAGTGACTGCGCTTCTTCAAGTGTGAACGTCTTCATCTGGAAATGCCCTTGCCTATTAGGATACGACAAAAGCAGGGAACAGGGACCAGGGAACAGGGAACAGAAAAACTGTGCTCATTTCTGCAGTTTGCTCATCATTGAGACGATCATCCGGCTAACCTCGCCTGAAAGACCATCGGCCGATTGACGCAATTGTTTTGAGCCAAAGCCGAGAGCCTCCGAAATCACGAGTTGGGTCTGAACCTCGCAGTTCGAGCCTCTTGCGTGGCCGAGAAAGAGGATGTACTCCCCTGTCGTGGACCTCCCGTAACCCTCCGCGATGTTGCTCGCAACTGAAACGGAAGCTCTTCTTCGCTGATTGGTCAGACCGAATCGTTCTGAGGTTGGGAAATCTGCGGTCAGCTTATAAACGTCCAGCGCCATCTGAACTGCCCGTTGCCACACCACGAGATCTTTGAACGACTCGCCCATAGCTTTCCCCCGTTCGCTGTTCCCTATTCCCTGTTCCCTGCGTTTCCAGCATGCGATCCAGCGCAACCCTTGCCCACTGCTTCACGTTCGCCCGCACCTGGATGCGGTTCACGACGCGGCCCTCAAGCAGGTTCTCCAGCGCCCAGGCCAGGTGCTGCGGGCTGATGCGGTACATGGTGGTGCACAGGCAGCCCGTATCGTCGAGGGTGATGATCCGCTTGCCCTCCGCCGCGAACCGCCGCGCCAGCCGGTTGACCAGGTGGATCTCGGTCCCGATGGCGAACATCGACCCCGCCGACGCATCCTCCACAATCCTGATCAGCCGCTCCGTCGAGCCCAGCGCGTCGGCCTTCTGGCAGACCTCAAAGCGGCACTCGGGATGCACGATCACCTGGATGCCGGGATACTTGGCCCTCACCTGGTCCACGTGACCGGGCAGAAAGCGCTGATGCACCGCGCAATGCCCCTTCCACAGCAGGATGCGGCTCGCGTCCAGCGCCGCTTTCGTCTGGCCCCCTTCGAGCGCCCACGGATCCCAGACCGCCATCTCTTCCTGCGGAATCCCCATCGCAAACCCCGTATTCCGCCCCAGGTGCTGATCGGGCAGGAAGAGAATCCGCTTGCCGCGCGCAAACGCCCACTCAAAGGCCGCCCGCGCGTTGGACGAAGTGCACACCAACCCCCCGCGCTCCCCGCAAAACGCCTTGATCACCGCGGTCGAATTCATGTATGTCAGCGGAATCATTCCGTCCGCAAGGCCGAGGCGCTCAAGCGCCTCCCAGGCGGCTTCCACCTGCGAGATTTCGGCCATATCGGCCATGGAGCAGCCGGCGTTCAGGTCGGGCAGAATTACCTGCTGGCCGTCGCGCCCCAGCACATCGGCGCTCTCGGCCATGAAGTGCACGCCGCAGAAGACAATGTACCGGGCGTCCGTCTCGGCGGCGATTTTGGAGAGCTTGTAGCTATCGCCGGTAAAGTCGGCGAAGCGGATCACCTCGTCGCGTTGATAGTGGTGGCCCAGCAGGATGGTCGTCGCGCCCAGCTTCGCCCGCGCCTCGGCAATGCGTGCATCCATCGAGTGGTCAGGGAGCGCCAGGTAATCTTCCAGGCTGCAACTCGTGCCGACCGCAGCGGCGGCCGCCGTGTCTACATCGAGAACAGGGTTCACTCTACTCCGCCTTCAGTCCAGCTCGCCCTAGAGGGCGCCGGACGGGGATGTTGAAAGCTAACGCGGCTGCAGTGGATGCGCTGAAGCGCCAAGCGGGATCGGCGACTCGGCCGATCAGCCTGGGCTTCCCCATCCACGGGGTTGTTGCAGCCCTTTCAGTTCCTTGGATGCGACCCGAACCCGAAGCGGCTCAGGCCCGTCCATCTACACCCATTTTACCCCAAATGCATCCCACAGCCGCCCATGGAATAATCTCGATCAGCGGACAGTTGCCAAGGAGCAAAGATGAACGAACTGGAGCAGGTGCTGGCAGGCGACAGCGCGCACACCCCGCCGGCGGAAATTCTTGACGGCCTCGCGCCCGAAGCCGCCCACCGCAGAATTCCCGGCGCCCCGCGCACCATCTACGAGGAGCTCTGGCACATCGCCTTCTGGCAGCAGGTCACCCTGGACTGGGTGCGCGGCATCGAAACCCCCTACCCGGCTCACGCCTCCGCCGGATTCCCGACCGCCGACGATACGGTGGAGGAAGACTGGAACCAGTTGCGGCAGCGGTTCTTCACGGCCAACCGCGAGGCCGCCGAGGCGGCGTTCGACACAAGCCGCCTGGAAGTCGAGGTGCGCTGCCCCTCCCGCCCCGGCATGCCCGTGCGCGTGATGACCGTCCGCGAGCAGTTGGAAAGCCTCGGCGCGCACAACGCCTACCACTTCGGCCGAATCGTCCTGCTCCGGCAGCTTCAGGGCTTGTGGCCGCCGCCCTCCGGGGGCTTCAGCTGGTGAACCGGCAGGCCGCGTGAAACTGAAGCCGAATCTGGGCCGTACCGTTTGTGGCTGCCTCGCACGGAAATCA
>DATNHL010000282.1:0-2253 GCA_035604995.1 Occallatibacter sp. | reverse complement strand
GATCCTTTATTGCACCGCCGCCCCGGGCCCGGAACTCGAGGAGCTGCTCAAATTGCTGGCCGCCCGCGAGGGGGCAGCGCTCATCACGCTCGAAGAGGCCGCGCCCGCGTTCATTCCAGAGTCGGCGCGGGCGGCCGTGCTGACGGTCGCCGAGGCGAAGGGCCTGGACTTCCACACCGTGTGTGTGATCGACCCTGGCCGCCAGATCGGACAGATTCTGGGGGAAAGGCCGCCGACGCGCGCAGACTCCGGCCTTCTCGAGTTGCGCAAGCGCCTGGCCATCGACCAGTTGCGGGTGGCGGTAAGCCGTCCTTGGGAGCGGCTGGTGTGGCTGGACATCAACCCTTCGGATGAGGTGGTGGCGGCGAGTCTTACCTTTCTCAACGGAGGCGCGCTGGGGGCCGGGGTTTCCTCATCCGTCCCCGCCGCCATCACCAAGACGCTCCAGGAAGAAGAGTTGGATACGGAGGAGCGCGTGCAGCGCTGCCAGGCAGATGCCCGGCAGTATCTCGAGGTCAAGCCGGAAATGGCCTGGTCGCGTGCCCAGCAAGCGGCGACGCTCCTCGGAAGGCTGGACGCTCCCGCCGCCGTCACGGACCAGGCGGTGCGAGACGCCGCGCATCTCACCCTGTCGGAAATATGCTTTTTGCTCGGCGTCCGCCATACGCGCCTGCCCGCCGAGTTAGGAAATCCGGACCTTTTCGCGGAAGCGGCGCAGGCTGCACTGCAAGCGCGGCGGGTGGGATTGGCCGCAGTAATTCGCGCCATCGGACGCGTCCACCGCGCCCCCTCCGCCGACCGTCTCCAGGCTTTGGCCGAACTCGCCCAGGTTCTGCCCCGGCACAAATCTGAGCTTGAAAGCTGGGTTCTGGTGGAGATTGCCGCCGAGCGCCAGAGTTGGATCGAGACACTGGAAACCGCCTCCCCGGTAGACCGATCGAAAACCGAAGCGTTTCTCCAGCTTTTCCCGGCATTTTACGATGCGTTGGGAGTCCCTGACGCCGCGGAGCGCTTGGAGGGATTGCGCCAGCGGGCGATCCAGGCGCTTCTCAAAGACAAGTATTTCGACGAGGCATTGAGAGTGCTCGCTAAGGTGACGCGGCGCGAGCCCAAACTGGAAGCCGTCTGTTACGAAGGCTTGGGTGACCTGCGTGGGGCCGCCGAGAGCTTCCAGCAGGCCGGGGACTTGAAGAACGCTTTGCGGTGCTTCAGGGCTGTCCCGGACTTTGCCGCTGCCCTCCACATCGTCCGGCGCATGCCGGACCATCCCGCCGCCCCCTCTTTGGAATGGCTGGCCCGGTTGCAATCTGTTCTCGGCGAGCGGCCGGAGAAATTCACCCGGACGGTTACCGACGCGGAGAAGAAAATCCTCGAGGCAATGCTGGAACAAGCGTTAGGAGTGAAGCGGCGTAAACCTGTCCCCAAGCCGGCACGGAAAAGCCGCCCCAAAGCGGAACGTCCTCCCTTCTAACCCGTCTTTGACGACTAGGACGAGATTTCTACGATTTAGGGGCGGTTCGCGCCTTTAACCCTTTTGGTGTCACCAGAGGCATCTCCGCGGGTGGCGCGTCACGACGCGTTTTGTCGTGATGTATGCGCCACATCTGAGTCGGAGAGGCGCAGGCATGCCAAAGAGCGGCACGTCTGCGCCACCCGCGACACACAATTCGATATCCCTGCCCGTCGGGCGCAGGCATACGAGAGAAAGCTTGCGCCGCCCGCGCTTCGCTGCCTTCCAAGGCGTCGGAAGGCCCGTGACGCTCGAACCACTGCGCCTGGCTGGTTCATTTAGGAGTTTTGGGGGATAACCCCAATCGGTGGAGGCCCTGGAAGAACGCAGCATGCGAGATGCTAAGCTTACGGGTAATCTCGCGCCGGGGTAACCCAGCTTCGCGCATCTCCCTGAGCACTAAGAAATATGCGCAACGTTGATGGTCGTGGTAAGACATCACTCCCCGCCACCCACATACCGAACAAATCTCAGCTTTAACGGGAGAACATTTGATCCCCAAGCGGCGGGTCGTCAAGAGGATCAGATTCCTGGAGACGCCGAGCCTACGCGCGATCTCGCTCGCCGGCATGCCAGCCTTACTCAAACTCCTGAGCAGCAACTTGCGCGCGCAGACGCTTGGCGTGTGGCTCTGCATCCTGCCCTGCCATCCACACACAGGGCAAGTCGCACTTGGCCGCTTCAATTCCAATCGCCTGATCACATCATGAACCTCGACAGCAGTCATGCCGAACCGTTTTCCA
>DATNHL010000281.1:0-4055 GCA_035604995.1 Occallatibacter sp. | reverse complement strand
CGTGTGGATCGGCGGGCAGTGGGAGGCGTTCCAGGAGCAGCGCATCGAGCGGGAAGTGGAGCGCCTCTATCCTCACCGTGACCTCGTCGCCGGTGAGGCCTTCTTCGCCTTGGCACCGTAGCGGACGGGCGGTTACGCCCGAATCTGACGGGCCCAAGCGGTCGTCGGGCAGAGTACCGTTGCTCGAAAGCGGGGCGAGCAACGGTAGCTTTGTCAAATAGCTCGCTGCGAATGAAATGCAGATGATAAAGTACAGTCGATATGGCGAGTCAGCCACGTTCAACCGGCAATTGGTGGCCATCGAGCAGTGGCAATGTGGCCTGCTACAATAGACCTTTTCGGAAATAGTAAGACCGCCCTATGCGGGCCTCTAATGACGTCGGAATTCTTCAGAAAAACGGGGCATTTCAGACGCCCACATACGTCCTTAATGGCCATGTGTTACTATTTCCGAAAAGGTCTAGTTGACATCCTGGCATCCTTGGAGTGCTCGCTAGCCCGAGCAGCAATTCAAGGCCAGGGCATGATTCCTGGCCGTCACCAACAGTCGTGCTAACAGTGGGAACGGTGATGACAGCGTCCATTGATTACTCCCTCGTCATTCCCGCGCACAACGAGGCCGGGCGACTGCCGTGCTACCTGTCGTCGATAAAACCGTATCTCGATGGCCTGTACATGGATAGCTATGAGGTCATCGTAGTCGATGACGGCGGTCGTGACGGACTCGCCGCGTTGCTGGAAAGTTTGTGCGCGGAGTGGCAACAGCTATGGTTCATCCGGCATTTGGAGAACCAGGGCAAAGGCGCCGCCGTGCGACGCGGTATGTTGGCTGCCCGGGGCGACGTAATCTTGTTCGCTGATGCCGACGGCGCCACTCCCATCGCGGAAGAACAGAAGCTCCGCGATGCCATTGACCAGGGTGCAGCCGTCGCCGTCGGTGGTCGCCTCTTGCGGCCCGGCAAGGCCGTGCGCCGCAGCTGGCATCGTGGCGTCCTGGGCAAGGCTTTTGCTTCCTTGACGCGCCGTTTCTTTGACTTGCCTGTCCTCGATACGCAGTGCGGCTTCAAGATGTTTCGGCGCGAAGCCGGCCTGCGGCTCGCGCGGCTTTGCTGCCAGTCCGGTTACCTGTTCGACGTGGAGATCCTGGTCTGGGCCCAGCGACTGGGCTACGGCATTGCCGAGGTGCCCGTTGCCTGGCGGGATGTGCCTGGGTCGAAGGTCCGGCCGATTCGCGATGGATGGATGATGCTTCGCGGTTTGTTCGAGCTGCGTCGCGCATTTCGGACGGCAGCGCAGGAGTCGCTTGCCGGTGCTGACGCCGAGGAGAGTATTCTGGCCGCATCATCGCTGCACTCGTTGACGAGCCGAGAACGCGAAATGCCACAGCAGCCCTGCGTCGCGAACACGAAACCGCTTTGACCGCGTGCCGCGCGAACCGCCGAGTTGTCATGATGGGCCGCAAGTGGTATGGTCGGGCTGTCCTACAGAACGGGCTCGTCCTGCTCTCGTTCGTCGCGGCAATCGCCGTCGGCGTCCGTTGCTACCGGCTGGGCGGGCCTGAGCTTACCAGGGACGAGTCCTTTTCCTGGCGACTGACGCAATATCCCGCCGCCGAAGTGATCCAGCGCACAGCCAGCGACGTGCACCCGCCTCTGTACTACCTGGCTTTGCAAACCTGGGACCGCGTCTGGAGCGATTCGCCCGCGGCGATCCGCGCCTTTTCGGTGCTGTGCGGCTTTCTAAGTATCCCCGTGTTCTACGCCCTGTGCCAAGAAGCCTGCACGGATCGAGGTAGCAAATCCCCCCCCGGCAGGGATGGCGCGCAGGGCGGGGCGCTCTTAGGCGCGTCGGTCATGGCCATTCACCTGGCCCAGGTCATGCCCAGCCGGACGGCGCGGATGTACAGCCTGGGCGTGTTGCTGGCCGGCTTTACGGCCTGGCTGCTGCTGCGGGCCATGCGCGCGCAGGCGAACCGGGAAGTGTGGTGGTCGGCGTATGGAGTGGCCGCGGCGACTTTTTGTTACGTACACAACTATGCCCTCTTCACGATCTGCGCGCAGGGCGTTTTCGTCCTGGGCGATTTGCTGATGTGCGCCCGCCGCGATTCGTTCCGCAATGCTTTGCCGTCCGTCTTCGGGTTCGCGTTCGCCGCAATCCTCGCTTTGCTGCTGTACAGTCCATGGCTCCCCGTGCTAAATGAGCAGCTCCACACCGTGCGCGAAGGCTATTGGATACCCGCCGTCACACGTCAGGATGCCGAGCGGGTGCTCTTTACCTGGCTTGCGGGGATGGAGTATTTGCAAGAACTGGAAGCAGCTCTATGGTTGGCCCCGCTCGCAGCCTTGGCACTGTGGCGGGTCATCCGCGGCGATCGGGCAGCGTACTTCTTTGTGGTCCAGGCGGCGCTGCCGTGGCTGGCGAGCCTGGGTATCTCGCTGTGGTCCGGGCGGTCGATTTTCTTCGATCGTTACCTGGTGTTTGCTCACTTATCGCTGCTTGGCTTGTGGGGCATTCTCTGGTGCCGCTTGCCCGACGCGGCATCGCGAGTCTTTTTGGCCTGTTGGATCGTTCTCCCCTGCCTGTACGGTTTGGGGCTAGCGCTGGCACAGGTGCCCGAGGAACCACCCGCCATCGCCAAGGCAGCGGGATTCCTGAAGGAGCATTATCAACCTGAGGATGTGGTTTACGTCCCCAATCCGATTGTGGTGAACCCGTTACGCTACTATGCGGCGCAAGTGGGCCTTCGGGCGCTACCGGTGCGTTGCACCGTAAGTGCATTCGGACACCCCGGGCACCAAACGCACGTCGCGTCGCTGGAAGCCCAGGATATCACATGGCCGGACGCGCAAGGCACGCCGCCAGTGGCGGGACGCATGTGGCAGGGATCCGAGGGGGGCGGCGGCGCGGGCTACCCATGCGAAGGGATGCAGATTATCCTGCAGGAGACGTTCGACGGCGGGGGAGGGACACACTATCGGTTAGTGCTGTACGAAAAGACTCCTTGAACACGATGGCGGATTGCCGAAGTCCCCGTCTGTTGGGCCGAGATTCCCGAGTTGTTTAGCTGCCCTTCTCGGGGCGGCGCTCCGGCGCGCCGCCCCCCAGGACGGCGGCTCAACGAGAGGTTCCGTGACGTGACCCCGACCGAGCAGGCGACCGCCTGCTCTCCGACCCGGATCCGGTGGACCGCGCTGATCGCGCCGGTCCTCCTGATCCTGGCCGTGTGCGGCTGCGCGGTCTACGCCAACCTCTCGTTCGCGGTCAGCAACCGGGCCAACTACCGTTACTTCCCCCCGTTCGAGCACAACATCAACGCGAACGAGAATGACCAGCTGGGGGCGGAGTATTTCAACATCGCCCGCTCGCTGTTCCGCGGTCAGGGGTTCTCCAACCCGTTTGGCGAGCAGACCGGTCCCACCGCCTGGATGCCGCCGGTCCTACCCGCCATCCTGGCCGGGGTCCTCTGGGCCTGCGACGGCGACAAGCATACCGTCATGGCTGTGGTGATCTTCTTCCAGGTCGCCGTACTGAGCGGGACCGGCCTCCTCGTCTGGGCCCTGGCCGGGCAGAAGAGCCGGTTGGCCGGAGCGGTGGCGGCAACAGCCTATTTCGTCGGCCTCCTCTGCCACTTCCGCCTGTGCTTCCAGTTCACGCACGACAGCTGGCTGGTGCTGCTCGCCCTGGACCTGCTGCTGGCCGGGCTGTGCTGGGGCCGACTGCTGCGGTCCTTGCGCGCGGCCGCCGGCTGGGGCGTGTTCGGCGGGCTCTGCGCCCTGGCCAGCCCGGCCCTCGGACTCACCTGGGGGATGCTATCCCTGGCGGCCGGCGGCCGGCGGGGGGCGTGGCGCCCGCTTGCGGCCGCGACCCTGGCCGCCGGGCTAACGCTTACCCCCTGGACCGCACGCAATTACGCAGTGTTCGGCCGGCTGATTCCGGTCAAGTCCAACCTGGCGTACGAGCTGTACCAGTCGCAGTGCCTTCAGGCGGACGGGGTGCTCCAGGGCGATACGTTTCGACAACACCCGTATACCGCGCCGGAAGGGACCGAAGGGCGA
>DATNHL010000280.1:0-2409 GCA_035604995.1 Occallatibacter sp. | reverse complement strand
CTTCCAGTCCCCGACCTTCTTTGGGGGTTTGCAGAGGTCGGCCGGGGCCTCAAGTCAGGACAGGGAGGTTCGCTGACGGGCGAAGACTGGCCGCGCGCTATGGCGGCAATGGGCCGCAATGATGGCGAAATTGTGGTTTTTCCGATGAGCCTGTGCGTTGAACGCCGACGACGATCGTCCCGATCGGAAGCCCCAACCTCTGGTCTATCTCAATCGGCTCGTGAGCTAGGCCGCTTCCCGTACTTCGGGGATGTCCGCGAGGCGTTTGAGGTGTTTCCGCACTTTCCTCAGCGACTTCGCTACTTCATATAGGTCCACTGCGTTCTGGAGGTTCAACCAGAACTGCGGAGTGGTACCCAGCACAAACGCAATGCGGCTTGCACTGTCTGCCGTTATCGCCGCACGACCGTTCACAATGGCGCTCATGTGCTTCCGAGTTAGCCCAGCAGCCTCCGCAAACCGGGCAATCGAGATCTTGCGCGGACGGAGATAAAGCTCCGACAAAATCTCGCCTGGGGACGTCGGACGACGCCTAATTGAATCATGCATCTGCAAGGCCTTCAGTGGGGCAGGCGGCGCTTTCCGTACCAAGAAGGAAGGGCCTAGCCCGTCTTATTCAGGAGATTTAGGCTTGTTTTGCTGTCTGAACGACGGGCGCGTGTTGGCTTGGCGCCTATTTCATCGCGGTTTGGGTCTGGCGGTGATGGGCGTTGGGGGTTGCGGGATCGGGTGAGTGGGGCAATGGCCCCGCGCTTCAGGGCCCGGCGAGTAGGAGGCTACGGGCGAGGCCGCGGAACAATTGGGCTTCGGGGCAGGCTGCGGCGAAGGCGATGCGCACGCGCGTCGCGGTCTCGGTGATGCGGGCGGCGATCTTGAGCAGCCGCATCCGCAGGGTGGTGAACTCTGCGGCTGCCAGGGCCTGAGGCTTGGGAACGGCGTCGCGCACCGTCAGCATGAGCCAGTAGGCGGCGGTGTGCAGCACGAGGCGGACCTGATTGGCGAGCGGGGAGCGGCAACTGGTGCGGTCGGAGGCGAGCTGGCTCTTGTGCAGCTTGATCAGGTTTTCGGCCTGGCCGCGCGCGCAGTAGAGCGCGTCGTAGAGCCATTCGGCGCTGCCGCACTCCAGGTTGGTCACCACGAAGCGGATGTCCAAGCCCTGGGTGCTGGCCTCGATCCTGGCCGCGACCCGCCGTTCCCGGGTCCAGGACTTGGCGCCATAGCGGGTTTCGGCATAGCCGCGCAGCACCGGGGCCGCAGCCTCGGCACGACGGACCCGGACATCGTCGGCGGCCGCCTCGACCAATCGGCTCAGCACGGCATTGCCGGGCAGGCCGAAGATGTAGTCCACGGCGTTGGCCTCGCACCAGGCCATCACCTCGGGCCGGCCATAGTGACCATCGCCGCGAATGGTCAACCGCGTGGTTGGCCAATGGCGGCGGATGCGGCGCACCAGGCGACGCAGATAGCCGCGGACCTCACCCCCCGAGGGTGTCTTGCCCGGCCGCAGCACGACCGCCACCGGGCGCGAGGTTGCGGTGTCATAGACATGGATCGGCAGGAAACAGCGCTCGTCGTAATGCGCGTTGAACAGCGAGAGTTGCTGATGCCCATGCACGACATCGACGGTGTCGTCGATATCCAGCGTGATGGCGCCCGGTGGCCGCCGGTAGCTGGCGCAGTAGACGTCGACCATGGCGTAGGTCATGCGCACCACCTCGCGCAGGCTGGGCGCGTTCTCCCAGCGCGACACCGTCGGCTGGGAGCACAGATCGGCGCCGCTGTCCGGCAGGCGCCCGCAGGCCAGCTTGAAGCCGGGGTCGGTGCGCAGATGATCGAGGTCGTCGCCGTCCTCATAGCCGCAGGCGATGGCGAGCATGCGGGCGCGCAGGATGTCCGCCACGCTGTGCGTCACAAACAGGCGATTGCGTCGGTCGGCGATCAGCGGCGCCAGCCGCTGGGCAATCCCCAGGCCTCGCTCGGCGGCGGCCAGCAGCATCACGCCGCCATCGGAAGTGAGGCGGCCCCCATCGAAGGCGGCAGTGAGTTTCTTGCGGCCGATGGCTGGAAAACCGAACGGCTCTATCGTATCGTTGAACATGGCGGGTGTGGCTCGGCCTGATCCTGTGCAAGGGCTGGTCTTGACACCCAATCCCTAAACAAAATCAGCAACCTGCGCGACACCCGCCAGCGAATCCCTGCCATGCGCTGAATAAGATGGGCTAGTCCAGTGAAGGGCGCCCCGCTTAAGGACGGAGGGTGGCCAACGCATGCCAACACCGGCAGAGCTACGTGAGGAATCTCGTCGCTGCCTCCAGGCTGCGAGAGCCGTCACGGCCTCAGATACCAAGAAGCGATCAGCCGCCAGTGCCTTTGAATTGGCGCAGCAGGCCGAGGCTCTTGAGCGGTCCG
>DATNHL010000279.1:0-7711 GCA_035604995.1 Occallatibacter sp. | reverse complement strand
AGGGCACGACTTCAGTCGTGCCGATCGGACGTGCTGAAGGCTGGGCTTCAGAAGCCCCTGCGCGTTTCCGCTTCTTCAGATAGGCCGAGCCAAATCTGTATTCCTCCGGCGAGTTTGCCAGACCCGCCTTCACGGGATTGTTTTCGATGTACTCCCGATGCTGCTCAAGGCTCAGTTCATCGACGATGCGAACATCGGAAAACCCCCGTTGCCAAATCTCGCCACGGAATCCAAGTTCCTTGTTAGCCCGGAACGAAAAGTTCCCCTTGATCAACTGCATCGCTTTCTCAAGGCTCATTTCGCCGGGAAGGGTCAGCAGGATATGAACGTGATTTGGCATGACGGCGAAATCGTGGATAACCATGCGCCCGGAGCGCATTTGGGACCGAAGGACATCGATGAACAGATTCGCCATGCGTTCGGTCTGGAACAGTGATTTCCCGCCTGCTGTTCGGGTGGTCGCAAAGAACTTTCGCGCATGTCCCGTGGCGCTCATCGGGTCCGACGGCAGGGAAGGTTTCGACATTGCAGGGGCTAAAGCCCGCCCTCCTTTTGTATCGCTTTCGGCACGACTGAGCAGGCTACGGAAAGAAGGAGAATGCCAGACAAGTTCCTCGAAAGACGTCCCGCAGGGGCTAAAGCCCAGGCTCTTTTGGGTGTATTGGCGGCACGACTGAAGTCGTGCCCTGACACTTCTTGCTGGTTCAAATGAATTTCTCTGGAGCTAGTGAAGTCGTGCCTTGACAATTCTCGCTACCCCGAAAGAGTCCTTCTGCAGCATTTGACGTTGGGTCCTGACGTCGTTGGAAGCCGTGTTCCAATGTACATCATTCCTTTTCAATTTGCCTTCCGCACCTCGGCTGCGATTTTTCTTAGCTCGGGCAACACGCGGCCGAGGGCGATGGGCGCCGCGTCGCGCAGGCCCAGAGCGAAGTAGACATCGCGATAGTGACGGTAGAGCTGCTCGTAGACGGCGGCGGATTTCGGGTCGGGTTCTACGGTGCGGAGGGGCAGGCAGACGGCGGCTTGGGCTTCTTCGATGGTCTTGTAGGCGCCGGCGGCTAACAGGGCAAAGATGCCGGAGCCGAGGCTGGTGGGAATGCCGGCGGGGACGAGGACGGGCTTGTTGAGTACGTTGGCGTAAACCTGGTTGAGGACTTCGCTTTTTTGCGGGATGCCGCCGGCATTGATGACGCGATCAATTCTCACGTTATGCTCGGCCATGCGCTCGAGGATGATGCGGGTGTGGAAGGCGGTGCCTTCGATGGCGGCGAAGAGCTCGTCCTGCGCGGTGTGAACCAAATTCCAACCCAGTGTCACCCCGCCGAGTTCGGGATTGACGAGGACGGTGCGGTCGCCGTTGTCCCAACTGAGCCGCAAGAGGCCGGTCTGGCAGGCCTTGAATGCGTCGAGGCCTTCGGAGAGCGCGGCAACCGTTGTGCCGGCGCGGCGGGCGATGCCGTCGAAGATGTCTCCTACGGCGGAGAGGCCGGCCTCGATGCCGGTGTAGGCGGGATGGACGCTGCCGGGGACGACGCCACAGACGCCGGGGACAAGCTCTGCCTGGCGGGCCATGGCGATGATGCAGGTGGAGGTGCCGACGACATTGACGGCGTCGCCCTCCCGGATGTTGGAGCCGATGGCGTCCCAGTGGGCGTCGAACGCGCCGACAGGGATGGGGATGCCGCCGCGCAGGCCGAGGGCCTCGGCCCATTTGGGCGAGAGATGGCCGGCGAGGTGGTCGCTGGTGAGATACTCGCCGCCGATTTTGGCGCGCACGCCGGCCAGAAGCGGGTCGACGGCGACAAGGAACTCCTCCGGCGGCAGGCCACCCCACTTGGGGTTCCACATCCACTTGTGGCCCATGGCGCAGACGCTGCGCTTGAGCTCGCTGACGGTGGTGATGCCGCTGAGCGTGGCGGCCACCATGTCGCAGTGCTCGAGGGCGGTGACAAACTGCGAGCGCTTTTCCGGGTTGTGGCGCAGCCAGTGGAGGAGCTTGGAGAAGCCCCACTCGTGCGAGTAGACGCCGCCACACCACTCAATGCCTTCAAAGCCCAGCGCGTGGGCCTTGGCAGTGATCTCTTCGGCTTCGGCGAAACCGCGGTGATCGCACCACAGATAATACTCATCGAGCGGTTCGAGGCCCGCGCCGACGGGGATGACGCTGGAGCCGGTGGTGTCAAGGGCGATGGCGGCGATGGAGTCGCCGTCGACGCCTGTGGAGCGGAGGGCGTCGCGGGTGGCGGCGGCGAGGGCGGCCATCTGGTCGGTGTGGGACTGGGTGGCAAAGTTGGGGTCTTCGCGGCGGCGATGGAGCGGGTAAGAGGCCGAGGCGGTGCCGATGGGGCCTTTGAGGCTGTCGACCAGGGTAACGCGAACGCTGAGAGTGCCGAAGTCAACGCCGGCGACGATCGTCATGGAAAGAGGTTCCTCCGAGTAAACGCTTTCTGACTCGCAGACAAGAGTACACCATTCGGACAGGTTGTGTGGGAATTTTTGTGGTGTTGGGCGGGTGAAGCGCGTACGCCCATGCGCCAAATAAACCAAATGCAGGTCCTTCGGCTCCGCTGAAAAGCGCTCCGCTCAGGATGACGGCCTCGTGGGGAGGTGGAGTTAATCAAGGATCGACTCGCGAGTGCGCTGCTCACTACTTTTTGCGGCCCGGCAGCATGCTTTTCAGGCGGGCCATGAGTCCGGGCTTGGCGGCGGGGGTGCCTGCGGCGGGCTTGGCTGGAGCGGCGGCCGCGGAGGCGGGTGTGGGTCCGGACTGCGTGGGCGGTGGCGTGGACTGCGGGCCTGAGGCGGCCGAGGGCTTGTTCCCGGGCGCTGCGCCGGCGGGCGGTACGGAAGAGGCGGGTTGCTTTTGCAATCCCGGCAGCGGAGTTGAGCCGTCCACGATTTTAGCCGCAGAAAAATCGGGCGCCGACTCGTTGTCGTTCTTGACGAGAATGGAGATTCTGCGGTTGGAGGGGTCGGTGGGGTTGCTTTTTACGCGCAGCATCTGGTCGGCGTAGCCACGCACCTGCGTGACCTGGTTGGTGCGGACGCCGTCCTGCTGAAGCAGGCGGCGCGCGGAGTTGGCGCGGTCGGCGGAGAGATCCCAGTTGCTGTAGCCGTTGTCGTTGGAGTAGGGCGTGGCGTCGGTGTGGCCTTCAATGAGCAGCCCGTTGGGGAGGGTCTTCAGCTCCGATGCGAGAAGCGAGAGCAACTCCTGGCCGCTCGAGCTGAGTTTGGCGCTGCCGATCTCGTAAAAGGTGCCGTCCTTGCCCTCGATGAGCTCGATGCGCAGGCCTTCGGGCGTGATGGTGATCTCGATCTGCTTCGACAGTTTTTCCAGTTCCTTGCGCGCCTTGATCTCCTGCTCGAGTTTGTCTTTCAGTTGTTCCAGGTCTTTGGTGGCCACCTGGGAGACGGTTTGGCCGGTACCGGTCATGGTGGTTCCGAGCTGGCTGCCGGTGCCCTTGGGATCGTTGAAGTAGCCGACCACGGCTCGCTTGACTTTGTCGCTGGAGCCCATGAGCCACAGCACGATGAACAGCGACATCATGGCGGTGACAAAGTCTGCATAGGCAACCTTCCACGCGCCGCCGTGATGGCCGCCGTGCCCGCCCTTTTTCCTGACGACGATGATGGGTTGCGTCCTGGCCTGCATCATGCCCGCGATTCTCCCAACCGGTTGCCAAACGGGTTAAGCCGCAGTTGCTTCAGCGGGTTGCCCTTTGCAGTTCTTTTCCATCTCGTCGAAGCTGGGGCGCACGTGGGCGGGAATGGCGCGGCGGCCCAGCTCGATGGCGATCATGGGCGCGGAGCCCTTGAGGAAGGCGAGAAGCAGTACGCGCAGGACGTGAAGGTACTCGTTGTGCGCGTCGGCTGTCTTGCTCATATTTGAACTGAGAGGCCCGGCGACGCCGTAGCAGAGCAGGATGCCGAGGAAGGTGCCGACCAGCGCGGCGGCGACTTTTTCGCCGATCTGCTCGGGCGGGCCGCCCAGCGAGCCCATGGTGATGACGACGCCCAGCACGGCTGCCACGATGCCCAGGCCGGGCAGGGCGTCGGCCACGGTGGTAAGGGCCTGGACCGGTTGCATCTCGGCGTGGTGGTGGACCTCCATGTCGAGCTCCATCATCTGGTCCATGTCGAAGGGCTCCACGCCGCCGGTGATTGCGGTGCGCAGCGTGTCGCAGACAAAGTCGCGGGCGTGGTGGTCGTTGACGAACTCGGGGTAGTTCTTGAAGATGGAGCTTTCCCTGGGCTTTTCCACGTCCATCTCGACGCTGAGAAGGCCCTCTTTGCGCACCTTGTTGAGGAACTGGTACATCATTTTGAGGGTGCTCAGGTAGCGCCTCTTGTCGAAGCCGGAGCCTTTGAGGACGCCCGTCAGGCCGGCGGCGACACCCTTGATAATGTGCAGGGGATTGGCCACCAGAAGCGTGCCGGTGGCGGCGCCGGCGATGATGAGCAACTCGGCGGGCTGCATGAGAACGGCCATGTGCCCCTTCTCCATGAGGAAGCCGCCGATGACTGCTCCGAAGACTACGAGAATGCCTATGATGGCGAACATGAGTGCCCCTCCGGCGCAGATGCGATCTGGTTTCCGCCCGCATGAAAGCTGCTCAACATGGCGGCCTTGGCCCGTTCGAGAAGTTCGGCGAGGGCGCCGGCGCGCTCCGCCTGGGCAGCGCCGATGCTGACAGTGAGGGAGACGCGGTCGCCCCACCAGCGGAACTCCGCCGTTCGGGCCAGGCCGGCCAGCGTCTGGGCGTGATTGGCCAGCATGGCAGGTGTGCGCTCATGGGAGATGACGAGGAACTCGTCGTCGCCCCAGCGTCCGATGTGCTCGCCCGGGCGCAGGCCCTGCGCGAGCGCGCGCTCGAGCTTGGCGAGCATAGCTTCGCAGGCGCCGGCGCCGTGGGTCTTGCGCAGATCGTGGGCCTGGTCGACGGTAATCCAGAGCACGCCGAAGGCCAGGCCGCCCTGGATAAAGTCCGCGAAGAGCGACTCCAGGCGGTCCTTGAGGTCGGCCTGGCTTGCCTGCACGTCATCGTCTTCGCCGGTTTCGCCATGCGGCAGGGCGTCGAGGCACTCGGCGGGATGAAAGAGAGCCGCCACCCCGATGCGCTTGCCCAGGCCATCGCGCAGCAGCAGGTGACGCGCCATGGTAGAGACGTCGTGGCCCAGCTTGTGGTGCGCGATTACCAGGAACCCGCGCCCCGGTTCGGGGCCGGATCCGGGATCTGATTCTCCGGAAGCAGCGCAACACTCCAGCAGCGGCTTGAGCGGCTCGGGCGCGGGGCGGCCGAGCAGGTCGATGGCGGCGTAGCCGGTAATGGTTTGCGCGGCATGGTTCCAGAAGACGACGCGGCAATCTTCGCCGAGCAGGGTGATGCCCTCCGGAAGACAATCCAGCGCCGCCTCAAGAAGTTCAACACGATCAGTCATGCAGGGCCCCTTACGGTGTTTCATCGGCGGAGCGCGCAGCAACTTGATTGGTTGGGGATGTGGGAAACCGGATTTGCAGGGACTAAGGGACTAAGGGACTGAGGGGCCGGGTTGGCTGGTTCAGGAGGTGGGGAGGGTGCAGGTGGGGGGCGTGGAGAATGGCTGGAGGGGGAGGCGGACGATGAAGCGGGTTTGGCCGGGGCGGGATTCTACGTCGATGGCGCCGCCGAATTTCTGGGTGACGATGCGATGGACGATTTCGAGGCCGAGGCCGGTGCCGGAGCCCTGCGGCTTGGTGGTGAAGAAGGCTTCGAAGATGTGGGGAAGGGCTTCCGGGGGAATGCCTGGGCCGTGATCCTCGATGCAGACGGCCAGCTTGTCGGGGCCGGCTTCGGGGCCCGGCGCGCTGCCTGGCTCGATCCAGGTCTCGATGCGGATCTTTTCGTTGGCGGGGGAGGCGTCGAGGGCGTTGTCGATGAGGTTGGTCCAGACCTGGCTGAGCGAGGAGCCGCGGGTGTGGATGACGGAGGGGCTGGCCGCGAATTCCTTTTCGACCTGAATGCCCTTGATGCGCAGCTTGTGGCCGAGGATGGTGAGCGTACTCTGCAGGCTGTCATGTACATCGACCTGTTTGGCGGGCGACTTTTCGTCGTAGGCAAACTTCTTGACCGCCATCACCAGTTCTGAGATGCGGGTGATGCTCTCCTCGATGGTGCAGACGAGGGTGACGCTTGAGACCAGGGCTTCAAGCCAGTTGAGCGCGTCGGAGAAGCTCGAGGCGTCGAAGGCGTCGCGGGCGCAGGCCAGCTCGTCCTGTTTGAGGCCGATGCCGACCAGGCTGGGGGCGATGGTGAATGCGTTTTCCACACCGGCCGCGGAGAGCCACTCGGCCATCGCTTCTTCGGCTTCCGACTGCTCGATGGTGCTCACGGCGGGGGCGTGGCAGCCGTTCAAGGTCTGCTCCAGCAGGCTGCGCATGCAGTCCATCTGCGCGTGTGTTTTGGGCTGATCGCTGAAGCGCAGGCTCAACTGCTGCAGGCGGAAGAGGTTGAGGCGGAGCTGCGAGGAGGCGCGCTTGGCTGCGGTGCCGGGATTGTGCAGCTCATGCATGAGGCCGGCGGCGAGGGTGCCGAGGGAGACGAGTTTTTCGCGGTGCAGCGCCTCGACCTGGTAGGACTGCAGGCGCTGGGCCATGTTGGCCAGCACCACCGTGCGCACCGCGGGGCAGCAGGCTAGCAGGGTCCAGAAGCCCTGCTCGGAGAAGCGGATCAGCAAAGAGTCACGCGTGGCCACAATGAGGAAGGGGGTGTAGTTCTTGCCGGTGAGCAGTGGCGCTTCGCCAAAGCCGTCGCCGGCTTTGGCCAGGCCGACCAGGGTGTAGGAGCCGTCGTGCTCGGGGCGTTCGGCGCGGAGTTCGCCTTCGAGGACAACGCAGTAATAACGGAGGGGATCGCCCGGCGTGGCGAGCACGGCGCCGGCTTTGGCATGGATGCGGTCGACGCGTTGCAGGACAGTGAGGGAATCAGGGCTGGCGTCCGCGAAGGGGCGGGTCTGGCGCAGGGTCTCGGCAACCTCTTCGAAGGGGACCGATTCAATTTCGATTTCCTGTTCGCCCTGATCCATGTTCACGTTCCTTTGAGCGTGATTCAAAAATGCCTGAGCAGATGCCGGCTGTTGTCCCGCAGGGGCTAAAGCCCACGTCGAATTAATTGCGCTCTTCGGCACGACTAAAGTCGTGCCCTACAAAACCTCCGCAAATCGAGGTCCGAACGAGTTTTTCCGCGGCCTGTAAAGCCCGTTCTTTTCCCGTTCCTTACGGCACGACTAAAGTCGTGCCCTGGCACAAAGCCTTTGCAAATCGCGGCCTGATCGAGCGTCTCCACAACCTGTGAAGTTGTGCCCTGACACAAAGCTCGATTTTGAGACACGCTCCTGACAACATTCAAAAAGCCAAACCACCTAGAAACCTGCCAAATACTGGTGCGCAAACTGTACGGCTATCGATCCCTCTCCTACCGCCGAGGCCACGCGCTTGACCGAGCCGTGGCGTACATCACCTGCCACAAAGATCCCCGGCACGCTGGACTCGAGCAGGAACGGCTCGCGTTTCTCGCGCCACCCAACGGGCGGCTTGCCATCGGTGCGCAGATCCGGTCCGGCCAGCACGAACCCATGTTCGTCCCGCAGGACGCCTTCCGGCAACCACGCTGTGGCCGGCGCCGCGCCGATAAAAACAAACAACGAGGAAGCCGGCTCGCGGCGTTCGCCG
>DATNHL010000278.1:0-7949 GCA_035604995.1 Occallatibacter sp. | reverse complement strand
GGAATCGCTCACCGCCGAGCTGGAGCGGCTGCAAGGCGAAACGCCGTTGATGCGCGTTTGCGTGGACGCGACCATCGTGGGAGATGTCGTCTCGGCGTGGACCGGAATTCCCGTCGGCAAGATGCTGAAGGACGAAGTCGAGACCGTGCTCAAGCTGGAAACGCATTTGGGACAACGGGTCATCGGCCAGGACCATGCCCTGGCCATGATCAGCGAGCGCATCCGTACCTCGAAGGCCAGCCTGGAGGACCCCAGCAAGCCCATCGGCGTCTTCCTGCTGGTGGGGCCCAGTGGCGTGGGCAAGACCGAGACGGCGCTGACGCTGGCCGACATGATGTATGGCGGCGAGCGCAACATGATCACCATCAACATGTCGGAGTTCCAGGAGGCGCATACTGTCTCCACGCTGAAGGGATCGCCTCCCGGATACGTGGGCTACGGCGAAGGCGGAGTGCTCACCGAAGCGGTGCGCCGGCGGCCCTATTCGGTGGTGCTGCTGGACGAAGTCGAGAAGGCCCATCCCGACGTGCTGGAATTGTTCTTCCAGGTCTTCGATAAGGGCATGATGGAAGACGCCGAAGGGCGCGTGATCGACTTCAAGAACACCATCATCATTCTGACGTCCAATACGGGCACCGATACGCTCATGAAACTGACGGCCGATCCCGAGACCGCGCCCAGCCCCGAGGGCCTGGTGAAGGCGCTGAAGCCGGAGCTGAACAAGGTCTTCAAGCCGGCGTTCCTGGGAAGGCTGGTGATCATTCCCTTTTACCCGGTGCGCGACGAGGCCCTCAAGCAGATTGTGCGGCTGAAGCTCGGGAAGATCCAGCGGCGCTTGCAGCAGAACCACAAAATTTCCCTGACCTACGACGAGCAGTTGGTGGACGAAGTGGCGCGGCGCTGCACCGAGGTGGAAAGCGGCGCGCGCAATGTGGACAACATCCTGACCAATACCCTGCTGCCGGAGGTCTCACGCAGGATTCTGGCGAAGCTGGCGGATGGCGAGAAGCTGGCGCCGATCCACGTGTCGCTGGGCGCCGATGGCGCATTCGTATACAACTAAGTAGCACAGGCATTCGTGCCTGTGTCAGGCATTCGTGCCTGTGTTTCTTCGCCGCACTCTCGGAGGATTTATGTACAAGGAAACAGACCGGCCCATGATACTGACCACGCCCCTGGGCCCCAACATGATGTTCCTTACCGAAATGCACGGGCGCGAGGGCATCTCGGAATTGTTTCAGTTTCAGTTGGAAACCGTGGTCGAATTGGGTACGCAGGTTTCATTCGACCAGTTCCTGGGCAAGAAGGTCACGGTGTCCATCACCACCAAGACCGGCGACACGCGCTATATCAACGGCATCGTGCGCAAAATGGCGCAAGGAAATCGCGACCCCGAGTTCTGCCAGTTCCGGCTGGAGATTGTTCCCCAGTTCTGGCTGCTGACCCGCACCGTGCGCAGCCGGATCTTCCAGCAGAAAAGCAGCCTCGACATTATTAAAGAGGTGCTGACCGGCCTGGATGTCTCCTACGAGGTTCAGGGGGATTTCAAATCGCGCGAATACTGCGTGCAGTACCAGGAGAGCGATTTCCGGTTCGCCAGCCGCCTCATGGAAGAGGAAGGTATCTATTACTTCTTCAAACACTCCGATGGCGGCCATACCATGGTGCTGGGCAATACGCCCGGCTCGCACCCCGACATTCCCTTTAATTCAACCGTTAAGCACCAGGAATTCTTCGGCTACACGCCCGAGGACGACGTGGTTTACGGCTGGTACAAGGCACAGGAGATCCGGACTCCCAAGACCACTTTGTGGGACGAGCATTTCCAGTTAACCAATTCCGGCAAGGGCCTGCCCGCCGACAAGTCCATCATGGACTCCGTGCAGGTGGGCAGCGCTTCCCACAAGCTGACCGCCGGGACCAGCGGGGGCATGGAGATCTACGAGTATCCGGGCGAATACTCGCGCCATTTCGACGGCATTAATAAAGGAGGCGGAGAGCAGGCCGACCATTTGCAGTGGATCTTCACCGAGAACGTGAGGACGGTGGGTGTGCGCATGCAGCAGGAGGCGGCCGAAGCCCTCCTGATCGAGTGCAAAGGCTCGCACGCCGGATTCACCGCCGGCCATGCTTTCCAGCTCTCGGAGCACTTCTCGGACAACGGCAAGTTCGTGATTACCAGCGTGGAACACCAGGCCCGGCAGCCCATCGGGCTGTATACCCCCGAGCCGTTCAGGTACACCAACCAGTTCTCGTGCATTCCTTTCACCCTCCCATACCGGCCGCAGCGAACCACGCCCATCCCTTCGGCGCGCGGGGTTCAGCTCGCCACCGTAGTGGGTCCCTCGGGCGAGGAGATATTCCCCGACAAGTACAGCCGGGTGAAAGTGCAATTTCACTGGGACCGCGACGGCAGCTACGACCTGAACAGTTCCTGCTGGCTGCGCGTGGCCACGCACTGGGCGGGCAAACAGTGGGGCGCCATCCACATTCCGCGAATCGGGCAGGAGGTCATTGTCAGCTTCGAAGAGGGCGACCCCGATCATCCCATCATCGTGGGCAGCGTGTATAACGTCGATATGATGCCTCCCTACACGCTCCCCGACAACAAGACGCAGAGCGGCATCAAGAGCCGCAGCTCGCTGAAGGGGACCTCGGACAACTACAACGAGATCCGCTTCGAAGACAAGAAGGGGTCTGAGGAGATCCTGTGTCACGCCGAGAGGGATCTGACGGTGGAGGTGGAACGGAACCGCACCACCACCATCGGCATGCACGGCGCAATGACTCCCGGCGACGATAGTCTTACCGTGCAAAACAATCTCACCGAACAGATCAACAATGAGCAGAGCACCACGGCGGTGACCAAGATCACCATCAAGTGCGGGCAGAGCAGCATCGTCATGGACCCCACCAGCATCACCATCAAGTCGATGATGATCAACATCGATGCCCAGGTCCAGTTGGAGGAGAGCGCGGTGATGACCAAGATTTCCGGCAGCGCGATGGTGCAGATCCAGGGCGGCGTCGTCATGATCAACTAAGATGGGTACTGTGGAGCAGGCATATTCGCAAACGGCCGCCATCTGCTCGGTGGCGGAATTGGGCCCGGACGCCATGGCATTGATGCGTCCGGAGCAGAGGCCGCCCGAGTTTGTGGCTCTGCTGGTGGAGAAGCAGCTCTATCCGGACGCGGTCCGGTTCCTGGCCCATGCATTACCCAAGCGCGAAGCCGTGTGGTGGGGCTGGATGAGCGCGCGGCGGGCGGCCGGTGAAAATCCGCCTCCCAAGATCAAGGCCGCCCTGGCGGCCACGGAAAAATGGATCGCGCAACCCAGCGAGGAGAACCGCCGTGCCGCCCATGCCGCCGGCGAGCAGGCGGAGTTCGGCACGGCCGCGGGATGTGCCGGCCTGGGGGCATTTTTCAGCGGCGGCAGCCTGGCGCCGCCGGAATGCCCGCCCGTGCCGCCCGGCGATTACCTGACGGCCAAGGCCATCTCGGGCGCGGTGAACTTCGCGGCCATGAGCGGCGAGCCCAAGCAGGCGCCGGAGAAGTTCCGGAGTTTCATCGCGCAAGGCGAGGACGTGGCCCGCCGCATCAAGTTGTGGGAGGGAAAGTAACATGGGACAGCCGGCATCGAGAGTAACCGATATGCACGTTTGCCCGATGGTGACGGTATTAGTGCCGCACGTCGGCGGCCCCATCTTACCCCCCTGCGCCGTGACCGTGCTGATCGGCAAAATTCCGGCGGCGCGCGTCACCGACATGTTGACCTGCGTGGGTCCGCCGGACGTGATTGCCAAGGGGTCAACCACCGTTCTGACCTGCAAACTGCCGCAAGCCCGCATGGGAGACCTGACCGCCCACGGGGGAACCATCATCCTGGGCTGGCCGACCGTCCTGGTCGGGGGGTAGGGTACGGCATAATGGGGTTGGCAGGCGAAAGCGCCTGCCCCACCTATGCAGCGCCGTCATTTTCTCACCACTACAACCGCAGGACTGGCAGCCGCCGCGCCCGCCGATCCTCCCAAAAACTCGTTGTTCCACCTGGTCTGGTTTTACATGCGCACCGGCTCGCAAGTCGAGCGCACCACGCAATATCTGAGCACCGTTTTTCTGCCGGCGGCGCGCCGCGCCGGATTTGGCCCCATGGGCTTCTTCAGCCCGGTGATCGGCGAACGCAGCCCGTACATCCTGTCCCTGGTGACCTGGCCCTCATTCGCCTCGATGGACACGATTCACGCCCGCTTCAACGACGATCAGGAGTTCGCCAAAGGCTGGGACGCATACAACAACATCGCAGACCCCGCGTATGTCCGCATGGAGAGCACGCTCCTGCGTGCCTTTGACGGCATGCCCGCGCTCGTTGTGCCTCCCTCCGAACCGCAGCGCGCGGCCCGCATCTTCGAGCTGCGCACGTACGAATCGGTGAACGAGAAAGCCTCGCGCCGCAAAATGAAGATGTTCGAGGACGCCGAGATCGGCATCTTCCGCCGCCTGGGCATGACTCCGGTGTTCTTCAGCCAGGGCATTGTCGGCCGCAACCTCCCGAGCCTGACCTACATGCTGGCCTTCGACGACCTGGCGGCCCGCGACCGCCTGTGGCGCGCCTTCGGAGCGGATCCGGAGTGGCAGAAGCTTCGCGCCGAGCCCGGGCTGAGCGATGCCGAAATCGTCAGCAACATCACCAACACCATCCTGCGGCCGCTGCCGTTTTCGCCCATCCGGTAACGGCGTAGCACCGGCATTCTTGCCTGTGTTTCTTGCCTGTGTTTCCTGCCTGTATGGCGATGCCCTGCACGTCACTCCTTTGCCGCCTCCAGCCGCGCCCGGGCCAGGCGCACCGCCTCGTGTAGTTTCCGCTCCAGTTCCTTCCTCGGCAGCGCATCCGTCCAATAGCTGGCCACGTGGATGCCGCTCTTCCGAAGCTCGAGCAGCGCGATGTGCTCCTCGCTCTTGCCCGCGCAAAGGATCATGCCCAGGGGCTCGGCCTCGTCCGGCTCGCAGGCATGACGCTTGAGCCAGGCCAGGTAGAGCTCCATCTGGCCTTTATCCGCCGCCTCGAAATTGCCGAGCTTCAAGTCAATCGCGATCAGCCGGCGGAGCTTGCGGTGATAGAACAGCAGGTCCAGATAGTAATCGCGATCGTCAACTTGCATGCGCTGCTGGCGGGCCACGAAACAAAACCCCACGCCCAGTTCGAGGATGAAGGCCTCCATCTCCCGGAGAATGGCCGCTTCCACATCCTTCTCCGCATAGGTGTCCTGCAAACCCAGAAAATCGAGGATATAGGGATCGCGGAAGACCAGGTCGGGTGTGATCTTGTCTTCCTCGCGCAATTGCTTGAGCTCCAGCGCGGCCAGTTGTTCCGGCTTCCGCGACAGCGCCGTGCGCTCGTAAAGCATCCCGCCGATCTTTTGCCGCAGCGTGCGCACGCTCCAACGCTCCACCCGGCACATCTCCGCGTAAAAATCGCGTTGCAAGGGCTTATCCAGCGGCATCAACTCGATGAAGTGGGTCCACGTCAATTGTCGCATCAGTGATGCGACAATCTCCCGGTCGGGAAAGACTTCGGCGAACTGGATCATGCGATGGAGGCTCTTTTCGCCAAATCCCCGGCCGAACTCTCTCTCTAACTGCGCACTCAAGACGGATATTATCTGCGCCCCATACCCCGCCCGCCTGTCCTTCAGGATGTCTTGCCGGATGCGCCGGCCGATGTGCCAATAGAGCGTGGTAAGCCCCGCATCCACGGCCCGCGCAACACCCTCCCGGGCCTCCAAGATTAGCTGACGCAAGTCGGCCATCAACGCGGTTGGCCTTGGGACTGGCAAAACGGCAGCATCCGTTCGCTTGGCTGATTTTCGCTGCGTCATGATGCCTGTCCGGCCACGGACGCGCTTCGGACACCCCGCAGGGTCAAGTCGGTCTTGTTCGAGAACCGCGACAGTTTGGCGTTCAGTTCGAGCTTCTTGACCAGCTTGGCGAGTTCCTTCTCGGTAAGCTTGGGACGTTTGGCCAGCACCTCGGCGCGCTTGTCGTGATGCCAGGCGAGCAGTACGCTCTCCAGCCGGCGGATGACGATGATCGGCAGGATGACACTCCAGGTGTCGCCGGCGAGATTATCGAGCTTCGGTTTGTTGAGGGAAAGCGACATGACGATGCGCTAGATATTGTCGCAAGTTGCACGTGCCAGCGCTGGGGCACCGTCCGGCCCGAGTCGCGCCATCGAACCGGCGCCCTACCGTCCAGGCTCGGGAACCGATCGCTGGCACCCAACGGTGGCCAATCGGTCCGAAGGACCCTGCCTTAGTACAATGGGTACACGATATGCAATCCACCTTGCGTTCCGCGATCCCGCGAGTCGTTCTGGCCGTAATATTCATCTGCCTTGCCGCGCTCGTCAGTTCGCAAACGGCGCCGCGGGAACAGGTCGGGCCGCTCGCCAATGGCGGGTTCCTGCTCAACAGCGGATGGCGCCTCCAACCGGTGGGACGGCAGGTGCCTCTCGACACGCTGCCGATGTCCACCGCGCTCTCGCAGGATGGCAAGTACCTGGTGGTGCTCAATGGCGGTTATCGGCCTCCCAGCCTCAGCGTCCTCGATACGTCGTCGGGGCGCGTGGTTTCCAGTGTCCCCGTGCCGGACGGCTGGCTGGGGCTCGCCTTTGCCCCGAAGAGCGACAAGCTCTACGTCGGCGGCGGATCCAAGGGCTCCGTATTCGAGTTCACTTTGTCCAACGGGACTCTGACGCCCGCCCGCACCTTTCCGCTGGTGCCCCGTCCCGCCGATCAGGATTTCGCCGCCGATGTGGCTTTCGCGCCTGACGGGCGGCTGCTCTACGCCGCCGAGTTGTACAAGGATTCGATCGCGGTGATCAATCCGCAATCGGGAATGGTCATCAATCGCTTCAAGACCGGGCGCCGGCCGTATCGGATTCTGTTCCATCCCGACGGCAAATCGTTCTTCGTCACCCATTGGGCGGATGGATCGGTGGGGCATTACGATACCGCCAATGGCACTCATATGACCGACCTGCGGCTGGGCGCGCATCCCACCGACATGCTGTGGCGCGATGGCGGTCCGGGCGAAGTCGCGCCCGGCGAGCCCACCTGGGCCGCGCGGCTGTTTGTCGCCGCCGCGCACACCAACACCGTCTTTACCGTGGGGGTCAGCTCCGGCAAGGAACTGAATGTCGTGGAGCACATCAATGTCTCCATGTCGCCCCGGCAGCCCTTGGGAATGACTCCCTCCGCGCTGGCCCTCAGCCCCGATGGCAACCGCCTCTACGTGGCCTGTTCGGACGCCAACGTGGCGGCGGTGGTGGACGTTTCGGGTGAGCGCAGCAACGTCCAGGGCTTCATCCCCACGGGCTGGTATCCCACGGCGGTTCGCGCCCTGGCCTCCGGCAGCGTGGTGGTGCTCAACGGCAAGGGCGTGCGCTCTTATGCGAATCCCCAGGGACCCAGCCCGGCGAAGGCGCCGGCTCCGTCGCATGCCGGAGGACCGGCCATTCAGCCGGAGTACGTGGGCTACATGCAGACCGGCACGGCCTCCTGGATCGATCCCTTCTCCGGCGAGCAGCTCGACGCCTGGACCAGGACCGCGTTGGCCAACTCGGCCTACCGCGACGAGCAACTGGACCAGGCGAGCACCCTGCCTCCCATTCAGCACGTGATCTACATCGTGCGCGAAAATCGCACCTACGACCAAGTGCTCGGCGATTTGAAACAGGGGAACGGCGATCCTTCGCTGGTGCTGTTCGGCGAACAGGCGACGCCCAACCTTCACAAGCTGGCCCGCGAATTCGTGCTGCTGGACAACTTCTACGTAAATGCCGACGTCAGCGCCGACGGGCACAACTGGTCCACCGCCGCCATCGCGCCGGATTACGTGCAGAAGCTCTGGCCCAACAGCTACGGCGGCCGGCGCAAGCTCTACGATTACG
>DATNHL010000277.1:0-6691 GCA_035604995.1 Occallatibacter sp. | reverse complement strand
GTTCCAGTGCGGCTACTGCACCTCCGGCACGATTCTCAGCGCTACCGCTTTGCTGCGCCAGGAGCACGACCCCAGTGAAGCGCAGATCGTGGCGGCGATGGATGGCAACATCTGCCGCTGCGGCACATACCCGCGCATCCTCAAAGCGGTGAAGCGCGCCGCACGCATCCAAACCTCGGGGGCAAGCCGATGAGACTCCGCGACCCGCTCGTCCTCGAAATCCCTCAGAGTCTTTCATGGCAACAGCCGAGCAGCCTGCGGCTCGATCGCCGCGACTTCCTGCGCGTTCTCGGCGGAGGGCTGCTCATCTGTCTCGGTGACCCTTCGGCATGGGCGCAGGAGTCGGGCCGGGCCTTCGGCGGTCATGAACTTCCCAAAGACCTGAGCGCATGGCTGCACATTGCAGCCGATGGCCAGGTGAAAGTCTTCACTGGCAAAGTCGAAGTTGGACAGAACATCCGCACGTCTCTGGCGCAGCAGGTGGCCGAGGAGCTGCGCGTTCCCTTTGACTCGATCACCATGGTCATGGGCGACACCGACCTGGTTCCCTGGGATATGGGCACCTTCGGGAGCCGCACCACTCCAACCATGGGACCCGAGCTGCGCACCATGGCCGTGGCGGCGCGCCGGATGCTGATTGAAGTGGCAGCGCAGCGCTGGAATGTGGACCCGGCCAAGCTGCAAGCCGCCGACGGCAAAGTCATCGATCCCCGGATGTCGCGGTCGATCACGTATGGCGAACTTACCCGCGGAGAGAAGCTGGTGAAGATCGTCTCCGGCGAAGAGAGCCTCACGCCACCCAGCGATTGGAAGATCGCCGGCAAGGAAGTCCACAAGGCTGAGGGCCGCGACTTTGTTACCGGCGAGCATAAGTACCCCTCCGACATCATCCGGCCCGAAATGCAATTCGGCGCCGTGCTGCGCCCCGACGGCTTCAACGCAACGCTTGCCTCTCTCGACGCCAGCGCCGCCGAAAAGCTCCCCGGCGTAAAAGTGGTGCGCGACGGCGACTTCATCGGGGTCGTCACCCAGGATGCATTCGGAGCGCAGAGAGCGCTGGCGGCAATCCAGGCCAAATGGACTGTGCCGGCGCAGCCCTCCAACAAGGGGCTCTTCGAATATCTAAAGAACAATCCCGAGACCGGTGAAGGCGACCGCCCGCAACACGTGTCCGGTTCCGTGACAGAGGCCCTGACCGGCGCGGACCTCAAGTTCGAACAGCAGTACACGGTTGCCTACATTGCCCACGCGCCTCTCGAGCCGCGCGCCGCCGTAGCCGAGTGGAACGGCGGCAAGCTGACCGTCTGGACCGGAACGCAGCGCCCCTTCGGCGTTCGCGACGAACTGGCGCAGGCGTTTCACATTTCGCCTGACCTTGTCCGAGTCATCCAGCCCGACATGGGCAGCGGTTACGGCGGCAAGCATACGGGCGACGCGGCCATTGAAGCCGCCCGCCTGGCCAAAGCCGCCGGCAAGCCCGTAAAGGTGGTCTGGACGCGCCGCGAGGAATTCACCTGGGCCTACTTCCGCCCTGCCGGCCTGATTGAAATCAAGGCGGGCGCGCGGCGCGACGGAACGCTGGTTGCCTGGGAGCATCACAACTACAACTCCGGCCCGGCCGCCATTAACACCCCCTACAACGTTGCCAACCAGCTCATTCAATACCATGCGGCCAAGTCTCCGCTGCGCCAGGGCTCCTATCGCGGCCTTGCCTCCACCGCTAACCACTTCGCCCGCGAGTCGCACATGGATGGCGTGGCCCACGCGGCCGCCACCGACCCCCTGGAATTCCGCCTGAAGAACCTGACCGACCCAAGGCTGCGCACCGTCTTTCAGGCCGCTGCCGAGAAGTTCGGCTGGGGCCGCGAGAAGTCCACACCCCAGCGCGGTTTCGGCATCGCCGGCGGAGTGGACAAGGGTGGCTACGTAGCCACCTGCGCCGAGGTGGAGATCGATGCGGCCAGCCAGCGTGTGCGCATCCGCCGCGTCGTTCAGGCCTGGGAGTGCGGCGCGATTGTGAACCCCGACGGCCTGCGCAACCAGCTTTCCGGCGCCATCGTTCAGGGCATTGGCGGCGCACTCTTCGAGAGGATTCTCTTTGCCGGCGGCCGCATTCTCAACTCCCGCTTCGCTGAGTATCGCGTTCCACGCTTCAGCGACACGCCGCAGATCGAAATCGTGCTCGTCGACCGCAAGGACCTGCCCTCGGCCGGCGCGGGCGAGACGGGCCTCGTGGGTCTGGCGCCCGCGGCCGGCAACGCAATCTTTGCCGCCACAGGAATTCGCATGGCCAACATGCCTATGACTTGGAAGGGCAGTGCCCCAGGCGAAGCGGAATCTCCTTTCCGGAGTTGATTGGCGCGGCGCGGCTCTGGCCCGGATTGCTTTATGTGACCGTGCAGCGAGATTCCAGCTCCCCTCTCCGGGGTGGTCGCGTGGACTTGAGCGCTGTGGTTTCGAGGTATACCAATTCCGGTTCCGCTATAGCTGTATGCGGTCGAATCCTGCCCTTGGACGCGCCACAACAGGGCCTTCTCGAATCGGAAGACCGGTTCGCAAGCCTCTTCAGGCTCGCTCCAGGGTTTGAACGCCAAGTCTACTGCTCAATCTTCACGACAAAACTGGTGAAGGTCTTATCGCCCGGCACCAGCATCTGGTGCGGCACGCCCGCCGGCACATGCGCCACATCGCCCGCGCGCAGTTCCTGCCGCACGCCGCCCTCGATCGAAGCGCCGCGAATCTCGCCCAGCGCAATCGTCTCCGCACCTACCACCGAGCCGCCCGTCACCAGCGTCGCCCGTCCGTCCAGCACATAGAACAGATCGGCAAAGTTCTCATGCAGTTCTGCCACGCCGTCGCGCGCGCGAAACGAGAGCATGGCCGCGTGCTGCGGATACTCCTTCAGCGTTTCGCTCGCCTGCCCGTCGCCGGCCTTGGCCAGTTTGCGCAGATACGCCGCCCGCTCCAGCAGAATCGCCGGCGTCCAATGATCGGCATGCGGCGGCGCATCCTTGCGTCTGCGGGCGTTTGCCGGCGCAGGACCAACTTCCTTCTCTGCCGGCAATAGTTCCTTCCAGATCTCCTTCGAAAAGTCGACCATGTTTGTCTTCTCCCTCAGAGCCGGTGATCAGGCCTCTCGCCTACGTCGGCCGCAGGCTTCCCTTACTCCAGTCCCGCGGCTCTCCGCGCCCGCCTGAAGACTTCGAGAAACATCGCCCGCGTGAGCTTGCCGGTATTTGTATTCTGCAGCGATGGATGATAGCTGGCCAGCAGCACCAGCCCACCCGGCAGCGCATACTCCGCGCCGTGGCGAAACTCGAAGCCCGCCCGCGCCGCAATCCTTCCCGCGCGGAGTTGATGGTTCAGGAACCCATCAAACGCAATCTTGCCCAGGCAGACCACAACCCGCAACTTGCGCAGCAGCCCAATCTCCTCATCCAGCCACGGCGCGCAGTTTCGCAACTCCTCCGGCGCTGGCTTGTTCCCCGGCGGTGCGCAGCGCACCACCGCGCTGATCCACAGCCCCTCAAGCTTCATCCCATCGTCGCGCGCAACAGCCCTGGCCTGCGAAGCAAAACCCGCCTCGTGCAGCACCGGATACAAGAAGTCCCCTGAGCCGTCGCCGGTAAATATCCGCCCCGTGCGATTCGACCCATGCGCTCCCGGAGCCAGTCCCAGCACCAGCACGCGCGCTTCCGGATCTCCAAACGAAGGCACTGGCCGCCCCCAATACTCCTGGTCCGCATATGCCCGCCGCCGCACCCGCGCCACCTCGGCGCAGTAGGCTCGCAGCCGCGCGCACCGCTCGCAACTCACGATGCGCGCGTTCAACGCGAGCAGAGAATCCGCAGAAACGCCCATCTCCGCATTCTAGCTGTGCACCCTCGCCATGCCTCCTGCCCCACCCCACCCTCGTGGCGTAGAATGATCGCGCTGCTGGAATACGCTTTCTCGCGACGGAAAAATCTCCCCTCGCGCCTGAGCACTTCCGAAAATCCAATTGCACTTCCAGGGATGGATTGAGATGAAGCCGTTGATTTGCACACTTTCCTTGCTGTCCGTTGCCCTGCCGGTCCTGCTGGCAGGCGCCCTCGTCCCTGCTGCCCCCGCTCAGGCCGTCACTGAGATTGGCGGCGAGAAGATTGTCACCCTCACCCGCACCCCGTCGAGCACCACCAAGCCTGAGTTCACCAGCGTGACGCTCGCGCCGGGCCGCGGCATGGAAATCATCCAGATTACCGCCAACTTCCCCGGCAAGGGCAGCGTCGATGTGCTCGCCTCGCCCAGCCTCGCCGATTCCAAAAAGATGCTCGATGTCGACGACGACGATAACGGCGATCTGGCCTACCGTCTCGGCTCCGTCTTCCTCGTTCCCTATCCGAACCGCATTCGCGGCAAGCTCTCGGCCGATGGCAAGACCCTGACCACCGAGTGGCGGGGCCACACCATCACGCTGCCTGCAAACAACATCGGCAAGCTGCCCACAGCCGAGCGCCACGCCATGCACGGCCTAATCCTCAAGTCGAAGACCGACGACGTCAAAGTGGTCGATGTTCCCGGCGGCCAGGAGGTCAGCGGCATCATTCACGCCGGCGATTTCGGCGGCCACTGGCTCTCCAAAACTGACCTGGTGGTCAAGATCCGGCTCACCGCCGAGGCTGTCGATGCCAGCATCGAAGCCCGTAATGTTGGCAACCAGAACGAGCCCATGGCCATCGGCTGGCATCCTTACATCAATCTGCCCTCCGGCGACCGCACCCAGGTCCGCATCCGCATTCCTGCCGACAAACTGGCCGAGATCGACGGCTACGACAACGTCTTCCCCACCGGCAAGCTCCTGCCCGTCGAAGGAACCCGCTTCGACCTGCGCGCCGCCGGCGGAGTAGCCTTGGGAGACAACTTCTTCGACGACAACTGGAGCCACATCGACTGGCAGAATCACGCCGCTACCGTCCAGGTGATCGACCCGGCAGCCCATTTTGGCGTCGATCTGATCGGCTTGTCGCCGGAGATCAAGACCATCCAGATGTACGCGCCACCCACCAAGCAGTTTGTGGCCATCGAACACCAGTTCAACTTCGCCGATCCCTTCGGCAAGGAGTGGGACACCCTGGACACAGGCATGGTCACCCTTGGGCCCGGACAAACAACCCGGTGGCACGTCCGGCTGCACGTGTTCGCGCCTTAGAATTCGGGCAGCATACTCCGCTGAATTCAGTCCCAAAACAAAACCCTCATGCCGGCTGGCCGGCATGAGGGTTTTGTTTTCCACGCTCGGAAGAATCGAAGCCTTATCCAGCCTTTTCCAGCAGGCAAAGCGACAGATCCCTTCGCTCCACCATCTCCCGTGTTATCTCCAGATCCCGAACCCGCTTGTTCGAGGGCAGGTGGTACATCAGGTCGAGCATCAGCTCTTCCAGGATCATGCGCAGTCCGCGCGCGCCCACCTTGCGCGCCAGGGCTTCGCGGGCCACGGCGCAGGTCGCTTCCTGCGTAAAGTGCAGGCGGACGTTCTCATATTCCAGCAGCCGCTGGTACTGCTTCAGGATGGCATTGCGCGGCTTGGTCAGAATCTCGATCAGCGCCGCTTCGTCCAGTTCGTCGAGGATGCCCATCACCGGCAGCCGTCCCACAAACTCCGGAATCAACCCGTACTTGATCAGGTCCTGGGGCTCGGTCTTGCGCAACAACTCCGTGTCGCGATGCGACCGCGCCGCCGACTCGGCTTCCGTGTCGGTTGCCTTGAATCCCAGAGCCTTCTTGCCCACCCGCCGACCCACCACGCGCTCGAGGCCCACAAACGCCCCGCCGCAGATGAACAGGATGTTGGTTGTGTCGACAGCGGTGAACTCCTGGTGAGGATGCTTGCGCCCGCCCTGCGGCGGCACATTGGCCACGGTGCCTTCGAGAATCTTGAGCAACGCCTGCTGCACGCCCTCGCCCGAGACATCGCGGGTGATCGAGGGGTTCTCGTCCTTGCGGCCGATCTTGTCGATCTCGTCGATGTAGATAATCCCCTGCTGCGCCCGCGTCACATCGCCCTCGGCCGCCTGCAGCAGCTTGAGGATGATGTTCTCGACGTCCTCGCCCACATAGCCGGCCTCGGTCAGCGTGGTCGCGTCCACAATGGCGAAGGGAACGTCGAGCATCTTGGCCAGCGTATGCGCCAGCAGCGTCTTGCCCGAGCCGGTGGGCCCGATGAGCAGGATATTCGACTTGGCCAGCTCGACTTCGTTGTTGCGCATCCTATTCATCTGAATGCGCTTGTAGTGGTTGTAGACGGCAACGGCCAGCTTCTTCTTGGTCTGCTCCTGGCCAATCACGAAGTCGTCCAGAAAGCTCTTGACCTCCTGCGGCTTGGGCAGGTGGCCGGCCGTGGTGGCCGGGTGCGCGGCGTCGCCGCGGTCGTCCTCAAGGATCGAATTGCAGACAGCTACGCACTCATCGCAGATATAGGCGCGAGGGTAGTCGCTGGGCGACGAGATCAACTTGGCTACGGCGTCCTGCGATTTATGGCAGAAGGAGCAGCGTAGCGCTTCCTCGGGCCCGGTGCGCGTCTTCATGGCTGTAGCTCCCCCAGAAAGAGTTTAGTCCAAATCCTGAAATCCGGCTAGGTACGGCGGGGCCGGGCTAAGTTCGGGGACGATCTATGATTTCGTCCACAATTCCGTATTCCTTGGCTTGTTCCGCG
>DATNHL010000276.1:0-2035 GCA_035604995.1 Occallatibacter sp. | reverse complement strand
TCGGCCTCTACGGCGTAGTGTCGTATACCGTGGCCGAGCGCACCCGCGAACTCGGTATCCGCATGGCCCTGGGCGCGCAACGCATGGATGCCATGAAGCTGATCTTGCGGCAGGCGCTGGCGCTGGCCGGAATCGGCATTGCGCTGGGACTGGGGGCCACCTTCTACGCCACGCGCGTGCTGCAGGACATGCTGTACGGCGTCAGTGCCCGCGACCCTCTCACGTTCGGCGCGGTCATCGCCCTAATGCTGGCCGTGGCGTTGCTGGCGAGCTACGTGCCGGCGCGCCGCGCCACGAAGATCGACCCCATGGTGGCGCTCCGGTACGAGTAAGGTACTCAGTTCTCCGATGGCTTGTCCGCTCCGTCGATAACCAGGACCTCCACCGGGGCCTTGGTGGATTCGAGCTTCAACCCAAGCTGCTCCTGGATGGCATTGAAAAGCGAAGGTCCGCCGGAGGTGCTCCCCTGCGCCTTGCCCATCTCCGAGGGGCCGGGCGCCTGAAACTCATCCGGTGTCCACTCCAGCTTCAAATTATATGTCCCCGTCAGGCCCGTCCTGTCGATCACGGAGCGGCCCAGGCGGCGCGCCAGCGATTCCCCCAGCGTCGCCATGGTCACCTTCGTACACGTCAACCGGCCACCGGCATGCCCGCACGCCGGCCCTACTTCGTCTTTCCATTCTGTGAGCCGCGCACCTGTCTTTCCCACGGTCAGCGCATAAGCCGGCATCTCCCGGGTTTCGTGATGGAGCTTCAGTCCGAACTGCTCGGCCAGGAGCGCTTGCACCATTGCCAGGAACTCCGGGCCACTCACACTGCGAACCTGCGGTTTTGCCAGAATCTCATAGCGCTGCGCGTCCATCCACCCAGCTCCGCCCGCAATTTGATGGTCGCGGACGTTATATCCCATCCGGATGAGGTCCTTGAGCGTGGCGTTGTGGGCGGTCAGGTTGCCGCTCTGGTCCTGTATCACCCAACTTTCGTCGCCGGCTTCCTTGCTCAGCTTGATCGAGGCCACTTCAAACGCCGGCGCTTGGGCTGAAGCTAGAGCCGCCGCCGTCAGCCCGGCCCACAAGAGCAAGCGATGGGTCGTCATTCTACCCTCCAGACTCAAATACGCCGCTGGACGAAGAACGGTTAGCCCAGGAAGCTGTGAAAAAATACGTCCGCAAGCCCCTCAGGCCGGAATGGCGGCATCCGGCAGACCGGCGACATGGAGCCGGGCGTGGCGATCGCTGCGTCGGCGAGACTGGCCCCATATAACAGCCAAGCCGCGCCGAGCCGCAACGTCTTTTCATCGAACCCGTACAGGCCCGGGAACCATCTGAGCGCAGCCCCATCCAGCATCATGGCGACTACTCCAACCACCGCGACGCCGACCATCGAGAGCCAAACCAAGCCCAGGTTGAGTGGCCCAACGGCGTGCGCCTTCTGCAGATAGCCGTACACGAACACCACCACTCCCGTCGATACAAAGCCGATTACGACCGCCTCAAATTGCACCCGCTTTTGAAATTCGTCAACTCTGCGGGCGACCTGGAGAGCCGTGACAAGCAACGCGATGCAGCCAGGGAGTGGCAGAAGCGCAACGGCCACTCGCGCACACTGACTCATGCCACTTCGGTCCAGCAGATAACTTGCGCCTATATTCTCATTCTCATTGTCAAGGCAATCGGATCAGCCCCCAAGAGGTGGAAGATACGATTTCCATGCACCGGGACGTACTCGACGCGGCCGTAGTCGGGGAGCCGTATGAATTGTCTGCAGAAGGCATTGCCTCTTTCGTGGTGCCGCGAGCGAACGGAAGCCTGGATGAAGATCGTTTGAGGCATATTGCAACGAGCGCTTGCCGAATCACAAGATGCCGCAGCACTTATATAGTATTTGTTTACCGGACCGACTTGCAGAACTCCCGGCAACACGGCTTGACAGGCGAGGCGGACTGTGAGAGGCAGCGTTTTTGTTGGCGATCTGATGATTTTCGCCGTTTTGGGTCCGGTTGGGGCCAAGAAGGCCCATTTCCGCCCGTAAGAAG
>DATNHL010000275.1:0-3630 GCA_035604995.1 Occallatibacter sp. | reverse complement strand
CGAGGTCCAGATACTCCGAACCCTGGTGGCCGAACCAGAACCACAGTTGCCCCAGCTTGTCGTTGATGCCGAAGGACTCGCCTGCCAGGCTGCCGGCGACGACCACCACCAGCGCCCCGAGGAGCGAGTAGACGCCGGTCTTCTGGTGTTTGGGCTCCGCGCCACCGACCCACGACGCCAGGAAAAGGCCGCCGCCCACCCAGGCCGTCGCGATCCAGAAGATGGCGAGTTGCAGGTGCCAGGTGCGCGCCAGGGTGTAGGGCAGCCAGCGGGCGATGTCGAGCCCGTAAAAGGCTCCCGTCTCCACCCGGTAGTGGGCGAGCACGCCTCCCAGCAAGGATTGCGCCAGGAACAGGAGGGCCACGACGGCAAAGTACCATCCCGTAGCCCACTGGCTGGGCGTGAGCTTCAAAGCAAGGGGAGCGGAATGCATGATGTGGGCGCTGGCGCTCTCGCCCTTCCAGCCCAGGTAGTCGAACTTGCCGACGACGAAGAGTATCAGACCCAGCCCGGACAGGAGGGTGATCAGACTTAGGGCGCTCCAGACATAGGCCTCGGTGGAAGGGCGGTTTCCCGCGATGGGCTCGTACGGCCAGTTGTTCGTGTATGAGTAATCCTTCCCGGGGCGGTTCGCCGCTGCGGCCCAGGCCGCCCAGGCGAAGTAGCTGGTCAAGGCTTTCAGCTCCGTGGCGTTGCGAATATAGTTGGCTGGCAGCCCGGGAGCGGCGTCCTTCCTGGTGAAGTAGTCGCTCCACTCGGGAAGCTGTGTGCGGTAGGCGGCCACCTCGCCCGGCGAGAACCGGAGCGTTCGCGAGGTTGGTTCGTACCGGTTCTCCTTAAGTGCCGTCATCGTCCGCGCGGATGCGATGCTCCGCTCGTCCGGCGAGAGCTGCGCAAACGGTTTGCCGTACTTCTCGGTTGCGACCGTGTCCAGGGTCACCTCGCTGAGCCTATGCAGGTACTCCGCGCTGTAATCGGGACCCAAGTAGGCGCCATGGCCCCACAGGCTCCCGTGCTCCATCAGACCGTACTTGAGAAAAACCTCCTGGCCCATTTGGATGTCAGCTCCAGTAAACAACACCGTTCCCATCACATCCGTGACCCGCTCGGGGATGGGTGGAGCGTTCGTGTAGGTCAGGACCGTTACAAAGGTTAGAACCGAGAAGCCGGCGATCATGACGAGGATGGCCGAATGTCTCCACCACGGAGAGAGACGCGCGGCACTGTCGGATGTGGCGATCATATGCCCCCTCGCTTCCTGCCAGGAATTTCAGCTTTTCAATTCCTTACGGCAAAAGAACGTATTTGGACATCCTACTCTGCAATAGTATACGCTTGCGCTTCTGCCTTCGGGAATCGAGGAACCTCGAAAGAGGCAATCCCAGAACGGACGAAACGGCATCGGAATGCTATCAGATGTTAAGTAGCTACCAGCGTGACCGCTTCCAGTTCACCGCCACGCATTTTCTGACGTCAACCTGTCTCCTGAGGATAGGTGATGTGGATGCCCGAGACCTTTGCGAAGCTAGTAAGCAAGTGCGGCTGTGTCCGGCTTGCGCTCATGATATGTTCGACCTGCGCGCCGCGGGCCTTCAGTGCGTCCGCTATAAGTGAGCGGTGACAGCGCCAGGGAACCGCCTCGGCGCACATGATGACGGTTGGCTCGCGTGCCGCGAGTTGCATAAGCTCCTCCAGACCGGCTTCGAACTCCGGCGTTTGCATGTAGTCGGCGAAACCCCGGAACGAGGCGTTGTGCCACCCGGTGTTCGGCGAGTCCGGGCGTGCGTGTCGCAGTCCCCCAAGCTGCTCCATGTGAGTGTAAGCGATTCCCGCGAGCCGCAGTGGTTCCGGCAGGGTGTCGCGATTGAACTGTGGGTTGTGGCGAGAGCGCGGAATGGTCCGCACATCCACGAGGTGTTTCACGCCGTGAGCAGAGAGCATTTCGACGAAGGTATCGAGAGTTCTCGTCAAATGACCGATGGTCAAGACCTTCGGCTGGGTAACAAGCACACTCTCACCGCTCATCGCACCGATCGGAGCTCCTCAGGTTTGGCTGCGGGGGTCGAGCAGCCGCTCCAGTTCGGCGGGCTGGATACCACTGCGCTCGCGGGCGACCTCCCGGATCGTACGCCCGCTGGCGCTCGCCTCCTTGGCCAGCGCGGCAGCCTGCTCATACCCGATGATTGGAGCCAGCGCGGTGGCCATGGCCAAGGACTGCTCGACAAATGCCGCGGCGCGTTCCCGATTGGCTTCCAGCCCTCGCACCAGCCGCGTCTCGAAATTTCGAGTGCCCGCGGCCAGCAGCTCGATCGAATCCAGCAGATCCCAAGCCATGAGCGGCATCATGACGTTCAGTTCGAAATTGCCCGCCGCAGCGCACCAGGCAATTGCGGAATCGTGCCCAATCACCTGCGCACACACCATCAGCAGGCTCTCGGCAATGACCGGGTTGACCTTGCCGGGCATAATGCTCGAGCCGGGTTGTGTGGTGGGCAGTTGAAGTTCACCGATGCCGCAACGCGGTCCCGAGCCGAGCCAGCGTATGTCATTGGCTATTTTGAGGAGCGACAGCGCGTAATTTCTCAGCGCGGCGGACAGGAAGGCCGCGGCATCGCGCGCCCCCTGCGCCTCGAAATGATCGGAGGCCTCGCGAAGAGGGAGGCCGGTCCGAACAGACAGTTCTGCGATTACCGCAGCGGCGAAGCCTGCGGGCGCGTTGAGCCCAGTGCCAACCGCAGTGCCGCCGAGGGCTAGTTCGCACAGGGCTGGCAGTGCCGCCTCCATGCGCTCGCGTGCCGCTTCCACTTGCCGCGCGTATCCCGAAAACTCCTGCCCCAGCCGCATGGGGACGGCGTCCTGAAGATGCGTACGGCCGATCTTGATAACGTCGTCGAACTCGCGGCTCTTCGCCTCCAGCGCCGCGTGCAGGTTGCGCATAGCGGGCAGCAACTGGCACTGAACCGTCTCGACGGCCGCCAAGTGCAGGGCGGTGGGAATCACATCATTGCTGGACTGCCCGCGGTTGACCTCGTCGTTCGGGTGCGCGCCGGCGAGGCGGCCAATCACTTCGTTGGCGTTCATGTTGGTTGAGGTGCCACTGCCGGTTTGAAAAACGTCCACGACGAACGAGTCGTCGCGGCGGCCTTCGGCAACCTCATTGGCGGCGGCTTCGATGGCAGCTGCCTTGGCCTGCGGCAGGTAGCCCATCCGGCCGTTCACCTGAGCGGCAGCGGCCTTGATCAGGCCGAGCGCGCGCAAGAACGGCCGCTGAAACCGCATCCGGCTGATGGTGAAGTTCTCCACCGCGCGGGCGGTCTGAGCTCCGTAGAGTGCGTCGCGCGGTACGCGCGTCTCGCCCATGGTGTCGCGCTCGATCCTGTAGTCCTGCTCCATGTGACCCAAAAACTCAATTCTTCTCTTTCACCGTACCACCAGCAGCGACAACAACATCACCGCCTTCCCGATGCCGGACCTGCCGAGGCACCGGTCGGCGTCCGCGCGGCGCGACCACGGCTGCTACGAATGCTGCGTCTGCGGTCGGCCGACGCGCCGGTGTGCCAAACGACTCTATGCCTGGATGCAAAAGCGGGGGCTCGTCGCTTGAGCGGAGTTCACCATCATGAGCCGGGA
>DATNHL010000274.1:0-3892 GCA_035604995.1 Occallatibacter sp. | reverse complement strand
CCTTTCCCGGAACCCTTGGAAACCTCGGCGCCCAACCCCTGGCCGCACATGCCGCAAAAGCGGGTGGCCGCCGGATTCGCCGAGCCGCATTTGGGGCAGGCAACAGCCGCCTCGCGGGCGGCCTGCGCGGCTGGGATTTCACCCAAAGTAAGCGGCTGCCCCAGGCTGGCCGCCAGGGCTTCCAGCGTCAGCGGCTCTCCCGTCGGGATACCCAGCGCGCTGCCGGCTATACCCTGCTCCAGGCCCTTGGAAAGGCTGCCGAACAACTGCTCCAATTCAGGGTTGTTGAGGGCCTCGTCGTCGCCATTGGGCCCCCTGGGCTGCTGGCTGAGAAGGCGCAGCAACTGCTCGGTGGTCGAGGCCGGCGCCTCGGCCCCGGCTGGTTGTGCCGGGTTGTTGTTGTCAGGCATTCCGTTCTAGAAGCACAGGACGGAGCCCACGCGGGGAAGCGCGGTGCCGCTACTCGGCTCTCAGTGGGGATCTGAGACGCTCAGGGGGGAGGCTTGCATTCTAATACGTCTGGGGCAGACTGCCCTCATTACTTTCGCTACCAGACCTGGTTACGGCAGGATGGCTGCACCCCGGTCAAACCGGGTATGAGACAATACGCAGCCATCCCGTAACGGCTGAGAAAAGAGCATGGTTCTGCCCGAACCATTCAACGTCGCCACCTGGCTGGTGGACCGCAACCTGGAAGAAGGACGCGGGGACCACGTCGCCATCGAATGTGGGGATGAGCGGGTCACCTACAAGCAGTTGACGGAACGCGTCAACCGGCTGGGAAACGCCTTGCTCGCTTTGGGCGTACGCATGGAAGAGCGCGTCCTGCTGATCCTGTTGGACACGCCGGAATTCGCCTACAGCTTCCTGGGCGCGATCAAAGCCGGCATCGTCGCCATCCCGGTCAATACCCTGCTCAAGCCGCCCGACTACGAATACATGCTGAACGACTCGCGGGCGCGGGCGGTGATCGTCAGCGAGGCCCTTCTGCCGCAGGTGCAGGCCATCCCTCGCGAGCGGCTGCGATACTTGCGCGATATCGTCGTGGTGGGCAATGCCCCTGCTGGGACGCATTCGTTCGCTGACCTGATCGCCAAAACCAGCCCGGAGCTTGCAGCCGAACCCACCAGCCAGGACGATGCTGCTTTCTGGCTGTATTCCTCCGGGAGCACGGGATTCCCCAAGGGCTGCGTGCACCTGCACCACGACATCGTGGTCGCATCCGAGCTCTACGGTCAGGGAATCCTGGGTGTGACTGCGCGCGACCGCTGCTTCAGCGTGGCCAAGCTGTTCTTCGCTTACGGACTGGGGAACGGGCTCTATTTCCCGTTGTCAGTGGGCGCCACCAGCATCCTGTTGTCGGGCCCGCCCACGCCGCCCAACGTCTATGCGGTGATCGAGCGCCATCGGCCGACCTTGTTCTATTCCGTCCCGACGAGCTACGTGGGGCTGCTGGCGCACAAGCGCGACGGTGCCGACTTCGACCTCTCCACGATTCGCAATGGGGTCTCGGCCGGTGAATCGCTGCCGCCGGCGGTCTTTGAGCGCTTCAAGCAGCGCTTTGGGGTCGAGATCTTGGACGGTCTGGGCTCGACGGAGCTGCTGCACATCGTTATCTCCAATCGGCGCGGGGCTGCGCGGGGGGGCTCGAGCGGACAGGTGGTCCCCGGATACGAAGCAAAAATCCTCGACGAGAACAATCAGGCGGTGGGCGCAGGCGAGACCGGCAGCCTGGTCGTCCGCGGCGACAGCACCTGCGCCTACTACTGGAACAAGCACGAGAAGACCAAGCAGACCATCGAAGGCCACTGGATCCGCACCGGCGACAAGTACTACCAGGATGCCGACGGGTACTTCTGGTACGCCGGCCGCTCCGACGACATGCTGAAGGTCTCCGGGCAGTGGGTGAGCCCGGTGGAGATCGAGGCGGCGCTGGCGGCGCATCCGGCAGTGCGCGAGGCGGCGGTGATCGGACGCGAGGACGCCGAGCGCCTCATCAAGCCCATGGCCTTCGTCGTGCTCGATCCGGACGCGGCGGGAGATGAAAAGTCCGCGCGTGAATTGCAGGACTTCGTGGCCAACAAGCTGGCGCCGTTCAAGAAGCCGCGCTGGGTGGAGTTCGTCAGCGAACTGCCCAAGACCGCCACCGGCAAGATCCAGCGCTTCAAGCTGCGCGAGCGGGTGCGCGGCGCCAACGCGGATTAAAGCGGTTGTTCGTGCAGGATCACGTGTCAGGGCACGACTTCAGTCGTGCCGTAGGAACGTTTGTTGTATTGTCATTCCGAGCCCGTCCGAGCGAGCTTTGCGAGTAAGGGCGCGGCGAGGCATCCTGGGTTCTATCTCGTCTAACGTGATCTTAGGAACCCGCACAAGACTTATGGTACCGGCAGACGACCCAATATCCCTCGACTCGCGTTCGGCTCGCAAGCTTGCCTCGCGCTTCGCTCGGGATGACACTCTTTCTAGGACTATGACGGCACGACTGAAGTCGTGCCCTGACACGTGATCTCGCCCAAGAAAATTCTCTCGATCAGGTGCCCCGCATGAAGGCTTCCGTCGTAATGCCGGTCTACAACGAAAAGGACTACATCGACGAAATCATCCGGCGCACCCTGGCCGCGCCGGTCGAGAAAGAACTCATCATCGTGGACGACTACTCGACCGACGGCACCCGCGCCCGCCTGGAGGAGATCGCGAGCGAGAGTGCGAGCTACCCGATCCGCGTGTTGTTCCACGACAAGAACCGGGGCAAGGGAGCGGCGCTGCGCACCGGCTTCGCCGCCGCCACCGGCGATGTCGTCATCATCCAGGATGCCGACCTGGAGTACGATCCGGCGGAGTATCCCAAGCTCATGGCGCCCATCCTCGAGGGCAAAGCCGACGTAGTCTACGGCTCGCGCTTCGCCGGCGGGGAAACCCATCGCGTGCTGTACTTCTGGCACTCGGTCGCGAATAAATTCCTCACCCTGCTCTCCAACATGTTCACCGACCTCAACCTCACCGACATGGAGACCTGCTACAAGGCGTTTCGGCGGGAGGTCATCCAGTCGGTGAAGCTGACGGAAGACCGCTTCGGCTTCGAGCCGGAGGTGACGGCGCGCATCGCCGCGTTGAAGTGCCGCGTGTACGAGGTCGGCATTTCCTACTCAGGACGAACCTATGAAGAAGGCAAGAAGATCGGGTGGAAGGACGGTGTGCACACGCTGTGGTGCATCCTGAAGCACAATCTGTTCACCTCGGGCGGCTGAGTCTCGGGAGTGGCGTCACGCCGGCCTGGGAGAAAAGACTAACCCTGGCGCCGCTCCGGTTCGTGGTCCCCACCCGCGCCCCCAAGTTCCACCACGACACTCCTCTCTACCGCCGCGTTGCCGTCATACACCGCGCACATGATGCGCACCGGCCCGCTCAGCGCCCGGGCTGCCGCCAACCCGACCTCGAAGTCGCGCCAGGACGATTTGAGCATCCAGTCGCCGGCATTCGGTATCCAGATCTCGTATTGCTGATATTGCGCCATGCGCTTGCAAGCTATCCCTAGCTTCCCCGCAGTGTAGCCTTTTTTCAATGTTATTCCTGAGTCCGATGCCGTGTAAGCTCAGGCAATAACAGCTAACGTTTCCGTGCCCACAACTTCCAAACCGCGCCTTCTCCTGCTCTGCACCACCACCGGCTACCAGGCGCAGGCCTTCGTGGATGCAGCCGAGAAGCTGGGCCTCGAGGTCGTCTTCGGCACCGACCGTTGCCACGTGCTCGATGATCCCTGGGGAGACGATGCCATCCCGCTGCGGTTCGAGAATCCGCAGGAGAATTCGCGCAAGATTGTAGAGGTGGCGCGTGAACGGCCCTTCGCAGCCAGCATCCAGATCGGCGACCGGGCTACGGAGACGGCGGCACT
>DATNHL010000273.1:0-5317 GCA_035604995.1 Occallatibacter sp. | reverse complement strand
GGACGCCCTCAACCCCTTTCTGAAGCAACGGCCCGACGACACGATCCTGCAAAAAGTCCTGCTTCCCACCGTTCAGGCGATTGCGGAATTGAATCACGCCAACGCCGAGAAAGCTCTGCAACTGCTCAAATCGGCGGAACCGTACGACGCCGGCAGTCCCGGAGTGCATTACCTGCGAGCGACCGCATACCTGCACAGCAGCCGGCCCGCGGAAGCAATCCAGGAATATCAGAAGGTCCTTGCGTTGAGAACTTCGCGCGGCCCCGACCCGACGATTGCGCTGGCCCAACTCGGGCTGGCCCGGGCCTATCTGACACAGGGTGAAAAGGCCAAGGCCCGCACCGCCTACCAGGATCTGCTCGCCATCTGGAAAGACGCCGACTCCGATCTGCCTCTGGTGCAAAAAGCCAAGGCGGAATACGCCAAGCTGCAATGACGGCGAAGCGCGAAAGATAAAAGCAAGTAGCCGCGTAGATGCTTTAGATTCAACGGCAAGCGTCAAGTTTGGCAAGTCCATTTGGGGGCAGCGGGTTGGCGCGGAACGGCGTGGTTCGTCTATAATGTGCTCGGTCCCACAAGCGGCGACTCACCAGCCAACCCAACCGAACTTCGCGAGGTTTTATGGTCGAGGTAGCAAAAGCCGGTCCGATCTGGTTCTTTCCTCATAAATTCTATGCTGCCACTCGCAACATGCCGAAGGAGCAAGCCGACAGGCTGCTCGACGAGGTGGTCTCGCTGTCGGAGGTTCGGGATCTCGAGGCCCTGCGGAAATACGATTTTGTCTCGATAGAGAATCCCTATCGCAAGAAGGCCGTCGCCTAGAGGCCTCGGCACGAACACGGCTACGCGCCGGATTTAGAGGGAAACCGGGCGGCGCAGGGGAGTTGTTTGCTTTTCGCGCTGCCGGTTTTCGGTGCCCGCCTTCGCAGGCTTGGAGTGGGCCAGGAAGAGCTTGGGTAACGCGCGCTTTTCAGAGCGCAGACGCCGGGGCCGCTGGGGCGAGAGCCGTCCTTCCGATCTCATGGTTTTTCTCACCGCTTTCTAATCCTTTATCGCCTGAACCGCGGCCCCCGTCAACCGGCGAAAGTGTCGCTCTAAGTGGCTTAACCCCAGCAAGATAGGGCTGTGCACAAGGAATGTGTTCGGGCTTGGTGCAGGTAGCAGCGCCGGTCGCGCCACCAGCGGTGATCGCTTCGAGTGCGCGTGTGGAAATTCCAGCCGGCAACCCGCGTTGGTTACATTTCGATGAAAATCTCAACATTCCGTCACCCACCGGCGGGCAGTGCATACCGTGGTTCATGGCCTTCTTAGCTCTTGGCGTTCATTCCGGTGTAACAATCGCTGGTTATAAAGAAGGTAATGACGATCCCGTACTGCGACACCATCATCCTCTCCGACCTGCACCTGGGGTCGGAGGTGAGCCGCGCTCGCGATGCCTTGCGCCTGCTGGAGAGTCAGTACTTCGAACGGCTCATCCTGCTGGGTGACATCTTCTGTGATTTGAACTTCGCCCGGCTGAAGAAGGACCACTGGCGGCTGCTGTCGTACATCCGCAAGCTCTCGAACCCCAAGCGCGGCATCGAGGTGGTGTGGGTGGAAGGCAACCACGATCACGGCCTCTCCCTGATCATGTCGCACTTGGTGGGAATCAAGGTTTACCAGCAGTATGTTTGGGAATACCGCGGCGTGCGTCACCTGGCGGTCCACGGCCACCAGTTCGACCGCTTCCTCACTGACAATGCTCTGCTGGGCAGCCTGGCATCGGCGGCATTTCTGCTGCTGCAGAAGCTGGACTTCCGCCAGCAACGCTTCACGAAGCTTATCGACCGCCTCGACACCCGCTGGCGGCGGCACTCGCCCAAAGTCGCCGCCGGCGCCCTGGCCCACGCCCGCGCGCACAATGCGCGGCGGGTCTTCTGCGGCCACACCCACCAGGCCATGCAGCTCGCCGAGGACGGCGTAGAATATTTCAACACCGGATGTTGGATCCAGGCTACGGCCACCTACATCACCATCGATGAGGAAGGAGCGCAGATCCATGAGTACGAGCAACGATCTGACGATCATTATCCCGGCGAAGAACGAGGCGATCCTGCTGCCGAGGCTGCTGAACTCCCTGGTGCAGCAGGACTTCTCGACGATGCCGAATACGAAGGTGTATATAGCTGACGCCGGCTCGACCGACGGCACCCCCGCCATCGCCCGCTCCTTCGCCGATCGCCTGGCCATCGAAGTCATCCCCGGCGGCTTGCCGGCTGTGGGACGGAACAACGGCGCGCGGCGTGCCTCCACGCCCTATGTGCTCTTCATCGATGCCGACATCCAGCTCGACGACCCCACGCTGGTGCGCCGGACCGTGGAACTGATGCGGCGGAAGAAGCTCCACTGCGTCACCACCAACATTCATTGCCCGCAGGGGCGGGGCTTCGACCGCGTCCTCTATGCCGCCAGCAACCTGGCGCAGCAGCTCTCGCGGCTCTGCCGGCCGTTCTCCACCGGCATGTACATGCTCTTCGATAAGGCCCGCTTCGACGAGCTGGGCGGCTTTCACGAAGGCGCGCTCTACGCCGAGGATTATCTGCTCAGCAAGAAGGTGGCGCGCCGCCGCTTCGGAATCGTGGGCGGACACGTCATCACCACCAACCGCCGCTTCAAGAACATGGGATATCTTACGGTCGCGCGCCTGTTCCTCTCGACCGCACTCAATACCTGGAACGACAACTTCTTCTTCCGCGACCACCGCTACTGGCATTCCGAGCCCCGGACGTTCACCGGGGCGTAGGCCATGGCATGGAGCGTCAGCCTGCCCGCTTGCGAGAATGTTATGATCAGCAAGTATGGCGAGATACGATGAGAGAATCGTCCGGGATGTGAGAGTTTGCGGGGGAGAACCCGTTTTCAGGGGCACTCGTGTCACTCTGCGCACCGTGCTCGCCAGCCTGGCTGCAGGGGATAGCGCCGAAGAGATCCTCGCTGATTTTCCTAGCCTGAAAGCCGAAGACATTCAAGCCGCGATTATCTTTGCCGCCGCATCTGCCGAAGAAGATTTGCCTGTGCCGGCGGTACCGCACATTCGATGAAGATTAAGCTGGACGAAAATCTTCCCCTCAGCCTGTCGACCCTGCTCAACAATCTCGGCCAGGACGTCAACAACTACACAGGCGCATAATCTGTGGCTGAGGCACGGGATGAAACGCCACGTCGAAGGAATATTGTGGGGCACCGTCGTCGCTCTGCCGTACATCGCCGCGCTATGCGACTTCGGACACCACGCGTTCATGGCGATTGCAGTTGTCTGGCTTGCCACAACAGCGGTTGTCATCCCGCTGCATTTCTATCGCGCATGGAAGAGAGCACCGAGGGTGCAGAACAGGCGCGAGTACGCGGCTTGGGTTGGGTTTGAAACACTGGCGGTAGCCGCGCTCATCGCACTCGGTATCTATTCCACATTAGGGACACATGCACAACAGAAGGGCCCTCGGGACTCAGGCGCTTCATTACGGACCATAAATTCGGCTTGTGAACTCTACGCTCGTACATACCGGGAACATGGCTACCCACGCCGTCTCGGTCAACTGGGGCCGACGGATAGCGGAAATAGCGAAGGGCCAGAACACGCCGGGTTTATTAGCTCTGTACTAGCGTCCGGCAGCAAAAGCGGGTACGCATATACGTACACACCCGGGCCTTTGGATCAGGGCGGCAGAACAACAACGTACAGTGTCACCGCTAGGCCGCAGGTTTTCGGCAAAACCGGAAGGCGTAGCTATTACACAGACCAGACTGGCGTGATCCGTTTTACCAACGAAAACCGCACCCCTGTTGCATCGGACCCAGTTTTAGACTAGCCGCATTCGTCGTAGTTGTTGTGAAATCGCCTTCACATGTGCGCCGAGCGAACGTGGTCAAGTTTGGGCGGATCGCTGTCTCTGGAAAGAGTCGGTTCGTCGAGGCCTAGCGAAGACCATTTCCCAAGTAGCGCTTCACCAGTTCCCCGGGGATGCGGTTCTGCTTCGCGATGGTCGCGAACAGGCGGCCGCTTTCGCGCATGGTGCGGCGCTGCGTCGCGGGGTCGAGTTCGACCAGTCCGAAGCGCAGCCTCCAGCCGTCGTTCCATTCGAAATTGTCGGTCAGGGTCCAATGGAAGTAGCCGCGGATGTCGATGCCATCTCGCAGCGCCGCGTGCAGCTCGTTGAGCGCGTTCACCAGCAGCCAGGGCCGGATGCGGTCCTGCGCATCGGGCACGCCGTTTTCCAGGATGTAGATCGGCTTGCCCAAGCCTGCGGCATATTCGGCCGCAACCCTCAGGGCCCCGGGATAAGCTTCAGCCAGCGGCCCCTCCGTGCCCGAATCGCCCTGCGGAACGCCTTCCGGCACGAAGATGTTGCCGAAGAGCTGCGAGGGCTTGCGCGGGTCGAAGCACACGTACAGACGGCCGTACACGTTGAGGCCAAAGAAGTCGCACGTCGCGCGCGCCTCGCTCAGATCGCCGGCTATCAAGCCGAATCCCAGTGGGAGCGTGCCCTCGGCGATCACACGTACGAAACTGTCGTTGAACAAGGAATGGTGAAGCGCAGCGATCCAGCGGTCGAACGGCAAGCCCGGACGGAGCGGCTCAAAGACCACATAGTTGTGCGCCCAGCCGACATTGCTGTCAGGTTGCAACTCGTGAATGGCCCGATACGCCCGGCTGTGCGCGCGAAGGATGCCGGCCAGCGCCTTCATCGAGGTAAACAGCTCTCCGCGCCGGCCCGGCGGGAATAGCCCGACGGCGTATCCCATAGCGCAGTACACGTTGGGTTCGTTGAACGTTACCCAATCCTGGCAGAGGTCGCCGAGAGTGTTCACCACCCGGCGCGTAAATCGTTCAAACAGCGCGGGGGCATCGGCGGCGAGGAATCCCCCGATGCCCTCGAACCAGAGTGGATGGGTGAAGTGGTGCAGGCTGATCAGCGGCCGTATGCCGCGCTGGTGCAGCCCGCGCAGCATCTCGCGATAGCGTTCCAGCGAGGGCTGGTCCCAAACCCCCGGCCGCGGCTCGATGCGGCTCCACTCCACCGATATCCGCAAGGCATTGATCCCCATTTCCTGCGCCAGGTCGAAATCGCGTTCCGCGTTGGTCCACCAGTCGCAGGCACGCCCGCAGCAGTCGCCGGACTTGATCCTGCCCGCCGCCTCCCATGCCGACCACTGATTGTTGTGGTTGTCGCCTTCCACCTGGTGGGCCGAGGTCGAAACGCCCCAGAGGAAACCGTGGGGAAAGATAAGATCGCCGTCGCCGGTCGCCGGTTGCACGTTCGCGAGTTTACCGCGTACC
>DATNHL010000272.1:0-2339 GCA_035604995.1 Occallatibacter sp. | reverse complement strand
AGGCCGTCGCGATCGAATAATTCCGGGCAATCGATCAGGTAGGTTTGCACCTGGTGGGTGCGGCCACCGCTCTGCACCGCCGCGAACTTGTATCCGGAGCCCAGCGGCAAGGTCAAACTTTGCGCGCCCGGCACGCTGGCTCCCTGCGGGGTAATTCGATAGCGCGGCAAAATGACTTCCACTTCATGCCCGAGTGCCGCCAGCGCCTTGGGCAGCGCTCCCACGACGTCTGCCAGCCCACCTGTCTTGGAAAACGGGACGCCTTCCGATGCGACGAAAGCAACTTTCACGCCTCGTCTCCTTTCGGGAAATCAAGAGACCAAACCCCGTTACGTTAGAGGATGCCCCCGGCAAAGTCAAGGACTCGGAGTTTAGGGGGTGCACGCCTGGGAAATGAAATTCCGGGAAAGTGGGGTTGAAACGAGTTCCTCCTTACGGCTATAATAGCCGTAAGGAGGAACTATGGCTCAGTCTTTTGAAGTTCCTGGTCCGGTCCGTGAGCTTGCCGCTCGGTTGGGTGAGTCCCAGCCCATGCGGCGCGGCTCCCTATCTGAGCGTTACGTGAAATGTGGCAAGCCGGGTTGTGCTTGTGCGGAGGATCCCAAAGCCCGGCACGGCCCTTATTACAGTCTGACTCGGGCCGTGGGAGGGCAGACCCGCTCCCGCTTCCTGAGTCGCGAAGAAGCCCAACGGGCGCGAGAGCAGATCGAGACGGGCCAGCAGTTTCGACGTCAGGTGGAGGCTTACTGGGCCGCCTGTGAGCAATGGGCGGATGCCCAGCTGGAAGCCCGGGAGGAAGAAGGCCAAGCCGTGGTTAAAAAAAACCGCACTCGGCGAGGCTCTGGCGCACGATCTCGCCGCTGAGATCAAGCGCCTGGTGGGCGGGGAAGCCGCGGCGGCTCTCGACTTCGAGGCGGTGGAAACAGCCGTGCGCCGTCAGGCTTTGCGCTTCGCCGCGCGCGTGGTGGAGCAGCGGCTGAATGCCGACCACTCCGACTTTACCGGGGCCCGCCAGTCGTGTTCCTGCGGTCAGCCCGCTCGCTATGTGGATCGGCGCGCCAAGCCTTTTCAGAGCGTGCTGGGCGAACTCCGGCTGGAGCGCGCCTACTATTATTGTGCGGCCTGCCAGCGAGGCTTCTGTCCTCGTGACCAGCAGTTGGGGATGGAGGACACCTCCCTGTCGCCGGGGGTAACGCGCATGGTGGGCACGGTGGGAGCCTTGGTCAGCTTTCAAGAAGGGCGTGAACTGTTAGGAGAATTGGCGGGCGTGGAAGTAAGTGCCAAGCAGGTGGAGCGTACGGCGGAGGCGCTGGGAGCGGAAGTCGCCGAGGATGAACGCCAACCGGTGGAGGCGGCGAGGGAAGAGCCGTTGCCGCCCACCCTCTATCTCGGCCTGGATGGCACCGGCATTCCCATGCGCCAGGAGGAACTCGCGGGACGAGCGGGCAAGCAGCCGGATGGTTCCGCCCAAACCCGGGAGGTCAAGGTCTGCGCCATCTGGAGCGCGGAAGCACGTGATACCGAAGACCGGCCCCGGCGCGACGCCGGCTCGGTCAGCTACTCGGCGGCCATCGAGACGGCGGCCTGCCGCGACACCGACTCGCAGGTCGCAGAATTTACCCAGCGCGTCGAACGCGAGGCGAAGCGTCGGGACTTCCGGCAAGCCTCTCGCCAAGTGGTGATCGGCGACGGGGCTCCCTGGATCTGGAACATCGCCGCGGAGCTGTTCCCGCAAGCCCTGCAAATCGTGGATCGTTACCACGTGAAGGAGCATTTGAGCCAGGTGGCCAAGGCCCTCTATGGGCAAGGGGAGGCATCCCATCGCTGGGCGCAACGTCGGCACCAAGAATTGGATGGCGGGCGTTGGCGGAGTCTGACGACGGCGCTGGCCCGCCATGCGGCCCGCTCACCGGAAGCCCGCCACTGCCTTCAGTACTTGCAGCGCAACCGCCACCGCATGCGCTACGCGGAATTTCATGCCCAGCACCTGTGTACTTCCTCGGGGGTTCTGGAGGCGGGTTGCAAGGTCGTCGTGGGGTCGCGCCTAAAACGTTCAGGCATGCATTGGACCGTACGCGGCTCCAATGCCATCATCGCTCTGCGGTGTTACAAACTCAGCGGTCGCTTCGAAGACTTCTGGGAACGCCGGGCGCACAAGGCGGCAGCGTGAGCCCACTCACTCCTGCGTCGTGCACCCAGAATGCAATAAAAGCGATAGTGTCACGTGGATTCAAAGATCACCGGTAGTTCCCCGTTAGTCCCCAATCCTAAACGCTGAAGTCCAAAGTTGAGGAGTTAATCTGCGCTTTCAGAATCTGTGGGGTTCGCGAGCTTGGGGA
>DATNHL010000271.1:0-6351 GCA_035604995.1 Occallatibacter sp. | reverse complement strand
ATCTTCCCCGCGTCAATCCGCTCTCGTCTCAGCGCGACGACGAGTTCTCCTTCTCTCTCGCTCTCATCCAAAGGCTCCGCCGCGCGCGCAGCACCACCGGAGACTGGCGGCAGCAGCCCAACTTCATCGCCGTCATGCAGGATGTGCGCGGCCTGCGTGTATTCGGCGTTCACGCTTACGGCTATGCCTCGCAGGCCGTCCGCGGCCGCGTGTTCCGGCAGCATCGCACGCAGACTCTCAAGCAGCGTCCCCACCGTGGCGCCGTCCGGCAGCTCCACCGCGGTGGCATCGGGCCTGAGCCACTCCTTCAATATCCCAAAGGCAATCACGCGAACCTGCATCATGCGAGATAAGAATACTGCCTGCCATTTAGACGCGGCAGGCGGCGATTCCAGCGTCGGCCGGGCCTGAATCCCCTTCGTTTCCTTCGTAACATCGGGCGCAAATCCAGCCCCTGGGTCGCACAAACTCCGCAAGCAACAAAAAGGCCGGCAGTTTCGCCGGCCTGTTCGCAAAGAGAGAGCAACGCTTACGCCGCTGCGCTCGCTGCCCGAATCACCGGTGCAGGTTGCAGCTGCGGCCGTGCAGGCAGCATCGGTAAAGCCACTGCCAGAACGTCCTCGATCTCGCTCGCGTAGTGCACCGTCACGCCTTCCATCATCTCCGGTGTCAGGTCCTCTTCCACGTTCTGGCGGTTTTCCGACGGCAGGATGATGTGTTCCACCCCGGCCCGGCGCGCGGCCAGAAACTTCTCCTTGATGCCGCCCACCGGCAGCACATTGCCGCTGAGCGTGATCTCGCCCGTCATGGCCGTCAGCGGGCGCACCGGCGTATCGGTCAGCAGCGAAACCAGCACCGTGGCCATGGTCACGCCTGCCGACGGCCCGTCTTTGGGAATCGCTCCCGCCGGCACGTGGATGTGGATGTCCATCTCCTTGGTAAAGTCCTCGGCCAGCCCCAGCCGTGCCGCGTTTGAGCGTACCCACGTCAGCGCGGCTTGCATCGATTCCTGCATCACCTCGCCGATCTGCCCTGTCATGGTAAAGCCGCCCTTACCCTTCATCTTGTTGGCCTCGATGAACAGAACGTCGCCGCCGGCGGGCGTCCATGCCAGGCCCACGGCAACGCCGGGCCGCTTCACCCGCTCCGCTACTTCGGTCTCCACGCGCACCTGGATGCCGCCAAGGAATTCCTTCAGCGTCTCCTTAGTGACCACCAGCTTCTCTGTTTTTCCCTCCACCACGCGCCGCGCCTGCTTTCTGCACACAGTCCCGATCGTCTGCTCCAGCTTGCGCACGCCGGCCTCCCGCGTGTAATGGCGAATAATGTAGCGCACCGCGTCCTCGGGAAACTCGATCTGCTCCGCCGTAATCCCATTCTCCTTGATCTGCCGCGGAATCAGGTACCGGTTCGCGATGTGTACCTTTTCCTCTTCGCTATAGCCCTGCAGCGGGATGATTTCCATCCGGTCCTGCAGCGGCGGAGGCACCGTGTCCAGCATGTTCGCCGTGCAGATGAACAGCACCTTCGACAGATCGAACGGCACGTCCAGGTAATTGTCGCGGAACGTACTGTTCTGCGCGGGGTCCAGCGTTTCCAGCAGCGCCGCTGCCGGATCGCCGCGGAAATCCCGTCCCAGCTTGTCCACCTCGTCGAGCATCATCACCGGGTCGTTGGTCTCCGCCCGCCGGATGCTCTGGATGATCTGTCCCGGCAAAGCTCCGATGTAGGTTCTCCGGTGGCCCCGAATCTCCGCCTCGTCGTGCATGCCGCCCAGCGAGATGCGCTGGAACTTGCGTCCTAATGCTCGCGCAATCGAGCGGCCCAGGCTGGTCTTGCCTACGCCCGGGGGTCCAACAAAGCACAAAATCGGCCCCTTCATGTCGGGCTTCAATTCCAGTACGCTCAGGTAGTCGAGAATCCGGTCCTTCACTTTTTTGAGCCCATAGTGGTCCTCGTCGAGAATCTGCTTGGCCACATTGATGTCGATCTTCGACCCCGAACTCTTGGCCCACGGCAACACCGCCAGCCACTCGATGTAATTCCGGGTAAGCGAGTAGTCCGCGGCCATGGGCGACATCCGCTGCAGCCGCGCCAGCTCCTTCAATGCTTCCTTCTTCACATCCTCGGGCATGCCCGCGGCTTCAATCTTCTGCCGCAGCTCGTCGATGTCGCGCTGTCCCTCGTCCTGCTCGCCCAATTCCTTCTGGATGGCCTTCAACTGCTCGCGCAGGTAGTAGTCGCGCTGCGACTGCTGCACCTGGTCCTGCACCTCAGTCTGGATCTTGGCGCGCAGTTGCTGAACCTCGATCTCCTTGGCCAGCAGCTTGTTCAGCTGTTCCAGCCGATCAGCGATGCCCGGTGTCTCCAGCAGAAGTTGCTTGTCGTCCGTGGTAAGGAACGGAAGCGAGGACCCCACGAAATCCACCAGCCTGGACGGTTCCTCGATGTTCGCGGCAATCGTCTTCAATTCGTCCGAAAGAGTCGGCGACTCCGAAACGATCTGCTGGAACTGGCCCACTACGTTGCGTACCAGCGCCTCAAACTCAGGCGAAGCCGCCTGCTCGGCGTCCTCCAGCGTCTCCACCTCGGCCACCATGAACGGCTCCGACTGGACGAACCTTAGCAGCCGAACCCGGCTTACGCCCTCGGTGAACACAAACCGGCTCTGGTTGGGCATGCGCACAACCTTGTGCACCGTGGCCAGCGTTCCCACCGTGTGCAGGTCAGCCGGGCTGGGGGCGTCAAGGCGCGGGTCAAGTTGCGCCGCCACCACAATTGCGCGCTCCTCACCCAGCGACTCAATCAACTGGATGGAGCTTTCCCGGCCCACCGTCAACGGCAGGACAGCGTGAGGAAACAGCACCGTGTCGCGCACCGGCAACACGGGTATCTTCCGCGCTCCCGAACCGCTCCGTGTGGAGGCGTCAATTGCGGGTCTGTTCGGCTGATTTGGCATTGAGTGTCCTCGTATCAACTTTCCTTCATTAGATAACTCATAAACCGAAAAGATGCAAATCCTGCCCCATCCTCTGGCTTTACCAGCCCCTTGTGCTACGTGCCTCACCCGCTTCGGGTTCCCGTGGGTCACCAACCGCCTTGAGCGTCTTTATCAAATGCCCCTCCAGCGGTTCTCAAGTCGCTGTAAGGCGGAGGTGCGACCGCTAAGCTGCTTCTTCCTCAACAAAAAGCCACCCCGCAAATGCCGCATATCAACTGGAGAACCGCTCTAAACGCTGTACGTCGCTGCCCAGTACTCACTGCCTCCGGCGCGGATTCTCTAAGGGCTATCTCTTTCGATGCCGGACGGTCGATCGCCGTTCGTCGGGTCTATCGGCGGAAAAATCCGGAGTGTGAGGGGGCCTGGAATGTGAGGGTATCTGGCTGGCGCTTTTGAACCTCGCATCCCGCCCGGCGGGCAGGGCCAACCCCGCCTGGGCTACGGCTATTGCCGCGGGGGCGCGATCAGCGGAGGCGCGACCGGCGGATTGGAATCGCCTTCTTTTTCCTGCCGGATGGCTGACTCGATGTGCTCCCAGACCTCGTCCGGGGGTTCCACGCTGGGGAACAACTGCCGGGCCGCCTCGGCAATGGTTTTCAGATCCTCGAGCAAAGCGCGGCACCGCTCGCAGCTCTGCAGGTGAGGATGGGTAGTGGCATCTGCCCCTGAGCCGACGAGCTCGGGCAGTTGCATCTGGAACTCCGCGCAGCTCAACTTGCCGGGATCGCCCGTCATGGCTGCTCCTCCTGGCTGTTTTGCGCGCGCAGGGCCTCGCGAAGCTTCAGGCGCGCTTTGTGCAATTGCGATTTGCTGTTGCCGATCGAGCAGTCCAGCATCGAAGCAATCTCATTATGCTCAAAACCCTCCACATCGTGAAGGATAAAGATCAGCCGGTAGCCGGCCGGTAACTCCGCCACTGCACGCTCCAGGGCCAGCCGGTCGATCGCTCCCGTTAACGTCAGATCGGGAGCTCCAAAGCTGCGGCTTGGGCCCTCGTCAGGAGTCGGCTCCATGGCCTCGTCAAGCGACACCAATGACAGCCCTTTTTTGCGCAGTTGCATCAGTACCACGTTAATCGCGAGCCGGTGCAGCCAGGTGGAGAACGCGGAGTCGCCGCGGAACGTGGCGATCTTCCGATGCAGTTGCAGGAACGCCTCCTGCGTCAGGTCCTCGGCCTCGGCAACATTGCCCACCATGCGCAGGCAGAGCGAGTAAATCCGGCGTTTATGCAGCGAATAAAGCTGGGCAAATGCCTGGTGATCGCCGGCCTGCGCGCGCGCCAGAATCTCGCCGTTGCTCGCGTTCCCTTGACCTGAAGGCGCAGGAGTCGCGCCTTCGCGCGCTTTGGCAGCGGTTGACGGGTCAGTCTCGTGACTGGGTCGGACTCGGCCCGGCGCTTGCGTAGGGGAAAAAGGGTTAGGCATGCGCTTCCTTGGGGAGAGTTGTTTAAACCTTGTTCAGGTTCGCGATGACAAAGCCAGACTTCTTCTATCCTGAATATACAGCCCTGCATTCGTCCATCCCATGTGACGAGTCTTCCGTGCGGGGCCGATACTCCGATTGAGCTGCTCGCTCGTCCACCATAACCGAAGCTGGTAAGCAGCGTCCCTATTTGCAGGCACTGACCTTCGGCGCGCGACCGTCGCCTGTCCTGGTGGGAGCTGAGCGTTGCAGAATCCGATAGTGGGTCAGTTGGGATGTGCCGTGAAAGGGCGCGGCGAGTTCACTCGCGCCGCAAATGCCGCAGAAACGAACAAGGGCTTCAGCCCCCGAGGGAATACTTCTCCAAACTGACCCACTAGCCAGAATCCCTCTGGTTTTGCCGTAGCTTCCTGCATCGTTAGTATAAGGGGTAGCGGCTGGGATTGGCTGGGCGCAAACGACAAGCAGCAAAAGCAGGTGCGCTTTGAGAGCGCGTGTTCAGCCCATCACGTTTTTCACTAACATGCACGACTGCCGCATTTTTCCATTCAGCATGCTCCTCCTCGCAAAGCCGGAAGCAAGGTGCGGCACTCATCGGGGCCCCCACCAGCATCTTTTACTTGGTGCGGCGAATCGCCCGGGCCTTCGCCAACCGGCCTCCACCTGCCCATCCTCGCCCTCCTGGACAACGCCAATTCGCCCTCCGCATTGGAACCCGCTACTGCGCGTCTTGCTCGTCTCGATCCTCATTTGCGCAACGGGCTCAATGTGCTCCGGCTGGTGCCAGTCGCCGGTCAGCCCTTCCACACCAGCCGTTGGTGCCGCTGCACCAGCCGCTTCTCCCGCCTCCGACCAGGCCGGCGATGCCGTTGCGGCGTGGGAGGGTCTGCCAGTGCGCCGCATCTCCTTCGATGGAATTCCCGCCGAACGCCTGGCCCCGCTTCCCGGCCATCTCGCTCAGGCTGAGGGAGCGCCGCTCACAGCCGATAACCTCAAGCGGAGCCTTCGCCAGCTCTACGCAACCGGGCTTTATGACACCGTCGAAGTCGAGGCCTCCCACGAAGGCGACGGCGTCGCCTTGACCTTCCTCGGGACTCCACGCACGTTTATCGGCACGGTCACCGTCGACGGCGCGACCGGGCCCACGATGAACACGCAGCTCCAGCGCGCCTGCCAGCTCGAGGCGGGAACGCGCTTCACCCAGGCCAAGATGTCGCGGGCGCTCGAGCAGATGCGCTTCACGCTTCAAGAAAACGGCTTTCACGAATCGGCCATTACGCATACCGTCACGCCCCGCCCCAATCAACAGCTCGCCGACATTGCCTTTCGCGTGGCCTCGGGACCGAGAGCGCGTGTGGGAAAGGTCGCCGTCACGGGCGACTCGGGGATGACCCTCGATACATTCCGCCATCTTGCGGGCCTACGCAGCGGGGCCCACGTCGATCACGACACAGTCAATCATGCCCTCGACGGCGTGCTCCGCGCGTATCAGAAGGAGGACCGGCTCGAAGCGGAAGTCAAGCTCGTCTCCGCCCAATACAATTCCTCCACCAAGTCCATGGACTATAGCTTCTCCGCCACTCGCGGGCCGGTCGTCAAGGTAGATGTGCAAGGCGCCAACCTCGACCATGAGCGCATCAAGCGCCTCGTTCCGATCTTTGAAGAAGGCAGCGTCGACGAGGACCTGCTCAACGAGGGCAACCGCCGCCTGCGCGACTACTATCAGCGCCTGGGCTACTTCGATGCCAAGGTCGATCACCAGCGGCAATCGCCAAACAGCGATGAAGTGAACATCCTCTACACGGTAAGGCTGGGACCGCGACGCCGCGTGGAAAAAGTCTCCATCGTGGGAAATCATTACTTCTCGACGGCGACGCTCATGGATCTGCTCGGCGTCCGCGCAGCCGATGTTCTCGACCGCCATGGCG
>DATNHL010000270.1:0-5138 GCA_035604995.1 Occallatibacter sp. | reverse complement strand
CGGCCTAACATGCTCGCTTATCACACGGCTTCTCCACCCCAGTCGGCACAAATCCCAATATTTCATAACGGAGACGCAGTCTCTCTCGCCAAGGGGTCGTATCAGGGCACCATCGGAGTCTTCCTCCACCTCTGCAACGATCCTAAGTGGGCCGAGATTCTCGAGCCGAACTCGGAGGTTCGATCGCACCCGGTCGAATGGCTCCAGCTTCGCCAGGAACCCACACCAACCAAGGAGAAACAGTGAACAACATTCGTATTGGAAACCTCGATCCGGAAGTGACCGAGCACAACATTCGATCCATCTTCGCGCAGCATGGGGCCATTGAGCGCTTCAAGATCATGACCGATCGCGCGACCGGTCAGCCCAGGGGATTTGGATTCATCCAGATGGCCAACGATGCCGATGCGGAAAAGGCGATTGTCGCCCTGAACGGCACCGAGTGCAACGGCAAGGCGTTGAAAGTGCACCCGGCTCGTCCGCAACTGCATCGCGGCAGCCGCCCGAAGCGGGACTAGCCTCATGAAGGTACTGGAACACTTGCAGGGCACCGGGGTTGTAACCGTACAGACCGGAGAGGAGATCCGCGCGGCATACGATATCAGCATCACGCAAGACGATGCCGGCACGCCGGCCACCGCCGGTTCCAAGCACATCTCCGGACAGGTGTGGTCGGCCCACGATCCGTACTTCGTGATCACTCACTTCCGCAAGATCATGACCCTTCGGATGGAGGACGGACGCAGGTTCAAATTCTTCCACCGGGACGATGCCGGCAACATCGGCTTGAACAAGTGGATCGGCTGAGGTGGGGCAGGCTTCAGCCCAATGCCACATACTTTGGGATTCTGCATTTATTGTGGGCGGACCCCCTGGTCCGCGCGGGTCCCCCTGGACCCGCTGTTTGCACAACCAAATCAGCCCGATGCGATCCGCGAAAGGCCGACGAGGGCGCTCCCCCGAGGGGACCCCGGCGGACCGGGGGTCCGCCCCACAATCATCACAGCATTTGGCTTCAGCCTGCCAATTGCTTCTCTCCTCGCCGCTATTGACCTTTCGCGTTAACGGGCGCATTCTAAAAGCAGCGCCCGAGGGACGAGATGCGAAGAGTCTGTCTGTTTGTTTGCATTTGTTGCACCATCCTGTTTGCCGCCGATACTTTCACCGCGCGGCAGCGTGAATTCTGGTCGTTTCAAAAGCCCAAAGAGCAGAACCCGCCGGTGGTGGCTCACAAATCCTGGGCTCGTACTCCCATCGACAATTTCATCCTGGCCAAGCTCGAAGCCAAGGGCGTGACTCCGGCCTCGCCGGCCGACAAGATCTCCCTCCTGCGCCGCGCCAGCCTCGACCTGATCGGCCTGCCCCCCACCCCCGAAGAAGTCGACGCTTTCCTGGACGACCGCTCGCCCCAAGCCTTTGAAAAGGTCGTGGACCGCTTGCTCGCCTCCCCGCAGTACGGCGAGCGCTGGGGCCGCCACTGGCTCGACCTGGCGCGCTTCGCCGAAAGCGAAGGCTTCAAGGCCGACGAAATCCGCCCCAACGCCTGGCGCTACCGCGACTACGTCATCCAGTCGTTCAACCAGGACAAGCCCTACAACCGCTTCGTGGAAGAGCAGATCGCCGGCGACGAGTTGTGGCCCGGCGATCCGCAGGCCCTGGTCGCCACCGGCTTCAACCGCAGTTACCCCGACGAAAGCAACGCGCGCATTCTCCAGCAGCGCCGCCAGGAACTCCTGGACGACATCACCGACACCACCGGCGCCGTTTTCCTGGGCCTCACCTACGGCTGCGCCCGCTGCCACAATCACAAGTTCGACCCCATCCTGCAGTCCGACTACTACCGCCTGCAGGCCTTCTTTGCGAACACCGCCGCCAGCGACCACATCCCCATGCTGCCGGCGGACAAGCTGGCGGACTACCGCCGCCGCAAAGCTCTTTGGGAACAGCAGACCGCCGAAATCCGCGCCAAAATCGCCGCCTTGGTCGATCCCCAGAAACAAAGGATCGCCTCCGACTACTTCGAGAAGTACCCGCCTGAAATCCAGGCCATGATCCTCAAGCCGGGTGCCCAGCGAAGTCCCTACGAGTGGCAGATGTGGGCCAAGGCCAATCCCTATCTGCAGACGCCCGACGCCGACGCCGCCAAGCAACTCCCCGCCGCCCAGAAGGCGGAGTACGCATCTCTGAACGCCGAACTGGCGAAGTTCGACGACCTCAAGCCCGCCGATCCGCCCGAGGGTATGGGCCTCGCCGACCTGGGCCGCAATGCTCCCGCGACCCACGTCCTGGCCGTGGGCGTTTACGACGCGCCGCGGGAAGAGGTCGAGCCGGGCTTCCTGACGCTCCTCGACCCGGCGCCGGCCAAGATCAGTGCTCCCCAAGGCGTGGAATCCACCGGGCGCCGCACCGCGCTCGCTCACTGGCTCACCGGCCCCGACAATCCGCTCACCGCGCGGGTCATGGTGAACCGCATCTGGCAGCATCACTTCGGCCGCGGCATCGTGGGAACGCCCAGCGATTTCGGCATCATGGGCGAGCGCCCGTCGCACCCCGAGCTGCTCGATTGGCTGGCCCGCGAGTTCGTTCGCAGCGGCTGGAGCATGAAGCACATGCACCGGCTCATCATGACATCGGCGGTCTACCAGCAATCCACCAGCTTTAATAAGGAGGCCGCGCAAGCCGATCCCGGCAACCGCCTGCTGTGGGCCTTCCCGCGCCAGCGCCTCGAAGGCGAAGTCATCCGCGATGCCAGCCTCCTGGTATCCGGCACGCTCAACTTGACAGCGGGCGGCCCCAGCGTGTTCCCCGATCTGCCCGAGGGCATGGGCGCCTTGCGCGGCGGGTGGAAACTCTCCGCCCCCGACGAGCGCAGCCGGCGCAGCGTCTACATCTTCGTCAAGCGCAATACGCGCTACCCCATGATGGAGATCTTCGACATGCCGGACACGCACGAATCGTGCTCGCGGCGTGAGATCACCACCACTGCTCCGCAGGCGTTGACCATGCTCAACGACAAGGTCACGCTCGAATGGGCGCAGGCCTTCGCGGCTCGGGCTCTGGCCGCTCAAGACCCCGTGGATCGTGCCTACCGCCTCGCCTATTCACGGTCTCCGGATCCCTGGGAAAAGGACACCGTCGCCACCTTCTTCCACAAACAGAAAGCAATCACTGCCGAGCGGGCCGCCAAAGGCGAAAAACTGGCCCTCCCGCCGTCCATGGCGGAGGGAACCGATCCGGCATACGCGGCCGCCTTCGTGGACTTCTGCCAGATGCTTCTGAACTCCAATGAGTTTGTCTATGGAAACTAGCCTGCGACCCCCACACTTCGTCCCCGCCCGCAGCCGCCGCGAGTTTCTCATGCGGTCGTGCGGCGGTCTGGGCGCGCTGGCCGTGTCCTCCTTATTGCACGGCACGACGCCGGTCGACCCGCTCGCGCCCAAGAAGCCCGACCATCCGCCGACCGCCAAATCCGTCATCTGGTTGTTCCTTGAGGGAGGCCCCAGCCACCTCGATATTTTCGATCCCAAGCCGGAGCTGGAGAGGCTCGCCGGCCAGCCCATGCCGCCTTCCTACGGCAAAGTGATCACCGCCATGGGCACGGCCTCCAACACCCTGATGCCTTCGTCCCGGAAGTGGAAGCAGTATGGCGAGAGCGGCATGTGGGTGTCCGACTGGTATCCTGACATCGCCGAGCACGTCGACGAGATCACCATGTTCCACTCCTGCTGGGCGGATGGACTGAACCACGTCGGCTCCGTGTGCCAGATGAACACCGGCTCCATCCTCGCCGGCCGCCCCTCCATGGGCGCGTGGGTGACATACGGGCTCGGCACCGCCAACAACAACCTGCCGGCCTTCGTCATCCTCACCGACGCGGGAGAAGTGCTCGGCGGATCGAAGAACTGGAGTTCCGGATTCCTCCCCGCGACGTATCAGGGCACGCTATTCCGGCGCGAAGGATCGCCCATCCTGGATCTTGCGCCGCCTTCCACCATCGGCGATGCGCAGCAGCGCGGCCGGCTCGACCTGCTCCGCTCGCTCAATCGCCATTTCGGAGACGCGCGGCCCGAAGACACGGAACTGGAAGCGCGCCTGAACTCCTACGAACTGGCGTACCGCATGCAATCCTCCGCGCCGGAGGCCGTGGACCTGGCGAGCGAATCGGAAGCCACCCGCAAGCTCTACGGAATGGACAACCCGGTCACCGCGAAGTTCGGAACCAACTGCCTGCTGGCCCGCAGGCTGGTGGAGCGCGGCGTCCGCTTCATCGAGTTGTATTCCGGCAGCGGCAGCGGATGGGACGCCCATACCGACCTCGACCTGAATCACTCGAAACACTGCATGGAGACCGACCGCCCCATCGCCGGCCTGCTCTCCGATCTCAAGTCGCGCGGACTGCTCGACAGCACGCTCGTGGTTTGGGGCGGCGAGTTCGGGCGCACGCCCTTCAACGAGAAAGGCAACGGGCGCGATCACAACCCCTGGGGCTTCAGCATGTGGATGGCGGGAGGCGGCGTGAAGAAAGGCCAGGTCATCGGGCGCACCGACGACATCGGCCTGCGCGCGGTGGAGCGCCCCGTACACGTGCATGACCTGCATGCGACCATCCTCTGGTGCCTGGGGCTGGACCACCTCAAGGTGACCTACCTGCACAACGGCCGCTCCGAGCGCCCCACCATCGTCAGCGGCGAGGTAGTACGCGAGGCGCTGGCCTGACGACCGCCTCCCAGTCAAATTCTTGCCAAAATTGGAGAGCCCTCCGCGCCACAAACCGCGGTTCTCAGCGCTCTCCGCTTCCTCCGTTTACTCAGGTTTTGACTTTCTCTTGGTTTGCTCCGGGCCTTCCTCCGCGTGCTCCGCGCCTCCGCGTCCAGGAACTGGTCTTCAAGGCACCGTAACCGTGCCAACCGACTGCCATCCGGTGTTCAGTGCGTTACTGCGGGCGGCAGAGTAGACGATCTGATTGCCGGCAAAAGACGGGCTGAACGACACGGCCAGCGTCACCGTCAGCGTGTTCCCATTGGCGGACACCGAACTGCCGTTCCCGGAAATGCTGCACTGGCCGTTGGACACCACGTTGGACGTGGGCAAGATCATGCCCGCATATGGCCCGCCCGCATCGCCGGTGTTATCCACCA
>DATNHL010000269.1:0-16485 GCA_035604995.1 Occallatibacter sp. | reverse complement strand
ACGCTTGAACCGCGAGCGCCGCGACACCGAGGCGGCCGCGCTGACGGCGATTCAAGCCCGCCTGGCCGGCGATGCGGAACTGACTGCCGATCGCCTGCTGGTGGTCGACGGCGACGGCTGGCACCGCGGGGTCATCGGCATTCTCGCCTCGCGCGTGGTGGAGCGGACCGCCAAGCCGGCCATCGTGGTCAGCGTGGAAGATGGCGTGGCGCACGGCTCCGGACGCAGCGTGGATGGCTTCCAACTGCTGGACGCAATCGAAAGCTGCGCCGATCTGTTCACCCGCTTCGGCGGCCACGCCTTCGCCATCGGCTTCGCCATGCCCGCGGAGAAACTGCCGGAACTGAAGCGGCGGCTGCGCCTCTACGCCGACGTGCATCTGGCCGATCGCGAACCCGAGCACGTGCTGCGCATTCACGCCGAGCTGCCGCTGGACCGGATCACGCCGGTGCTGGCCGGATGGCTGCGCAAGCTGGAGCCGCTGGGGCACGGCAATCCCGAACCGATCTTCGTGGCGCGCCGGGCACGCCTGCTGGCCGCGCCGCGCATCATGAAGGAGCGGCATATCCGCCTGGAGCTGACGCAGGATGCGATTCATCCGGCGGCACCGGCCGGATCGACAGCGGCCATCCGCGGCGTGGGCTGGGACCTGGCCGGCCGTGCCGCCGCACTGCGTCTCAAGCAGGGAAGCCTGATCGACCTGGCCTACCGCATCCGCGAAAACGACCACCCCGAATTCGGCGGCCTGGAAGTGGAGATCGCCGGCCTGCGCCTGTTCGAAGATGACCCCGGACACAGCGAGGCCCACGGCTGACCGTGGGCCTTTCTGCAGGTAAGGGGAAGCTTCGCGTCAAATGCCCTATTTTGGCTTCTCTCCAGGCTTTGGCTCTGCATGTTGCTGAGGGGCAGCATGCTGCTGCGGTTGGGCATGCTGTTGCACCTGTGGCTGAGCATGCTGTTGAACCTGTGGCTGTGCATGCTGTTGCACCTGTGGTTGAGCATGCTGTTGCACCTGTGGTTGGGCGTGCTGCTGCACCTGCGGTTGAGCATGCTGTTGCACCTGCGGTTGGGCGTGCTGCTGCACCTGAGGCTGTGCATGCTGTTGCACCTGAGGCTGTGCATGCTGTTGCACCTGTGGCTGAGCATGCTGTTGCACCTGAGGCTGAGCATGCTGCTGGACCTGAGGTTGTGCGTGCTGCTGCACCTGCGGCTGAGCATGCTGTTGCGCCGGTGGCTGAGCATGCTGCTGGACCTGAGGTTGTGCGTGCTGCTGCGCCGGTGGCTGAGCATGCTGCTGGACCTGAGGTTGTGCGTGCTGCTGCGGTGTGGGCTGATTTTGTCTGATCCCGGCGGGCGCTGCCCGGTTTGCCGCGCCCAGCGGCTTTTCGGCAACCAGGTGCTGCGGATGGCCCCCATTCGCCTTGGCATACAAGCTCCTGTCGGCCCTGGCAGCCACCATGTGTTGCGTCTGGTAGCTGGTCGGAGCTACATGCCGCTCACGCGCGGCAGCCAGTTCCTGGGGCGCGGCGGCGTGCTGTACGCCACCCGGACCGCCGCTGTAGGCAACGTGGCGGTCGTTCACGATCGTGTTTCTCTCCACAATCGTCCGGTCGATGTAGGTGGTGTGAATGACGGTCTCATTCACGCGCATGACCGCGGTGTTGTAGGCAAACTCGTGGCCGCGCCACTCGCCGCCGGAGAAGCCGATCCCCCCGTAGCCAAAGCCGTAGTTGACGCCTCCGTAATAGCCTACGTGCCGACCCCAATAGCCACGATGGAACCGATAGTGGCCGCCGAACCAGCCCCAATAGTGGGGTGTCCACAGCGCACCCTCATACGGAGCCACCACCCAGGCGCCGGGCACCCAGTAGTAGTCTCCATCGCCCCAGGCCCAGTAGCCCGGTGTCCACATCAGGTTGGGTTCGGGGCACAAGGGTTGCTCGTAAACAGGCAACTCCGGTGGGGCAAAATTGACGCTGAAGAGGATTTGGGCGTGCAGATACGCCGGTATCACCGACATCAACAGCGCAAACATGAGTAAACGGGCAGAAAAGCGAAACAAATGCATTGGAAGAACCTCCTGGTTCCTTCCAGCCTGCTCCGCCGAGTCAATTGATTCACTCTAAACAGTGCAAGGGCCTGGGAACCATCTGTCAGAGTAGCTCCAGGCCCCTTTTCCATTCTGGTCAAATCTGCACACGCGGTTTGCGCTGCGGTGATTTGTCCGCGTCGCCCGATCAGGGGCGAATGCTGATGCCCATGCCTATTACGTGGCGGGCCTGGAGGTTCACGGGCACGTCGACGACGGCAGGGTAAGGCGGAGGCAAGCCGGTTGCGACCGGGATGGCTCCGATATTGCTTGCCACCTGGCCGACGCCGATATCGAAGGCGAAGTGGGGATGCTCGCGCTGGGTGAAGCGCACGGCGTAGTCCAGGGTGGTGGGCAGGTCGGCCTTGCCGGCCACCAGCGGGATGCCGTTGGGGGGAGCGGGACCGAGGCCCTTGACGGTCGGCGGCTCCTGCGTGAAGCCCGCCGAAGGCACGGCCACCAAGCCGTGGCCGATGGGCAGCGGAATGCCCAGCCCGCCGTAGAGGCGTCCGCCGAAGCGGGTGGCCTGACCGCCGATGCCGAAGATCGCTGCGTTGGTGGCCTTCCAGCCCAGGTTCAAGAGAAAGGGAACAGGCGGCTTGGCCCAGGTCTTGGTGAAGGAGATGTAAATGTCTCCGTTGGTGTAGGCCTTGGCGGCCGGGACGGGCACCGGAGTGCACTCCAGGGTCGCGATGCAGAACTGATCGTAGAGCTCGACGGCGAGAGGACCCGCCGCGCCGGAGACAAATTTGTCGCCGGTGCGAACCACACCGCCGACGGCAATCCCCGGCGTCCAGGGCCCGAACTGCCCGTCCTTGATGCCCACTACCTTGCCGTGAAAGACATTCATGCCGTTGAAGTCCCAGAGGTTGCTGGTGGCCGAATTGGAAGCGGTGGCCGTCGGGGTGTCGCCGAGCTGGTGCACGCTGCGCGTATAGCCGGCCTCGGCCCGGTTCGCGAAGCCTTCGGTGATGCTGAAAGTTTCAATCTTGCCGATCACCGTGGAGGCGTCGATGAAGTGGAAGCCGACGGCGGGGTGAGAAAAGACGTGCCCCTTCGCCGACTCCACAACGTAGGCCGTGGGCGTGAGGAAGCCGCCGGTCTGGCCTTCCAGGGTCAGGTTTTGAGCGTTGAGCCGACCTGCTGTCAGCATGGCCACAAGCATAAAGACACAAAATGCGGGCTTGTTCGATTTGAGGAGATTCACTTTCGACTCCGGATGGAGCTCAGACTGGCGGCTCCCGTGGCGTTCAAAAACCATCCCGTTGTAACACAAACGCTAGAGACTCGTCTCCCCATAATTTTTCGCAGTCCGCCGGTTCCGGCAGCGGAATCGCGCGGTGATAGACTCAGCCCATGCCGCGCGGCTTGTTTATCACCCTGGAAGGCCTGGATGGATCGGGCAAAACAACGCAGATCCGGCGGCTCGCCGCCTGGCTCAAGAAACGCTTCCCAGCCGAAGAACCAATCCTCACCCGGCAGCCCGGCGGAACCGAGACCGGCGACCGGATTCGCGCCCTGGTGCTGGACTCCCGCTCCAGCCACCTCGCTCCCATGACAGAGATGGCGCTGATGTTCGCCGACCGCGCACAGGCCATCGCCGAGGTGATTCAGCCGGGGTTGGACCAGGGCCGGATCGTCGTCTGCGACCGCTTCACCGACTCCACGGAGGCCTACCAGGGCGGCGGACGCCGGCTCGGCTCCCAGCCCGTCCTTGAGCTCCACCGGCTGCTGTGCGGCAATCTGCAGCCCGATTTGACCCTGCTGCTGCTGCCCTCGCTGGAGGTCTCGCTGGAGCGCGCGCGGCGCCGTAACCAGCGCACCGCCGAACAGCAGGGCGCCGACGAAGCCCGCTTCGAGCAGGAGCAGGACGCCTTCTACCGCCGCGTCTGGGAGAAGTACCGCGAGATCGCCGCCCGCGAGCCCCGGCGGGTCGTACTCATCGAAGGTGACCTGAACCTCGATCAGGTCCACCAAAGGATTGTGGAAGCAGTGGCGGCGCGGCTCATCAGCCACACTAACGGCGACTAAGCGGGCCTGCGCACTGCGCAGGAAGCGAAAAACCGCACTATAATTCCGTTCTATATCCACGCTCCCAGCAGCCGCCGCAAGAGCACCATCTGGCCCAGGTGATACGCGTTATGATCGGCAACCAGCAGCGCCTCGCGCAGGATCGTCTGCCCATCCCCATGCGGAATCCTGGCGAACAGATTGGTCCTTTCGTCTCCCACCAGTGCGCACATCTCCTTGCAGTCCTCCAGATAGGCATGCACGCTTTTGTCCCAGGCCTTCGCGTCGGGGGGCGCAGCCGAGCCAGGCCAGTATCCACCAGGCCATTCGGGCGACTTGTGATCGGGATTTCGTGAAAACTCCAGAATGTCCCACTGCGCAATCCGCAGGTGCTCCAGCAGTTCCCAGGCCGAGTGTTCCGCTCCTCGCGGCGTCTTACCTCTCAGTTCGGCTGGGAAATCCCTTACGGCCTCTTCGAACACCACATGAGCGTCTCCGCCCTTGAGCAGCTTGATCAAATGCTGGCGCAACGCGCTGTCGTCTGGCATGGCTGTCCTTCCTTCCGGGCCATCGAGTGTCCAAGGCTGACCCTCCGGCCCCGATGACCCGTACGGATGGAGAGATTCGCCCCATCGGTGAAAGGATGCCGGGAAAACAATTTCAGCCGGGTGCTGGGTGCCCCAGATCTCGATTTTGAGACCTGGGATTCCAAACCACGCGACTGCATTAAACTCAAATCGTGGGCTTTCAGGAGTTTCTCGGCAACGCACAAACCGTCACCCACCTGCGCGAGAGCCTGCGCGCGGAGCGGTTTCCTCACTCTCTCATCATCGCAGGCCCCAAAGGCGCGGGCAAGTATACGCTGGCGCTGATGCTGGCGCGCGCCTTCAACTGCCTCAACCCAACCGAAACCGACGGCCTGCCCGACTTCTGCGGGGTCTGCTCGAACTGCACCCGCATCGGCGACTCCAGCGACCTTGACGCGCGCGTGGCCGAGGCCGTCGAGGCCCGCGAGGCCCTGCGCGAGACCGACAAGCGGGAGACGCGCATCCTCATTCAGACCCACCCCGACGTGCTCATTGTTCCCCCCGACCCGCCGCAACTGCTCATCAAGCTGGGCCAGGTGCGGCAGGTGATTCATGTGGCCTACTACCGGCCGCCGGTCGAAGCGCGGCGCACCTTCACCATCTTCACTTCCTCGGCGTTCATGAAGGAAGCGGCCAATTCCCTGCTCAAGGTTCTGGAGGAGCCGCCCGAGCACACCTCGCTCATCCTGCTTACGGAAAACCCCCAGGAGATGCTGCCCACCATGCGCTCGCGCGCCGTAATTCACCGGCTGGGCGCCATCCCCGCCGCCGATCTTGAGTTGCTGCTGGCCGAGCGGCGGCCGGAGCTGAAGCCGGCCGACCGCGCCCTGGCCGCGCGCCTGGCCGAGGGCGCCGTGGGACGGGCGCTGATCCTCGACCTGGGCGTCTATCTGGCCAGCCGTCAGGACGCGCTGGTGATTCTGCACACGGCGCTGCGGGAGCCCGACTACTCGCAACTGTTCCACGCGACGGAGAGTTACCGCGCCGGGGCCGACGGGCAGGAGAAGAGCATCAACCTGCTGCGCGCGCTGGGCAGCCTCGTCGAGGATCTGCTGCTGGTGGTGGCCGGAACGCCACGGCTGGTGCGCAACCTGGACCTGGCCGCGGAGCTGGAGCGGCTTGCCCAGGGGCTCACGGTGGACTGGATTGACGGCGCGGCCCGGGCGCTCGTACAGGTGGAGCAGGGGATGCGGCGCAACCTGCTGCGCTCCCTCTCTCTGGACGCGATGGCAACAGGCCTGGAACGGAATTAGCCGGAGACCGGTGCACGGCGGCCTTTTTCCCCCTCAAGAATAATGAGCAACCTCCATTCGGCCCCGGGCATCTTTAGAATTACAAGCAATCCCACACCGCACGGAAACCGGTACCCGATGGACGCGTTGAACCATCGAAGCCGGCATATCTGTCTCCCGCATGTGGCAAGGGTCTTTGTCTGCTGTCAATGACTGGAAGCCGAGTCACGTGGCAAACAGGGCGATGCGGGATTGTCGCAGTTCCTTTACCTGGCCGGCAGAATGCCAGCGGCGACTTTCACGATTGACCTTTTCGCACAGAGAGGTTGTTGTCCATGAGCGATCGCGCAGTCGTTCCCCCAGTCCGGAAACAGGGCGGACAAGAACCAGGCCAGACCCAGGACCGCATTCGGCAATCTCGCGCAGTCAGGAGTTCCGCTGCGACCCTCCCCTTTCGCTTCCCGGCCCATGCACCCCAGGAGGAAGCCCCCAACCGCCAGGCCGAACTGTTTTACATGCAGAAACAGATCCAGTCGCAAACCCCGATGGTGATTGTGATGGAGGACGGCGAGAGAGTAGAAGGCTGCATCGAGTGGTACGACCGCAACTGCCTCAAAGTCCGTGGCAGGGTGAAGACGCTGGTTTACAAGGCGGCAATCAAGTACATGTACAAGCTGGGAGAGCAAGGCCTGTAGGTGCGCGGCGGGTCAGCAAGCCGGCAAGTCAATGCGGTATGGGAACTGCTTCGACGACAGGGATGGTCTCTTGCGCCCTGGTCCCTATTCCCTATTCCCTGGTCCCTTATCCCGTGTCGCTGACTTCGCCGGTTTCGCCGCCTTGCACAGCCGGTCGCGGATCGCGGCGCCAACACCCTCCGCCGGCGGCACAGGACAAAGGATCACGGTGCAGCCCTGAGCATCGAGCGCCCGCAGACCGGCGTAAAGATTCCGCGCCAGTTCCTCCGGCGCGTTCCACCGCCCCCACGGGTAGACAACGGCCTTTCTGATGGGCGAGCTGATCTCCGCCGGAAGCATCAGGCCGATGCGCTCCTTGCGGAGGCAGGTCGCCGCCTCGCTCAGCCGCTGGCGCAGGCTGGCCAGCGGCGCCCCCACCAGAACCAGCCGGGCCCTGGGCGCATAGTGGCGCAGCCCCACCCCCGGCGACGGCAACGCGGACTGCGGCGTCCCAGCAAACGCCTGGCTGCCGCGAAAGATCTCCACCGCGCCGGCAGTGTCTCGAATCTGGACAGTTGTCACCGCGCCAGTCCGGTAGATGACCATGGGGCTCTGGCCAGGATCGAGCACGGTGGACTCGACCCCGTGATCGGTCGGCCCGGCGTCCAGCACCGCATCGATGCGCCCGTCCAGGTCGTCGAGCACGTGGGCGGCCGTGGTGGGGCTGGTGTGGCCAAAGGCGTTGGCGCTGGGCGCGGCAACCGGAACCCCTGCTCGCCGGATCAGTTCCAGCGCCACCGGATGGGCAGGCATTCGCACTCCAACCAGCGGGCGGCCAGCCGTCACCGCATCCGGAACAGCCGACGTGCGCGGCAACAGCAGCGTGAGCGGTCCCGGCCAAAACGCCTTCATCAGTTTGCGGGCCGCCTCCGGAACCTCCTCCACCAAGCCACCCAGCATCGCCAGGTCGGAGACGTGGACAATCACCGGGTCCCATGCCGGCCGCCGCTTGGCCGCAAAGATCCTCTCCACCGCGTCCCGGTCCAGCGCATTGGCGCCCAACCCGTAGACGGTCTCCGTGGGCAGCGCCACCAGTCCGCCCGCACGCAGAATCCGCGCTCCGCGCTCCAGGGCTTCCTGAGCGCCGGCGGTTTCCAGGTGCGCCGGGTCCACAACCAGTCGCAGTGTCTTCACTCTCCCATTGTCGCCTTTCGCGCTGGGGCCATGCCACCTGCCGTATACTCACTGCAACCGATGCCTGTCGAAACCGAGATCAAATTCCGTGTGGCAGATCTGGCCAGCCTCACCCACCGCCTCCAGGCCGCCGGTTTCACCTTGCAGACGCCGCGCAGCTTTGAGTCCAACGTTCTCTACGACACGCCCGACCGCCAGATGCGCGCCCGGACTGAAATCCTGCGGATCCGCAGCTACGCCGGCCGCTGCCTCCTCACTCACAAGCGTCTGCCCGACACCGGCCCCGGCGAGGACACGCACAAGCATCGCATCGAGACCGAGACCGAGGTCTCCGACGGCGACGCCCTGGCCGAGGTCTTTCTCTCTCTTGGCCTCATCCCCGCCTTCCGCTACGAGAAGTGGCGCACGGAGTGGGAGGACGGCGAGGGCCACTGCGTGGTGGATGAGACCCCCATCGGCGACTTTGCCGAACTGGAGGGCCCGGCCGAGTGGATCGACTGCGCGGCCCGGCGGCTGGGCGTCGAGCAGGGGGAGTACATCACGCTCAGCTACGGCCGGCTCTTCGACCTGTGGCGGGACGAGCAGGGGTCGCCGGCACAGGATCTGACCTTTGCCGCCGTCTCCAACAGCAGCCGCAACTAGGGTATCTTTTGCCCCCGTGCCATCCTGAATTTGCGGCCCCATTCCCCGCGGTCCCCTCTCTTCACCTCCACGCCGCTGGTTCCTTCCGTAATCAAACCGTCAAAATGTACTGACGAAGGTTTCCTCCGGCGCCGATAACCACAAAGAGCAAGTCATCTTTGGGAGGGGCCCGATGTTGAGGAATCGCTTTGCACACACCCGGCGCGCATGGCGTCACACAGGAACTGTTTTGTTTCAAGCAGCCGCGATTGCCCTGGCCATGGCCATGGTGCTGCCGGTGAGGGCGGCGGACGAGCGCGCCGTCAAGGCACGTGTAGCGCCGGTCTATCCGGAGATCGCCAAGCGCATGAGAATCACGGGGTTGGTCAGGGTTGAAGCTAGGGTGGACGCCGACGGAAAGGTAATCTCGGTAAAGACCCTGAGCGGCAATCATGCACTGTCGACCGCCGCGGAGGACGCGGTGAGCAAGTGGAAGTTCGCGGCCGGGGCCGGCACCTCGACGGTGGATGTGGACATCAACTTCAATCTGCAGTAGAGGCTGGGGCGCCCGCCGCATTCACTCGTGGCCAGGCGGGACGAATGAAGGCGTCAGCCTCACTTCACCAGGTCTGCCGGGATGGGCGCTTCGGTGCGGCGCATCTTCCAAGCGGCCATGCAGGGCCCAGGAAAGTCCCGGCCCTTGCAGGGAGGGATTCTGGACGATTCATGGTTCACGGATTAGACTGATTCAGGGTGTAGATGCCGCCGTCTCAGCAGATTCCCGATCCCTCCGGGCCAGTCGCATTGTCCCTTGTGCTGATCGGACCGGATGACCAACGGCGCAGAGCCGTGGCGGAAGCCCTGTCCGGGTGCCCCATCGGGGTGATCCGCGAGTATTCCTCCTACCCTGGCGACCTCGACGAACTGCCCCGCATGCTGGAGCAGCAGTGCGACGTGGTGATTGTCGACCTGGACAGCAATCCGGAGTATGCCCTCGAAGTGGTGGAGAGCATCTACGCCCACGGCGCCGCAACGGTCATTGTCTGTTCGGCCAAGGCCAACCTGGAGCTGGCGGTCCGTTGCATGCGCGCGGGGGCCCGCGAATTCCTCACCCTGCCGTTGAATCCCGCCACTATTGCCGACGCGCTGGCCCGGATCTCCATCCGCGGTTCGTCCGCTCACCCCGGCAGGAAGACGGCCAGAAAGCTGTTTGTGTTTCTGGGCGTCAAAGGCGGCTGCGGCGTCACCACCATCGCCTCCAATTTCGCGGTTTCGCTGGCCCAAGAGTCGCAGCAAAGCACCCTGTTGATCGACCTCGGCCTGCCGCTGGGAGACGCCGCGCTCAACCTCGGCATGGTCACCGAGTACTCCACCTTCAACGCCGTGGAGAACTACGCCCGGCTGGATGCAAGCTTTCTCTCCACGCTGCTGGCCAGGCACACGTCGGGACTGTCCGTACTGGCCGCGCCGGGCGAATTCAGCCCCAAAGAGCCCAACATTGAAGCCATCGACCGGCTGCTGGCAGTCGCCCGCCAGAACTTCGATTACGTGGTTGTGGATGCCGGTTCGAGGATGGACCTGAAGGATGCGGCGTTCATGGACGAGTCCGCCATCCTCTACCTGATTACGCAGATCGGCGTAACCGAACTGCGCAACGCCAATCGCATGATCGGCCAGTTCTTTGCCTCGCGCGGCGCCAAGCTGCAGACCGTGGTGAACCGCTATACGCCCCAGGCTTTGCTGCTCGACGACAAGCAGGTTGAAAAAGCGCTGACCCGGTCCATCGATTGGAAGATTCCGGACGACTTTGCCACCGCCCGCCGCACCCAGAACTCGGCCATCCCGCTGGCCATGGAAGACTCCTCCATCTCCCGGGCCATCCGCCGCATGGCGCGCAAAGCCTGCGGCCTGCCCGAAGAGGATGGGAAGGGGCAGCGCTCCGGCCTGTTCGGATGGGCGCATCGCGCCATGAAGCGCTCCCGTCCGAGCCGCGGATCACGCGAGCCGGAGGACGACGCTCCGCCATCCATCATCTCCACACCCACACTGGACCCCGACCACGCCAAGTACTGAGTGCTGCACGTAAGTCCTTTGTTTCAGTAAATGGCACGTGGAACGAAAATATGTAAGTCCTTTATTTCGATAGGGCGAAATGGACTGTTCTTGATATAACATGCTTATTTTCATGGGAATGGGACGAAAGTGGCAGGGGGTGGGTAATGCTGTTTCCCTGTCTCTTCGCCTTTCTGGGGCTTGATGGCGGGGTTTTGGGGGGCGGGACTGGAGGTCCTTTCCAGGCGCAGGGCGGTTGAAAGTTCGATTGCTCTGGTCATGGTTGCTTCTCCGGTCTGGACTTTTCCCCATTCACTCTTCGATTGTGCGCCGGCAGAGTGTAATTATCTGCAACCACCTGCGGTGGGGCGGACGGCGCTTGCGCGGCACCTGCGGTGCGGCAGACGGCGCTTGCGCGCCAGGGGGTTCGTGGTTTCCCACCCTCACGCTGGAAACAAGCGCAAGGATGGGGCGCTCGGCAAAAGCGGGGAACACGAGTTGCATTTCCTTGAAGTCCGGGAAAAGCGGGAGGAGTCCGGGCCTGATGCGGAATACAACGGCTCCGGCCACCGAATACAGCTCGCTGAACCACTTCTGCCAGGAAGGGTTTCCCATCCCGTCGATTGCTGGCGAAAAAGTAACTGCCGGATAGGCGGTGATACATCCAGAGTCCGCAAGCGCGAACGCCCGCCAAACAAACCACAGGATCAAAGGACCGCGGGATCAAATGAACCGCATCATTCTCCGGAATGGCGCACGCACAGCGCGTCCATGGTGTCGCCCTCAGCCCAATCCTCCAAGCCCTCTTCCTTCCTCACCATGAGAAAATCGAAATACCAATAGCTGCTGGAAGGGTGCCCGCGATCGTCATTTATGGAACTGCTGCTCCATTGCCTCTGATATCTCAGCAGCAGGTTCCCCTTCATATGAAGGGGTTTATTGAGATATAAATAATCGATATTGCCGACTCGCTGAGGCGCAAATGCTCTCGTGTCGATGAGACCTTCCAGCTCATCGATCGTCGCCAATTTCCAGTCGGAGTACCCGGCTAAACGCAGGTTGCGGCAGTACCTCATCGCCGCGTGCCAGCTCACCCTTTTGCCGTTGTCCTTCCAGGCCCACATGAGTCCGGTGGAGGGATCGACCCAATACCCGCGCACCTCGGTCTCCCGCGCCGCCCCAATCTCCTCCGTCGAGGGTTGAGCGTTGGCGGTCATGGGAAGTGTCGATGGAGGAGACGGAACAACCGTGGAACCGCGCACGCACAGCGCGCGCTTGAAGGTGGTGAAACTGAGTTCGTCGAAGGTCCGGCCGCCCCGGTTGAAATTGAGGTACCACGCATATCGGAATGGATGCCCGCGATCATCGCTTATGCGGCTGCTGCTCCACGGATCACCAGTCAGGAATATGTTCCCCTTCACATCAAAGGTGTAAGCGAAAGCCTCGTGCTCACTGGACCGCGGAAGTTCGCCGGGAGTGTTGGCATTCCATTCGTAAATTCCTCGCAGTTCATCAATCGTCGCCAGCCTCCAGTCGGAGCTCCCGGCTAACCGCAGGTTGCGGCAGTACTCCGTCGCCTGGTGCCAGTTCACGTCTTCGCCGTTGTCCTTCGCGGCCCACATGAGTCCAGTGGAGGGATCGACCCAATACCCGCGCGCCTGAGTCTCCTGCGCCAGCCCTGGAGTCGCCGACGAGAACTGAGCCCTGGCGATCGTGGTGACGGCAGAGAGGAGGACGAGAACAATCCTTGTTTGCCACGTGAATTTCATGCCGGTGATTGTAGTGCGTGCCGCGCTTTGCGATGTGCCGAAATTGTGGCACTTCCGAAACTGACACATCCCCTTAAACAGTGCTCTGGGCGGTTTGTCGGCCAACCGGCAGTTACTGGTTGATTATCCCTGCAAAGCCCTCACGAAATCCCGATGGAGGGAGTTTTTCCGCGGCCTTGGCAACGGTGGTCTACTTCTCGGCGCCGTGGCACTTCTTGTATTTCTTGCCGCTGCCGCAGGGGCAGGGGTCGTTGCGGCCAACCTTCTCGCCGGTGCGGCGCTGCGTGGGCTGGCTGCCGTCGCCGGAGCCGGCAAATTGGGCTACCGCCAGCTCCCGCTGCTTCTTGCGCTGGAACTCTTTCTCCAGGGCGTCGATGGTGGTGGAGGCCTGGCGGGTGGGAATGGAGATTTCGCGCGGCGCAGCTTCCAGCGTGGGCGGCTTGGCGGCGCTGGCCACGGGCGGAGCCGGCGGAACCGGGCGGCGCGGCTCGGGGGCCGCACTCACCGGCTGGCCGTCGGGGCCAAGGATCTGCATCCGGAAGAGGAAGCGGACCGTGTCCTCCTGGAACTTCATCATCATGGCCTCGAACATGTCGAAGGACTCGCGCTTGTATTCCACCAGCGGATCCCGCTGCGCATAGCCGCGCAGGCTGATGCCTTCCTTGAGGTGATCCATGGAAAGCAGATGGTCCTTCCACAGGCCGTCGATGACGCTGAGCATGACCATGCGCTCGTGATAGCGCATGGTGGGGCTGGAGAGAATCTTTTCCTTTGCCTCGTAGTCCTGCTTCAGCTTCTCGAAGATCGTCTCGCCCAGGTCGTGGCGGCCCAGTTCCAGCGGATCGATGGCAGCCGCCTTCAGGTTCAGGCCGAACTGGCCGACCAATCTGTCTTCGAGTCCCTTCACGTTCCATCGGTCGGGGTGGAGGTTTTCGGGAGCAAACTCGTCGAGCAGGCCGCTCAAGATCCCGCCGACATAATCCTCGAGAATCAGCTCCTTCTGGTCCGCTTCCTCAAGCAGCTGGCGGCGCACGCCGTAGACGGCTTCGCGCTGCTTGTTCATCACGTCGTCGTATTCGAGCAGATGCTTGCGGCTCTCGAAGTTCTGCCCTTCGACGGCCTTCTGCGCGCCCTCGATGCGGTTCGAAATCATCTTCGACTCGATCGGCACGCCCTCTTCCATGCCCAGCCGCTCGAGCAGCGTCGAGATCCACTGCTTGGCGAAGATGCGCATCAGGTCGTCTTCAAGGGAGAGAAAGAAGCGCGACTCGCCGGGATCGCCCTGGCGTCCGGCGCGACCGCGGAGCTGATTGTCGATGCGCCGCGACTCGTGGCGTTCGGTGCCCAGGATGAACAGGCCGCCGGCCTCGATCACCTGTTCGTGATCGAGCCGCGCCGTCTCCGCGTGGCCCGCAAAGGCCTCGGCCCACTCCTGGTTGCCGACTTCGAACTCCTGCCCGTTGTAGTAGAAGCGCTGGAAGCCCGCCGGCGCCATGGGATTGATGGCGCCTTCGGCCACGCTGATGGCGCGCGCATGGCCTTTCTTCACCAGTTCCTGGCGGGCCATGAAGTCGGGATTGCCGCCGAGCAGAATATCCGTGCCGCGGCCGGCCATGTTGGTGGAGATGGTCACCATCCCCAGCCTTCCGGCCTGGGCCACAATCTCGGCTTCGCGCTCGTGGAACTTGGCGTTCAGCACCACGTGGCGCACGCCCTTGCGCTGCAGAATTCCGGAAAGGCGCTCCGATTTCTCGATCGACGTGGTGCCCACCAGCACCGGCTGCTTGTTCTCGTGCAGCTCGGCAATGTTGTCGGCCACCGCCTTGTACTTTTCCTTCTCCGTGCGGTAGACCACGTCGGCATTCTCCAACCGCCGCATCGGCATGTTGGTAGGAATGACCACGATCTCCAGCTTGTAGATCTTTTCGAATTCGGCGGCCTCGGTTTCAGCCGTGCCGGTCATGCCGCTCAGCTTCTTGTAGAGGCGGAAATAGTTCTGGAAGGTGATCGTCGCCAGCGTCTGATCTTCCTTGCGGATGTTCACGCCTTCCTTGGCTTCGATGGACTGGTGCAGCCCGTCGCTCCAGCGGCGGCCGGGCATCAGGCGGCCGGTGAAGGTGTCGACGATGATGACCTCGCCGTCCTTGACCACGTACTCCACGTCGCGCTTGTAGAGGGCGTGGGCCTTGATGGCCGTCTCGACGTAATGCTTGAGTTCCCAGTTTTCCGCGTCGGCGATGTTGCCGATGCCGAGCAGCTTTTCGATCGTCTCCCAGCCCTGGTCGGTGACGCCGATGGTGCGCTGCTTCTCGTCCACAATGTAGTCGCCGCTCAGGTACTTTTCGCCCTCGCCGAGCCGGATGCCAAGCTCCTCCTGGCGGCGGTGGTCGCTATACTCGATCTCTTCACCTTTCTCCAATTGGGGAATGATCTTGACCACCCGCGCATACTTGTCCGTGGTCTGGTCGGTGGGGCCGCTGATGATGAGCGGGGTGCGGGCTTCGTCGATGAGGATGGAGTCCACTTCGTCGACGATGGCGTAGTAGTGGCCGCGCTGCACGCAGTCCTTGATTTCGAACTTCATGTTGTCGCGCAGGTAGTCGAAGCCGAACTCGTTGTTGGTTCCGTAGGTGATGTCGGCGGCATAGGCGGCGCGGCGCTCCGAGTCGTCGAGGTCGTGGACGATGACGCCCACCGAGAGGCCCAGGAACTCGTAGATCTTGCCCATCCACTCGGCGTCGCGCTTGGCCAGGTAGTCGTTGACCGTAACCACGTGGACGCCGTGCCCGGCCAGGGCGTTGAGGTAGCAGGCGAGCGTGGCCACCAGCGTTTTTCCTTCGCCGGTCTTCATTTCGGAAATCTTGCCCTGGTGCAGCACCATGCCGCCGATGAGCTGCACATCGAAGTGGCGCATCTGGACGGCGCGCCAGCCGGCCTCGCGCACCACGGCGAATGCCTCGGGCAGAATCTCGTCCAGAGCGGCGCGTTCGGCCGTCTTCAGCTCTTCCGCATCGGTAATGCCTTGCACCCGCTCAGCAATGCGGGCGCGGAACTGGGCCGTCTGGGCCCGCAACTGGTCATCCGAGAGCAGCTTGACGCCCTCTTCGAGGTCATTGATCGTGGCCACAACCGGCCACAGCTTCTTCATCAGCCGGTCGTTGGCCGTGCCGAAAACCTTTGTCAGTACTTTATCGAAAACCACATGAATCTCCGTTTACCAGTGTAAATGGTGGGGGTTAAACAGCCGTGACAGCGGCCGCCGCAGCTTGTGGGTGGCCCAGGCCTGACTTCTGCGACCTGTGAGCCGGGCGCCCCGTCCTTGGCGCGCTCTTTGCGGCAAGCGTGGGAAAGCACAGATCCAACCCGGCCCATTTCTTTGAGTTTTTGGGGGGAATCAATCCGCAGGAAAGGTGTCGGAGGCTCGACGGCTGAGCGGGCAGATGCCACCACGCCAGGGAGTTCCTGCGCCAGCCGCAGCCACGACGAACTGAGAGAGAACGCAATCAGGCAGCGCCGCAATCGCGGCTGCAGGCGCGCCGCGCTTTATCGCTTGCACACCTCTACGGTGCAGTTGCTGTGTCCGTACCTGTCGGGCCTGGTGCAGGAACCGCTGCCGAATGCAGTTGGCGAAAAGCCGGCAAATTTAACCGTCGCGCGGCAGATGTCGTTGATGTGGTTGCCGAAGGTAGCCAACCCGTGCGACTCGGTCACGGCGCTGCTTGAGGCATTCCTTCCGCAGCAGACCTTGATGTCGATCTGCGCCCCCTCCACCGGGACCCCGCGGCAATCGGTCACCAGCACTGTGGTTGAGCCGGGCGTGCAATCGGAGTTCAAGCCAAGTGCTCCCACAGCGATCAGCAAGGAGAGCGCCACTGTCAAAGGCAAACGCATCAGAGTACCTCCCGATTCCCAGAGCTTGCGATGAAGTCTACGGTACGGTGTTGTAATCCATGCGGAGGACCTGGCTTTTGGTTATCCGCATCACATCGTCGTCGATGAGTGCGCCACCGGCAGGCTCGCTATCCAACAGGTAAACATCCGTGTCTGTCTGGTAAAGCAGCAAAAGGGAGTACGAGTCCAATTGACTGTTGATTTGCGGCTTGTTTTTTCGGTCGACAAATCTGCTGTCGGGAAGTGCCTGGGTCTCGGTAAACACCTGCACGGGAATCGGCTTGCCCCCCGCGAAGGGCCCCGGGATGCGCGGAAACCAGAACAGCGAAAAGTGCAGGCACACCAGGATGCCCAGCGCCACCAGCC
>DATNHL010000268.1:0-11654 GCA_035604995.1 Occallatibacter sp. | reverse complement strand
TGTGCCGGACTCGGTGGCCAAGAACATGTGGAACCGGACCATGGAAGCGGCGATTCAATCGGCGGTGGGAGTGACGATCTACTCGGCGCTGGTGTATTCGCAGAGGTACTGAGAGGATTTATGGCTTGCACAGTCTCCTTTGAAACGCGAAGGAGATCGCCGTCGTATAGCTCAAGAGTTAATAAGCCAGTTGAGAGGTTCGGGCTGATGATTCGCTGGGTGGGGCAGTTATGAAATGCATGTTCTGGGCGATAGTTTTGGCGGGCTTCAGCTGCTTTTGCCTGAAGCTGATTACGTATGTGATTCCGGAATCCCTCTGCGTCCTGTTGTCCTTCATTCTCTTTGTGGCCCTGGTGATGTTACTGATCGTTTCCTTGATTTTTGGATTTACCAGATGGCGGAAGTCTTCTCGTTTTTGGCTGGCTCCAGCCCTGGTTTGCACTGCATTTGTTTTGTCCTGCTTTTATCTTCCATCGCCAATAGGACGGCACATTTCCGACTGGAGATTTGGAAAACATGTTACCGAATACTCCAGGGTCGTTGACGGCTTTAGAAGTGGGGCCATTTCTTGTAGAACTCCTTGCGAGGGGAGGAGTGATGTGATTGAGGCGACAGATCGACCCGCGCACATAAGGGATATATGGGGCGTACGCTGCGATGACGGCGGGCTCCTGGTATTGTTTCGGGTTAACACTGATGTCCCATTTCTCCATGAAGGCTATCTATTCAAGGGCTATGGAGAGAAAAGCGATTGCAATACAGGCTCCGAGAAGCCTGAGAAGAGATTCTACCTGCGGCTTATTACGGGAAGGTGGTATAGCTTCTCGGATCAACCGGGGTTCTAGGTGAAGCACTCTTTGCCGACTTAAGGGGTACCAAAAACTATGCGCCGCATCGCCTGGGCTCTGCTGCTGCTGTTCGCGTTCGCGATCCCGTGGGAGTACTCCCTGGATCTGGGCGAGCCGCTGGGCAACATCGCCCGCATCCTCGGACTGGTGCTGCTGCTGGCGGTGGTGCCGGCCGTGCTGCAGGCGGGGCGGCTGCGCACGCCGGGGGCCATGCAATGGGTGGTGCTGGCGCTCTACCTGTGGTTCTGCTGCACGTACTTCTGGACCATTGCGCCGCTGGCGACGCTGGAAAAGATGCGCGGCTACTTCCAGGAGATGATGATCGTCTGGCTGGTGTGGGAGTTTGCCGAGAGCCCTGAGGACCTGCGCGCGCTGATGCGGGCCTACATTGCGGGGTCGTGGGTGCTGGCTGCGCTGACGCTCGCCAACTTTGGCTCGGCAGAGGCGATTGCGGCGGGGCAGATCCGGTTTGTGGCCGAAGGACAGGACCCAAACGATGTGGCGCGCTTTCTTGACCTGGGCCTTCCGATGGCGGCACTGCTGGTGAACAGCGAGCGGCGCTGGCCTGCCCGCCTGCTGGCGGTGGGTTACTTACCGGTGGGACTGGTGGCCGTGGTGCTGACCGCCTCGCGGGGAGGGTTTCTGGCGGCGGTGGTGGCGCTGGCAGGCAGCGGTTTGCTGCTCATGAGGAGCCACCCCAGGCAGGTGCTTGCCGGGGCTCTCGCCCTTCCGGTTTTGGCCGCCGCACTGTGGGTCGGCGTTCCCCATGAAACCCTGGAACGGCTGGCCACGATCCCCACTCAGCTTCAGGGGGGCGATCTGAATCAGCGCTGGAACATCTGGGAGGCGGGGTGGGGTGCGTTTGTCCGGTCTCCGGTGGCGGGCAGCGGGGCGGGTGCGTTTGTGAGCGCCGCGCGCACGAATCCGCTGGATACAGCGCACAACACAGCACTTTCGATTGCTGTGGGGGGCGGGCTGATTGGCTTGTCCCTGGCTGTGGGGATTGTGGTTTTGGCGATGCGGGCGGCGCTTGAGGCCCGAGGGCTGCTTAAAGTGGCGCTCGGTACGGTGCTGGCGGTGTTGGTAACTGCGTCGCTGGTGGACACAGTGGAAGAGAATCGCGCGACATGGCTGCTGCTGGGGATGATTGCGCTTGCCGGGCGGCTTGCCGTGGACGCGCCGGAGCCGCTTGCGGAATGCTTCCCGGCTGGAAGCTCTGTGGGTGGATCTGCGCCGGCGCCCAGTCTTGCCTGCAGACCGGCGAATTGAGGCCGGCGGCATGGGTTTGATGGCCAGAGCGGAGAGGCTGTTTGAAGGCGGGAGCGTCAACGCCCAAGTTCTTCGCGCGGCAGCATCGGTGACTGCGGTTGGCGTTCTGGTCAAGCTGGTCGCCACCTTCAAGGAGATTGCCGTTGCCGGCGTCTATGGACGGTCCGATGCCATGGACGCGTTCCTGGCGGCGGCGCTGCTTCCGGGGTTGCTGATCAACCTGATCTCCGAGTCGATGAACCAGGCGCTGGTGCCGACGCTGATCCGGGTGAGGGAACAGGAGGGCCAGACCCAGGCGCAGCAACTGCTGTCGAGTTCGATGCTATGGATGTGCGTGCTGCTGGCGGCGGTTTCTGCCCTGATGGCTCTCACGGCGCGGGGGTTCTTTCCGCTGATTGCGTCGCATTTTCCAGCCGCCAAGATGGATCTTTCGGTACGGCTCTTCTACGCGCTGCTGCCTGTGGTGCTGATTACGGGAATTACGACCAACTGCACTGCTGTTCTGAACACGTTTGACCGCTTTGCCTTGCCCGCGCTGGCGCCGGTGGTGATTCCGCTGGCGATCATTGCCGGGGCGCTTACGCTGGGCGGACGGCTGGGCATCTGGGCGCTGGTCTACGCGACGCTGGCGGGTTCTCTGGTTCACGCGGCGGTGGTGGCGGGGATGATGGACGCGCACGGATACCGCTTCCGACTGCGCTGGCATGGGATGAACGAGGCAACGCGTGAGGTGGCGCACCAGTACGGGCCGGTGTTGCTGAGCGGCGTGGCAGCTTCGGGCGGGCTGCTGGTGGACCAGTCGATGGCGGCCATGCTTCCGGCGGGGAGCGTCTCAGCGCTGGTGTACGGCGGGCGGTTCGTGAGCGTGGTGCTCACCCTGCTGGCCGGGGCGGTCTCTACCGCGGTCACTCCTTACTTTTCGCGCATGATTGCACAGAGGGACTGGACGGGCTGCCGGAGCGCATTGCGCTCCTGGGTTCGCCTGACAGCCGCGGTCTCATTGCCCATTGCGGCGCTGCTGATCGCCGGGTCGCACCTTGTGGTGCGCGTGGCGCTGGAGCATGGAGCTTTTGGTCCGCGGGATACCGACGTGGTGGCCCGGGTTATGGCGATGTACGCCATTCAGATTCCGTTCCTGGTCGCCAGCCGGGTCTACTATCGCTTCATCATCGCCATGCGACGAACCGATCTGGCGCTCTACTGCGGTATGCTCAATCTTGGTCTGGACATTGTGCTGAACCTGGTGCTGATGCGCTGGTTTGGGGTTGCGGGAATCGCTTTGGCCACGTCCCTATGGACTGTAAGCACGTTCCTCTTTCTCTGGTATTGGACCTGGAGACTGCTCCCTGAAGCGGCTGAACAGAGTTGATCGGAGGCGGCGATTTGGTTCCCAAGCCAGCTCAGTATCTGGTTCGTTTCGACGATCTTTGCCCCACGGTTTCGCGCAGCCGCTGGGAGCGGTTTCTGCCCCTGATCGAGGAGTTTGGAATTCGGCCGATTGTGGCCGTTGTGCCCGACAACCAGGACTCTGACCTGGAGGGCTCGGAGCCGGACCCGGAGTTCTGGGCGCGGATGCGCGCGCTTGAAGCTGCAGGCGCGACGATTGCCTTGCACGGCTACCGGCATCTTTGCCGGAGCCGCGGACGCAGCCTGGTGCCGCTGCACCGTCACTCGGAGTTCGCCGGGGTGGATGCGGAGACCCAGCGTGAGTGGATTGCGGCCGGGCTCGGGATCCTTCGCGAACAAGGGCTCAACCCGCGCGTGTGGGTTGCGCCGCGCCACGGCTTCGACTGGAATACTCTTGAGGCTCTGCGCGGCGAGGGAATCAGGGTTCTGTCAGACGGGTTGGCGCGGGTTCCTTTCACCCGCGGCGGGCTCACCTGGATCCCGCAGCAGTTGTGGGCTCCGGTGGAGAAGGCGCAAGGGCTGTGGACCATTTGCGTACACACCAACACGGCCCGCGCCTTGCTGGCCGATCAACTCGCCGCCTTTGCGCGCGAACATGCCGCACAATTCACATCAGTGGACCGGGTCCTGGCTGAACTGAAGCCGGAGAGACTGCCCCTTGGGGAACGCATCTACGAATTGGTGGCGATGTGGCGGGCCGAGGCCTCGCGGTCAAGGAAGCGCAGACGGCGCAGATCGAAGGGCTGAAGACGAGCGGGGCAATGTGGTTCACGGCTGGCGCTTCCTGAGGACCTGGTCGAAGAGGTCTTCATAGGCGTGGAGGGCACGGTCGATTCTGAAAGGCTCGATGAAAGGGTGGTCAAAGTACTGCCCGAGCCCCAGCGACTTGAGCGCCTCGAGCAGCGAGCTTGCCAGTCCGTTGCCAGAGATTTCCGTCGCCAACCAGGCACCGGGCTGGCCGCGGAGCAGGTCTGTCAAGCCTTCCGAAGCCGGTAAAGCCACCAGAGGCAAGCCACCAGCCGCGGCCTCCAACAAGGCGTTGGGAATGCCTTCGTGGCGGGACGAGAGCACAAAGGCTGTAGCGCCGGGGAAATATGCGTGCGGCTTGTCCATATGGCCAACAAAGCGTACCGCAGGATCCAGCCCCAGGTTACGGCATTGAGTCTTCAAGGCCGCTTCCTCGGGTCCAGAGCCGGCAATCACAAGGTCGGCGTGTGGAAACTGCTCACGCACGGTGACCAGCGCCTGTAGCAGCAGGTCGAACCCTTTCTCACGAGAGAGCCTGCCGACTGCCAGCAGATGAGGTCCGGGGCCAGTCCATAGACCTGAAGGTTCGACGACCGCACCACGAATCTCATCCACATCCAGAGGGTTTGGTAACACTGACAAGCGGCTTTCTTGAATCCCGAGTTCCCGGCAAAGGTCTTTGGCCATGGCCGTTGACTGGCAGATCACCCTGTCTGCGCGGCGATAGAGCAGGCGGTAAAGCAGGCGGGTGTAGGAGGGAAGGGGATCGAGGGCCAGGGACGCGGAGACGGTACCGTTCTGCCGGACTAGCACACGAGTTGACGCGGGGAAGAACGGGCGCAGCAGCAGGACCAGAAAGTTGAGATGGAAGATTCCGGAGACGAGCAGTTGGGGGCGCAGGTGGCGGACCAATGGGAGGAGGCGGAATGCCGCGTGGCGGACGCGCGACGCGCCAAGCACGTGGAGGGTCAGGCCGGGCGGGAACTGACCGGCGGGAACGGTTGCCTGCGTGACCAGGGCCAGGTGAATCTCATATTTCTCGCGGGAAAGACTTGCGGCGAGTTGGGCGAATACCTTTTCGGATCCGCCGCCGCCAAGATGCGGGATGAGCAACAGAATCTTTGGGCGATCAGTCATGGTCTTCTGGACGAAAAGTTGAGTATAAACTTGGTACATACTACCTTTGTGTTTCCCGTCATTCACAAGGAACTGTGCAAAAGTGGTACAGTATTTTTGATTTTCCTAAGAATTACGACTGCTTTGCGAAGGGGCTGCGGAAAGTGCAGTCTTTTCGGCTGAGCCTTGTTGCTCTGATTGCCTATTGAGTCCGGCCACAAGCCAGGACCCACCTACACCCAGACGTTGATTGGTGAACGCTCGAAGGGTTGCACAGCCTGTCCAGCGATTCCCAGGGAGTGCAGGCGGGCCGATGGCAGCTTCTCACGCGATTCGATTCATTGCGCAACCGCAGCAAACCGCGTCTCAATCCCCACGCCACATTGTCGTCGGCATCACCAGCGCACAAACGTGCCTGAACCTGACCGGGCGTCTGCGCGCGCTGAGGGAGGCGGGCTTTCGCGTCACACTGATCTCAAGTCCCGGTGAGCTGCTGGATGAAACCGCGGCCCGAGAGGGGGTTGAAGCGATCGGACTGCCGATGCAACGGGAGATCGCGCCGCTGGCGGACCTGGTTTCGCTGCTGCGGCTGTGGTGGCTGTTGCTGAGGCTTAGACCGGACGTGGCCGAATTCAGTACGCCCAAAGCGGGCCTTCTGGGCAGTGTGGCGTCGCGGCTTGCCGGAGTGCAGGCGCGGGTTTATATGCTGCGCGGATTGAAGCTCGAGACTTCGACGGGGATCAAGAGGCGCATTTTGCTGGAGGCCGAACGCTTGGCTTCGAGGTGTGCGCAGGTTGTGCTGTGCAACAGCCAGAGCATGCGCTCAGAGGCGGCGGCGCTGGGGGTGGCTCCCACGGAGAAACTGCAGATGCTGGGGGACGGGAGCAGCAACGGAGTGGATGTGGAGCGGTTCTCTCCCGGGCCGGGCAACGTGCGTGGCGGGCTGGGTATACCGCAGAAGGCCCCAGTGGTGGGTTTTGTGGGACGGCTGACGCGGGACAAGGGAGTTCCCGAGCTGATCGAGGCCTTCGACACAGTTCTGAAGCGGGAGCCGGAGGCGCACCTGCTGCTGGTGGGCTGGTTTGACGCGGCAGAAGACGCGCTGGCGGTGGAGGTGCGCAAGCGAATCGCCGGCCATCCGCGCATCCATTGCACGGGGTTTGTGGCCGATACTGCGCCGTATTACCGGGCCATGGATGTGATGGTGCTGCCGACGTGGCGGGAGGGATTCCCGAATGTCGTGCTGGAAGCGGCAGCGACGGGGATTCCGGTGATTACGACCCTGTGCACGGGGTCGCGCGACTCGGTGGTGCCGGAGGTGACGGGGCTGCTGATTCCGCCGGGGTATCCGGAGGCCATCAGCGAGGCGGTGCTGAACCTGCTGAGGGAACCGGCGCGGCGGCGGCGTATGGGCGATGCCGCGCGCGCCTGGGTTTGCACGCACTATGCGCGCGACCAGGTGCTGCGGCTGGCGACTTCGTTTTACGCGGGCATGCTGGAGCCGGAGCAGACGGTTGGGAGTCTGGCGACAACCGCACCTGCTTTTGATGGGGATTGAAAGCCAACTGGCTCTCACCAGGGACGCAGCCGCCTCGCGCGGTGAGGCGAAGGCGCTTGCGGGACGGGTCTACTCTGGTCCCACTTTAGGCAAGCGCTCGATCACGATTCCGGGTTCATTTTGCGGAGGGGGAGCCTGCAGGGTGTGCGCTCCGGACTCGGCTGCGCGCAGCACATCGTTGGGCACAATGCCGAGGATGAGCGTGGCGGCTACGGCCAGCAGCAGGGCGGCGCCGACGGCGACGCCGACCTGCGGCTCGGGAGCGGTGGATGGGGAGGCGTTCTCGTCCGGACGCTGGGCCGTGGAGAGGGCCAGGCGCAGATAGTAGGCTGCGGCCAGTCCGGAATTGAGCAGGCCGATGATGGCCAGCCAGATGGCGCTGCCACCGACCGCGGCGGAGAACGAGTAGAACTTGCCGAAGAAGCCGCCGGTGAAGGGAATGCCTACAAGGGAAACCAGGAAAAAGATCAGCAGGCCGCCGAGCAGCGGGGAGCGGTAGAGCAGGCCGCGGTAGTCGTCGATCATGGGCATGGCTTCGTCGTAGCCGCCGATGACGGTGATGACGGCGAAGATGCCCACGTTCATGGCGGCGTAGGCGGCGGTGTAAAAGCTGGCGGCGGCGATGCCGCTGGTGCCGAGGCCGGCGAAGGCTGCCAGCAGGTAGCCGGCGTGGGCGATGGAGGAGTAGCCCAGCATGCGCTTGACGTTCTGCTGGCGCAGCGCGGCCAGGTTACCCACGGTCATGGAAAGCACGGCGACGATCCAGAGCAGCGGCGACCAGACGGAACGGAGGGTGGGGAAGATCTCGTAGACCACGCGCAAGAGCACGGCAAAGGCGGCGGCCTTGGGCGCGGTGGACATGAGGGCCACGACGGGCGATGGAGAGCCCTCGTAGACGTCGGGCGTCCAGACGTGGAAGGGCGCGGCAGAAACCTTAAAGAGAATGCCGACCAGCATGAGCGCCATGCCGGCGAGCATGAGCGAGCGATTGAGGGCCAGGGGCGCGGCGTGGGCGATCTCGTAGATCTGCGTGGTGCCGGTGGCGCCGAAGATGAGGGCTACGCCGTAAAGAAGGAACGCCGTGGCGAAGGAGCCGAGCAGGAAGTACTTGATGGCCGCTTCTGGGCCGCGTGCCGTCTCCTTGCGGAAGCCGGCCAGGACGTAGGTGGCGATGGAGGAGATTTCGAGAGCGATGAAGACGACGAGGAGCTCGACCGCGCCGGTGAGCAGGCACATTCCTACGGCGCCGAAGACGATAAGTGCGTAGTACTCGCCCTGGTGATGGCTGTCTTCAGGGAGAGTGTCGAGCGAGAGCAGCAGGGTGACCAGCACGATGCCGCAGATGAGCACGTGGAAGAAGATGGTGAAGGCGCTGGTTTCGACGGTCGAGTAGAAGCCGGTGCCCTGGGGCAGGGAAAGCTGCCACAGGCTGGCCCAGAGAGCGAGCGTTGTCCCGATGGCGGACACCCAGCCGAGCGGACGGCGCGGGATTCCAGACGGGAGTGACGCGTCGATCAGCATGACGGCGACGCCGGTCAACGTGAGGATGACCTCGGGAAGGATGCGGAAGATGTCGGGCACTGAATTCACCGCTGGCCTCCCTGGGGTATGGAAGTGATGGTCACGAATCCGGGGCTGTATTGAGTGATGAGCGGCGGCCGGCGTACGCCTTGCTCGATGGTTGGGAGCCAGATGGATGGGGCGACGCCCATGACCAGCGTGAGAACGGCCAGTGGCCACAGCATGGCCAGTTCAGCGACGTGCAGATCGTCGGGCGGGCGGGATGAGACCAGCTCGCTCTGAGGACCGTAGAAGACGCGCTGCACCAGCCAGAGCATGTAGGCCGCGCCGAGAATGAGGCCCATCGAGGCGGCAATGGCCCAGCCGCGGCTGACGCCGCCGAAGGTGCTGGAGAGGATGAGGAACTCGCCAACGAAGCCGCTCAGGATGGGCAGGCCGATCATGGCCAGCGTGGTGAGGACGAAGAGCGTGGCTGTGCTGGGCAGCCTGGCGGCTAGGCCGCCATAAGCGTTGATCTGGCTGGTGGCGTAGCGGTCGTAGAGGACGCCGAGCAGGAAGAACAGCGCGCCATCGACGACGCCGTGCGAGAGGATCTGGTAGACCGCGCCGGTCGAGCCGATGACCGTGAAGCCGTAGATGCCGAGAACGATGAGGCTCAGGTGACTCAAGGCGGCAAAGGCGATGAGCTTCCAGAAGTCGCGCTGGACAAGAGCGAGACATGCACCGTAGAGGATGCCAATGACGGCCAGGGCAATGAGATAAGGAGAGGCGGCACGGGCCTGCACGGGGAAGAGACCGATGTGGAAGCGGAGCATGGAGTAGAGGCCGAGCTTGCCGGCGACGACCATGGCCAGGGCGACGGGGGCTTCAGAGTACGTGTCGGAGAGCCAGCCGTGCAGCGGGAAGACCGGGACCTTGACGGCAAAGGCGAAGAGGAACGCAAGCGCTGCCCAGAAGAGCGCGCCGGCGGGGAACTGGCCGTAGGCAATGAGGGTCTGCAGGGTGGTGAAGTCGAAGCTGCCGGTGCGGGCGTAGAGCCAGAGGATGGCGACCAGCAGCGGCGCCGAGGGGATGAAGGTGAAGAGGAAGAACTTGAGGGCGGCCCTGGGGCCGTCCTTGCGGCCGTACATGGCGATGAGGATGGCCATGGGCACCAGCGAGAGCTCCCAGAAGCCGTAGTAGACCATCAGGTCGAGCGAGACGAAGACGCCGAACATGGCCGTCTGCTGAAGAAGAAAAAGAACAAAAAATACCTTGCGGCGCGACTGGATGGCGTTCCAGCTGGCCAGCACGCCGATGGGGGCGAGCAGACCGGCGAGGACCACGAGCCAGAGGCTGAGGCCATCGATGCCAACGTGGTAGAAGATGGCCGGGCTTTCGATCCAGGGCTTGTTGACAACGAACTGGAAGCCGTTCCGCGCCAGATCGTAGTGGAAGGGCAAATGGAGCGTGAGGCCGAAGGTTACGAGCGAGGTGAGCAGGGCAAGCCAGTTGGGCAGCTTGGCGCGGTCGGGAACAAGGGCCACGAGGACTGCGCCGGCCAGAGGAACCAGCAGGATCAGCGTGAGAATCGAGTCATTCAATGCGTTCATTCTCAGTGCCCCGCCATGGTGAGATGAATTCCGAAGTTTGCCAAAACTGTGACCCAGGGGACCAGGACGAAGAGCAGCACGGCGGCAGCGCCCGCGGCGAGCCATGCGGCGTAGGAGCGGATATTGCCGGATTGCCAGCGCTGCAAAAGCGCGCCGCAGAACGTTGCGATACCCCCCAGGAGCCAGGCCGTGCCGCCGATGATGGCCTTGTCGACCACCCAGCCCAGGAAGTAGGTGGAGGTGACCATCAACGGTTTGACGATCGTGGCGCCGTAGAACTCGTCCACGTAATATTTGTTGGCCAGCAGCTTGTAGCCGGCTGGAAGAGCCGCGGCCAGCTCCGCCGGACGCTCGGGCTTCTGCTTGTAGAAGGAGTGCGCGATGTACCAGCCGAGGAAGGCGACGGCTACGGCGGCGCCACTTAGGATCATCTCGAGATTGCCGGTTCCGGCTTCGGCGGCGCGGGGGCCGGTGGCGGGGGCAAGGAACGCGGCAAAGCGCTCGATGCCGATCCAGCCGCTGGCGATTGAGAGCAGGGCGAGAATCACGAGCGGGCCGAGCATGGACCAGGGGCTCTCGTGCGGATGAGCATCGGGGCTGCGCGATTCACCCAGGAAAGTCAGGTACCAGATGCGGAACATGTAGAAGGCGGTGAGCAGGGCCGTCACTACTCCGACAAACCAGAGCGCCTTCCCGCCCGTGCCTTGCGTGAAGGCGGCGTAGAGGATGGCGTCTTTGGAGAAGAATCCGGCGAAGGGCCAGATGCCCGCGATGGCAATGACGGCTGCGGTCATGGTCCAGAAGGTGATGGGCAGCTTCTTGCGCAGGCCGCCCATCTTGCGCAGGTCCTGCTCGCCGCCGATGGCGTGGATCACCGAGCCCGCCGCGAGGAAGAGCAGAGCCTTGAAGAAGGCGTGGGTCATGAGGTGGAAGATGGCCGCCGAGTAGGCCGCGACGCCGCAGCCCAGGAACATGTAGCCGAGCTGCGAGATGGTGGAGTAGGCGAGGACCCGCTTGATGTCGTTCTGCACCAGGCCGATGGTGGCGGCGAAGAGAGCGGTGGCTGCGCCGACGACGGCGACGACGGAGAGCGCAAAGGGCGAGTGGTCAAACAAAACATGCGTCCGGGCGATCATGTAGACGCCGGCGGTGACCATGGTGGCGGCGTGGATGAGCGCGGAGACGGGCGTGGGGCCTTCCATGGCGTCGGGCAGCCAGATATAGAGCGGAAGCTGCGCGCTCTTACCGGTTGCGCCGAGGAGGAGACAAAGGGCGATGAGGGTGACTACGCCACCCGTCCAGCCGGGAGCCAGGTCGAGTTTGGCGGCAATCTCCGAGAAGGTAAGCGTGCCGAAGTTGGCCAGCAGCAGAAACATGCCGATGAGGAAGCCGACGTCGCCGATGCGGTTGACGATGAAGGCCTTCTTGCCGGCTTCGGCGGCGGTGGTCTTCTGGAACCAGAAGCCGATGAGCAGGTAGGAAGCGAGGCCTACGCCTTCCCATCCGATAAACATGACCAGGGCGTTGCCGGCGAGAACCAGCGTGGTCATGAAGAAGAGGAAGAGGTTCAGGTAGCTGAAGTAGCGCGCGTAGCCC
>DATNHL010000267.1:0-7778 GCA_035604995.1 Occallatibacter sp. | reverse complement strand
CGTACTGCTGGATGAGTGTTTCGCCGCGCGCGGCCGAGGTGAGCGAAACGGCCGGGCCGGGTTCGGCGGGAAGGACGCTCTCAGGAACGGCGGAGGTGACCGCGGCGTTGAGGCGGAAAGCTTCAGTCGGCGATTCGGTCAGGTTGTTGTCGCGGCGGCTCTTGAGGAAGATGACCAGGGCCTTTTTGTCGTCGTCGCTGAGCTTGAACTGCGGCATGATTGAAGTTGGAGTGTAGGCGCGGGGATTGACCAGGTGGCCCCACAGATAATCGAGCTTGCGCTCCTTGCCCACTTCGGTCAGATCCGGCCCCAGCGTCCCTGTCGACAGGCCCTCGATGCGATGGCAGCCGAAGCAGCCCGTCTTAAAGAACAACTCGCGTCCGCGGGTGACCATCGGCGTTCCAGCAAAATCCCTGGCGGTGTGGCATTGCGCGCAGTTGGCCTGCAGAAAATCCTTGCCGTGGAGATGGGAGGCAATCTCTTGATCCCAGCTGGTTTGCATGGTGTAGCCGAGCATGGGATCGGGCCAGAAGGAGTCTTCGCCGTGCGCGTCGGCAGCGTCGAGCCCGCGGCCCTGGCCATCGTGGCAGGTAGTGCAGCCGAAGTCAGTGAACTTGTGGCGGCGCTCCCAGCGGCCGTTGCGGAAGACGTCGCCCATGGCTTCGGAGTACGGGTGCGTGGTCAGAGGTTGTCTGGAAGAGGTGAAGCGGGGGTCGTCGACGGCGATGTGGCAGCTCTGGCAGCGGTCGATTCTGGTTTCGCCGCCAGGTCCGGCGAAGGCCGTGACGATGGTCTGCTCGATCTTCGGCTGACGGCCTTCGAGCGAAGCGCGCTCCGCATCGGTCTTTGCCTGGGCCAGCGCCTGATGGAAGTAGGCCGCCTGGTCGTCTTGCCAGCGGCTCTGGAACTGGTCATAGACGACCATGCCGCCAACGATCAATACCAGCAGGCTTACTACGGCTAACGCCACGCGCATAAACGAAACTCCTCTGGACCAAACGGGTCAGAATGGGCTTACGAACTGCCAGTTCGCGCCGCGGAAGAAAGTGCCGATGACGATGAGAATCACGTTGGTGACGACAAACAGAAGAAAGATGGAGTTGGCCAGGATGCGCTGGCGAGCAAACCAGCGGCCGACGCCGGCCTTTCCGCGATCGAAGTAGGGAAGCAGAACCAGGAGCAGCAGCTCGATGCCGGGGACGCCAATGCCGCCCCAGAAGGCCGAGTAGCTGACTTGCTCCTGCAGGCCGAGGAAGTACCAGGGCGCCTTTGCGGGGTTGGGCGGATGCATGACGTTGACCGGTTGCTCGAGCGGCGCGTTGAAGAACCAGGAGACGATCAGCACGGCGGCGATGGTGAGCAAAAGAACGAAGAGCTCCGCGATGAGCAGGTTGGGCCAACTGAAGACGGTGTCTTCTTCGAGTTTGCCGACCTTGACGAAGGGTCCGCGGACCAGGCCTTGAATGCTGAAGCGGCGCCCGCGCTCGACACTCGCCGCGCTGCCGGCTGCGGCCAACACGGGCGCGCCTTCAAGCACTTCGACCTGGACGGCCGGCTTTGGAGCGGCTTCGGCCTCTTGCGGCTTGGCCAGGCCGCCGTCTTTGCGGATGCGCCAGAAGTGGACAGCCACAAAAATTGTCAGCACCAGCGGCAGCACCACGACATGCAGAACGTAGAAGCGCAGCAGCGCCTCCTGGCCCACGGTGGCGTCGCCCAGCAGTATGAACTTGATGGTCTTGCCCACAAACGGCGCATAGCCGGCAATCGATGTGCCCACGGTGATGGCCCAGAAGGCTAGCTGATCCCATGGCAGCAGATAGCCGGTAAAGCTGGAGAGCAGGGTGAGCAGAAACAGCGTGACGCCGATGACCCAGTTGAACTCGCGCGGCGCCTTGTAAGAGCCGGTGAAGAAGACCCGGCACATGTGCAGAAAGACGACGGCCACCATGGCGTGCGCGGCCCAGCGGTGCATGTTCCTCAGAATCACTCCGAAGGCTACCGAGCTGCGCAGATCGAGCATGCGGTCGTAGGCCTGCGTCGTCGACGGCACGTAGTAGAACATCAGCAGAACGCCGGTCACGGTGAGGATGACAAAAAGGAAGAAGCTGATCAGACCCAGGCCCATCGTGTAGGTGGGCCGCAACGCCTGGCGGCTCACCCGGACGGGCTGAATATGAAGGAAGAAGTTCGTAAAGCTGGTTGCAGCCCGCCCGCGGTCGCTCGACGGCAGGGGGTTGCGGAAGATGGACCTCCACACGTTGCGGGGAAGGTTTACAACGCTCGACCCTTTGGATTTCGCTTCGTTGGTCATACGCTCAGGGTTGCTCATACGCTCAGGTAGGTTCCCGTCTGGATTTCGTTGTCCTTGTCCACTTCAAGCTCGCCGCTGGGAGTGAGCGATACCTGGAACCAGGCAAGCGCCTTGGGCGCCGGCCCGCCGGTCACATTGCCGTCCACGTCGAACTGCGAGCCGTGGCAGGGGCACTGGAAGCCGGTTTGCGAGGGGGCGACAATGCAGCCCAGGTGGGTGCAGGTGGTGGAGATGGCCGCCACCTTGTTGCCTTCGCGCACAATGCAGACGCGCTTGGTGTCGATGGCCACCCGCGCGCCGGAGGGAAACTCCTCGGGCCGGCCGATGAGGAAGCGATTGGGCTGTCCGTAGGTGACGCGCGGCTTCATGAATACAAAGGTGGAAAAAACGCCGGCTACAAGCGAGCCCACGATACCTGCGCCGCTCAGCCAGGCCAGGAAACTGCGGCGGGGAATCTGCCGGGCCGTCTGCTCGTGGCTGGCATGCGCGTGCCCCGCCTGCTGGGCCGGGGGGCTTCCGGGCTCATTTGTCTTGGGTGCTGCTCCCATTCTGCTGCTCCTTTTGGGGTGGTTTTGGCGGTTCCTGCGGGTCCGACCAGAACACTTGGTATTTCACGTCTTCAAAACTCTTGAACTGATGGCTGCGAACCGACCAGATGAAGATCAGCAGGGCGCCACCGCCCATCAGCAAGCTGGCCACGATGGCTATCCAGGTCAGTTCCATGCGCTCTGCCACATCCGGTCAGCTTGCATGCCAACCGCCCCCAAAGGCTCCAGAATCCGCGCTCCGGAGTGCCAGGATTTGCGAGCCTGGCTCGTGAGAGTTGTGCTTCCAGGCATTTTTGGACCGGTTCTATCCAATTTCATCTGGACTCGGCCAAATTATTCCCGCGCAAACACCATGGTCTGTGATGGGTATTACATTCCGGTGTGACGGGAACGGGTGGGCCCCGGAGGCGTGCCCGAATCTTTCAACTGCATTGGCGGCTCGGCCGTCCCCGTATACTCAAGCCAGAGTATGGCCACTCATCTGGACACCATCCTTGCCAAAACCCGGGCCGCTGTGGCCGCTGCAAAAGCGCGTCTTCCAGCAGCGGAACTGGAGCGGCGGGCCGTGGCGCACCAGCCTCGCGGCTGGGCGGCGGCTCTGCGGCGGCGGGCGGCTACCGGACCGGCGGTGATTGCTGAAATCAAGAAGGCTTCCCCGTCCAAGGGATTGATTCGCGAAGACTTCGACGTGGAATGGCTGGCTAGGCGCTACCAGGCGGGCGGGGCATGTGCGCTGTCGGTCCTCACCGATGAGCCCTTCTTCCAGGGGAGCCTGCGCAACCTGGAACTGGCTTCAAAGGCGGTAAAGCTGCCCTGCCTGCGCAAGGATTTCATGGTGGACGAGTACCAGATTGTCGAGGCGCGCGCCCACCGGTCCGATGCAATCCTGCTGATTGCGGCCGCGCTGACCAATGCCGAGATGCAGCTGTTTTCGCAGGCGGCTCGCGGGCTCGCGCTCGATGTTTTCGTCGAAGTGCATACGGCCGAGGAGCTGGACCGGGTCCTGGATGCCCTGGGCGCTACCGGCGCGGACGCCATTGGCGTGAATAACCGCGACCTCAAGACCTTCGCCGTGCGGCTGGAAACCTCGCTGGAGTTGGCCGCGCAGATTCCTGCAGGCGTGGTACGCGTGGCAGAGAGCGGAATTGCCACCCCGGACAATCTGGCGCGGCTCCGGGCGGCCGGCTTTGACGCGTTTCTGATTGGCGAGAGCTTAATGCGGCAGGCTGACCCCGGTGCGGCGCTCAAGGAACTGCTGGCCGGAACTGTGACAAAGCGATGAGTTTGTGGGTCAAAATCTGCGGGAATACATCGCTCAAGGATGCGCAACTGGCCGTCGACGGCGGGGCGGACGCGGTGGGCTTGGTGTTTGCGCCCAGCCCGCGGCAGGTTACGGCAGGCGAGGCGGCGGCCATCGTTCACCGGCTGCCGGCCGAGATCGAGAAGATCGGCGTGTTTGTGGATGCGGCGCTGGAGGAGATTTGCTCCACGGTGCGGGCCAGCGGACTGACCGGCGTACAACTGCACTTCGAGGCCGCTGCGGAACTGCCTGCCCAGCTGCATCAGCGGCTGTGGCCGTCGCTGCGGATTCTGCGCGTGGTGCATTTTGAAACCGCGGCTGCAGACCTGGCTGCGCGACAGATTGCCGAACACGTCCGGGATCCGCACGTGGATGGAGTGCTGGTGGACTCGCGCACAGCGAAGGCCGTGGGCGGCACCGGCGTGGCTTTTGACTGGACCGCTGCCGCCAATGCTCTCCTCCAAAACGCAGAGGCGCGCGAGCGCCGCATCATTGCAGCGGGCGGGCTGAACCCGGCCAATGTGGCAGAGGCCATTGCCGCGCTGCGGCCCTGGGGCGTGGATGTGGTCTCCGGCGTCGAATCAGCGCCCGGCCGCAAGGACCCGGACAAGGTGCGCGAGTTTGTCGCATGTGCGCGTGCCGCCCAATCCAGATAGCGCTCGACCGCCTCAATCCGAACCTGCCGTCGGCTCAAAGAATCGAACCGCCGCATTCAGTCGATAGAATGGGTTGATCCCGAGGTAGCCCCATGCGCTCTTCCGTTCTGCGAGCCTTCGTCGTCCCGGCGTTTCTTCTAGTTTGTGCCATCTCCTTCAGCGTCCGCGCAGCGAGCACGCAAACCGTGCACGTCGACGTGACCGCGGGCAAGGCGATTGCCTTTGACCCCGACAAAGCGCTGGGAACCTCAATGGATATTCTCTCCGCGAAGGACTTCGACGCCGTCTTCTCCGAACCGGTGATGAAGGCCGGAGTCTCGGCGGGGTGGGGGCCGATCACCTACCGCCAGAACACCGAGCTAACCTACGACGCGTGGCACTGGAACCCCAACGGCACGTGGAGCGACGAGGAGCGGAAAAGCGGCTATTTCCTGGGCAGCGCGGAGCCGAAGGATTTTCTGCGCGAGTCGTATGGCTACCGCCTGGAGCACCGCGGAACGACGCGCAGCGACTCGGGGCAGGATGAGTACTCGCGCATGACCGATGGTGATGCGGCCACCTACTGGAAGAGCAATCCCTATCTAACCAGCAGATTCACAGGCGGGCCTGACTCCGCGCACCCGCAGTGGGTGGTCATCGATTTTGCGATGCCGCAGCAGATTGATGCGATCCAGATTGCCTGGGCAAATCCCTACGCAACCAGCTACGAAGTGCAGTATTGGACGGGCAAGGCAGACGCGCTGGACAAACAGACTGACGGTCTTTGGGTCAGCTTTCCGCAGGGTGAGGTGCCCGGTGGGCGCGGCGGCAACACGGTGCAGCGACTGGCGGATCAGCCTGTGGCCACGCGGTTTCTGCGCATCGTGATGACCGCGTCGTCGAACACCTGCGACACGCACGGCAGCCAGGACCCGCGGAATTGCGTCGGCTATGCCATCGCCGAAATCGGCGCAGGAATCTTCAACTCGCTCGGAGAGTTTGTCGACCTCGTGAAGCACACTCCAGGGCAGACTCAGACCGTCACGCAGGCTTCGTCCGTCGATCCCTGGCACACGGAGAAGGGCATTGTCTCCTCGCGCATTCAGACGGGATTTGACCTGTTCTTTACCAGCGGCTATACCAATCATCTGCCTGCGATGATTCCCATCGCGATGGTATATGCCACACCGGAAGATAGCGCGGCGGAGATTGCCTACATCGAGAAACGGGGCTATCCGATTTCGTATGTCGAGATGAGCGAAGAGCCCGATGGCGCGTTCATGCTGCCGGAAGACTACGCGGAACTCTATCTGCAGTGGGCCACGGCGCTGCACAAGGTTGACCCCAAGCTGAAGCTGGGCGGCCCGGTGTTTACGGGGGTGAACGAAGACATCAAGGTGTGGCCGGACGCGGAGGGTCGCACCTCGTGGCTGGGCCGGTTCCTCGATTATCTGAAGTCGCACGGCAGAATGAGCGACCTGGCCTTTGTCTCCTTCGAGCATTACCCGCTCGATCCGTGCGTCATCAACTGGACAGATTTGTATCGCGAGCCGCAACTGTGGAAGGGAACGCTGGATGCGTGGCGCGAGGACGGCGTGCCGGCTGATGTGCCACTCTTCAACACCGAGAGCAACGTGTCGTGGTCGCTCACCGATCCCATGCAGGATCTTTTCGCGGGGTTGTGGCTCGCCGACAGCGTCGGCGCCTTCCTGACCGACGCGGGGCCCGGTGCGGCTTACTATCACTCGCCTATCCAGCCGGAGACATTGCGGTCGGGATGCCAGGCCTGGGGCACGTTCGGAAATTTTGTGGCCAACGACAAGTTGGAAATCAGGCAATATACCGCGCAATACTTCGCCAGCCAGCTCATCAATCTTGACTGGGTGAAGCACGGGGCCGGGATGCATCAGCTTTATCCCGCCGCCGGAGATTTAGAGGACGAGGCGCACCACAGCCTGATTACCGCGTATGCCGCCAAGCGGCCGGATGGAGCGTGGTCGCTGCTCATCATTAATAAGGACCCGAGCAACGCGCACGAGGTGAGGATCGGATTCGAAGACGTAGGCAAGGAAACTCCGACGCAATTCACCGGCCGGGTGAAGGTGGTCACGTTTGGCGCGGCGGAGTACGTGTGGCATTCGTCGGGCGCTACGAGCCATGCGGACCCGGATGGTCCGCCGAAGCGGAGCGAGATGGAGTGGACGAAGGGGCAAAAGGTGCTGCTGCCGAAGGCGTCGATTACGGTGCTGACGGGTAGGCTGGGCGGGAAGTAAGAGTTGCTCAATTGAGTGCTCCGGGCCATTTTTTCAGACGGTCATACCATGCCCTATTGCGCATAATGCTCTTTATGGCATAATTGTGCAAGGGAGTAGCTGCGATGTACAGACCCATTCCGGTTGAAGAAGTGATTGCGGCCTTGCCAAAGGACGAACAGGAGGCCATTGCGAAAAGGGGCGCGGAGTTGTTGGCGAAGGTGAAGCGGCGCATGACGCTGGCCGAGTTGCGCAAGGGGCGCAAGATCAGCCAGGCAACGGTGGCGGAGGCTCTGGGAATCGGGCAGATGCAGATTTCGCGGCTGGAGAAGCGCAAGGACCCGAGGCTGTCGACGATGGCGCGGACGGTGGCGGCGATGGGCGGCCAACTGACCATGATTGCGACTTTCCCGGATCAGGAGCCGGTGGTGCTGGTTTCATCGCGGCTGAGCGAGAAGCCGAAGAAGCCCGCGAAAAGGGCTTGAATCGGGACACTGCGATCCCACATCTCAAAATCGAGATGTGGGGCACCCGGCACTCGGGGCTCCCGCTATACGGAGAACGAATCATGTACGAGGAGCGTCACTTCTATTCTAGGGCCTGTTAACACTTATAGGACGGCAGCGACGGGAGCGGATTTTTTCGAGGTCAAGGAGCGAGGAGCGCAATGTACTCGACGTACTTCAGCGACGAGGGACGCAGAGATCGGGAAAATCCGCCCCGTCCCTTCGG
>DATNHL010000266.1:0-18235 GCA_035604995.1 Occallatibacter sp. | reverse complement strand
GGCGTAGTAGTCCTTGACCGGGGCGTGGGTAGCCTTCAGCTTGAAGTTGCTCATAAGGTCACATCAACTTTAACGCGCGGGCGTGGGGTGGGGACGGGCGGAGGCGGTGCGCGGAACCTGGGTGGGCACGAGGGCGGGGAGCTTTTGGGTGGATTGCGGCGGGAAGGGGGCGGCTTTCGGGCAGGACGTCGGAGAGGCGCGGCTCAGGGGCTGAACGGGCTGCGGGAACCGGAGGAGCAGTTGTTTATCAGCCCGTGGTGAAAAGTCCAGATTGCGGAAAACCTTCCCTCGGGGGTTAAAGCCCAGCGTTGATTCTATTGCGTTTGCGGCACGACTGAAGTCGTGCCCTTTCAAAACTCAACTTTCACCACAGGCTGTTATGCACAATGCCTTGGCGGGCTCTCGAACCGGGGGCCGGCCGGGGAGAGGGCCGGCGGGAGAGGGGTAATGGGAGGATAGGTTGTGGTCAGGATATTTTTCTCTTGCAAAAAATACAATAGAAGATACATAATTTCGTTCATTGATGAATGCGCGTAAGCGTTTTCTGTGCACGATGCTCCCTGAAGGCTGATTGCCACGACTTAACCCAATGGAGGCGGACCTGAGATTCGCTTGAGTTGCGAAAAGGTTTACCCAATATTGATTCCTTGCCAACCAATGCCAGTGACGGAGGAGAAGAAATGAAATTGCAGAGACTTTTGAGGGTGCTGGGCTCGATTGCGGCGGTTGTCGTGCTCACCGCGCTGGCCGCGACCGGCCGGGCGCAGTCCGGCTCGCAGGGAACTATCGTTGTGACCGTGCAGGACGCGAGCGGCGGCGTGGTGCAGGGCGCCAGCCTGGAGCTGATCGATCTCTCGACCAACGACGTCCGGCAAGCGGCCACCCGAGAGAATGGCGAATACACTTTCGTCAATCTCTCCATTGGCGCCTACAAGCTGAGCGCCACGCACCAGGGATACGAGACCACGGTGATGGAGCACGTTGAGGTGCATGCGGCGCAGACGACCGACTTGCGAGTGGAACTGGCGGTTGGCGCACAAGCCGTTTCGGTGGAGGTGAAGGGGAACGCTACCCCGCTGCTTGAATTCAGCTCCAACGCCGTTGGAACTGTCGTGGACCTGAAGCAGATTGAAGATCTGCCTCTGACCGGGCGCGATCTGACAGCGCTGGCCACTTTGACGCCCGGATACAGCGGGGCCAACGGGATGGGGGAGTGGAACGGCCAGCCTCTGATCAGCCAGGGCAGCAACATCGACGGAACCGTCGGCGAGTCCAGCCGCATGAAGATCTTCGGCAACGTGGAGCCGGCGGTGACGCCGCGCATTGAGGACATCGCCGAGATGACGGTGCAGACCGACCAGTTGGATCTGGATCAGGGATTCGGGCAAACCGTGATGCAGGCCAACTTCGTCACCCGGCGGGGATCGAACAAGTTCCATGGGCGGGTGTTTGAGAACTTTCACAACGACGGTCTCAATGCCAACAGCTGGACGAACGACGAGACGGGGCAGCACAAGGCCAAGGTGATCTTCAACGATTTCGGCGGATCGGCCGACGGCCCCATTCTGCGGGACAAGTTGTTCTTCTTCGGCAGCTTTGCCACGCAACGGGTTCCGGGCGGCTACACCGCGTCCCAGAACGGTGTGCTTAGCCCGGCGGCGCAGGCCGGCAACTTCACCTACACCGGCACGGACGGAAACCCTTATACCGTGAATGTGCTGAGCGTGGCGCACGGCTACTTGAGCAGCTTGCCCGGCACGGTGAACTCGCTGGTGGCGGCGCAACTGAACGCGATCAATGGGTCGCTCTCTTCGGGCACGCAGGCTCCCGGCTCGGATCCAAACCTCGACAGCCTCTACTGGAACAACGCCAACTCGACCGCAGTCTACTTTCCCTCGGTGCGCGTCGATTTCAACGCCTCGGAAAAGCTGCGCATGAATCTCTCCTGGACCATGACCGACACCTTTCAGCCGGGGGCCAGCGCCGCACCTTATCCTGGGTCGGGATTCGCCAACATGGTAGCGGGGAACAAGTACAAGAACTACACCGCCTCCTATGGGGTGGACTGGACGGTTTCTCCGCAGCTGGTCAACCAGTTCAAAGCGGGTTTTCTCTACGACGTCTCGGCCTTTGCCTACAACGCCGCGCCGCTCTACGCCGCCGGGCCGTCGGTGAATTGGGCTCTGGGCAGTTCGGGTCAGTCGTATCAGTTGCCGGTGACCTCTTACTATCCGGCGTTCAATCTTACCGACACGGTGACCTGGCAGAAGAGCAGCCACACGCTCAAAGCCGGCTTCACCGGCTATCGCGAGCAGGACCACTACTGGAACCCGCCGTCGGGTTTCCCCGTCTACCAACTCGGCCTGGCCTCCGGCGATCCGGCGATCAATGCCTTCACCAACAGCACCGGCGAATCCTGCAGTAGCTCCGGGATCCTGCCATGCGCCAGCAACAACTCGCTTGGCGAGGCGCAGAATCTTTATGCGACTCTGGCCGGCCGGATTTCAGGAGTTGGGGGGAGTTACGCCTATAACGCCGGGTACAACGGCTACAAGCCCGCGGTCGGCTCCTATGCCCTGGATGAGGTCTCGCTGGCCTGGGGCCTGTTTGCGCAGGACTCCTGGCGGGTGTTCCCGTCGCTGACGCTCAACTATGGTTTGCGCTGGGACTTCACCGGCGAGAGCACGGACAAGACGGGCCTCTATCACTCGGCCGATCCCAGTTCCGTCTACGGTCCCACAGCCCAGGCCGATCTGTTCAAACCTGGAGCTCTGGCCGGAAACTCCAATCCCACTCTGGTGGCGCGCTCCCAGGCCTATGCCCCGTACCATGTAACGCCGCAGCCCGCACTCGGCCTGGCCTGGAACCCGAAGGGGCTGGAGGGGGTGCTGGGCAAACTGGCCGGAGACGGCAAGACGGTGGTCCGCGCAGGCTACAGTCTGCGCCGCTTCACAGAGCCCTACCAGTACTACTGGAACAACGTCTCCGATCAGGGTTCGTTCTACTATCAGTCTTTCAACCTGTATGCGAACAACACCGGCGCCGCGGGCTCCTTCAGTCCTGGTTCCCTGGCATTGGGCAGCACCCTGCCGGCCTACGTGCTGTCGCCCGCGAGTTACCAGGCGGTGGCGCCGGAGTCCGAGTATACCTTCTACGACTGCGGCCCCGGCTGCGGCCCTCCGGGCGTCACGGGGATCGATCCGCACATCCCGCAGCCCTACACCCAGACCTGGAACCTAGGCATCCAGCGCCAGATTGGCACGCGCGCGCTGGAGATCCGCTATTCCGGCAATCGCACGATTCACCAATGGGTCAACCACAACACCAACGAGGTGAACGTTTTCGAGAACGGATTCCTTGACGAGTTCAAGAAGGCGCAGGCGAATCTGGCGGCATACACAACGGCAAACCCCAATTGCGGCCAGAACGGCACTTGCAGCTTTGCCAACAACGGCCTGGCTGGGCAGTCCGCGCTGCCGATCTTTGATGCGGCATTTGCCGGGGAGGCATCCGGCGGCCCAGGCGCACCCGCGATCGACTACATCAACAGCACCTTCGTGACCGACCTCGATTCCGGGCAGGTGGGCGCCATCGCCAATACCTTTGCCGGCATCAATGGAACCACGGGATACTTCTGCAACCTGGTGGGCTCCGGCTTTGCTCCCTGCGTCAACAACGCCGGTTATTCCGGCGGAGCGGGCAACTACCCGATCAATTTCTTCCAGGCCAATCCTTACGCGGCCGGGGTGGAGACGCAGTACATGGTAGCGGCAGGCTACTCCAACTACGAATCGCTGCAGGTGGACCTTCGCCAGCAGCAGTGGGCCGGACTGCAGTTCGACGCCAACTACACTCTCAGCCATACACTCGGCTTCCAGGTGAACACCAATGGCACCGCCGCATCCGGTTATGCATGCGGATACTATGGTTACAGCGGTTGGTGCGGCTGGCCGGGCACCCTCACGCTGCGCAACCTCTCGCTTGCCTATGGGCCGACCCAATTCGACATCCGCCAGGTTTTGCACCTGAGCGGAACCTACGATCTTCCCATCGGCAAGGGCAAGGCGCTGCTGAACGGCGACAGCCTGGCCAGCCGCATGCTGGGCAACTGGACGGTGGGCACCATCCTCACTTTCCAAACCGGCACGCCGCAGCAGATCATTGGCAACAACCTCACCTACAACGACTATGGCGACGGCGGCGTGCGGCTGAACAACGTAACTGTGGGCCAGTTGCAGAGATCCGTAGGCGTGCGCCGCGTTCCCGGCAAGACATACGCGCTGCTGCTCGATCCCAAGTATCTGGCCGCACCCGACGGCAGCGGCGGCGCAAACACCAGCTATATCGCTCCCAACACCACGCCCGGCACCATCGTCCACCCCATCTACCTGCACGGGCCCCACGCCTTCTACAACGACATTTCGCTGTCGAAGGCGTTCCCCCTCTGGGAGAACTTCCGCTTCAAGCTCCAGGCCGAGGCCACCAACGCCTGGAATCACCCGGTCTTTGGAAGCACTTCGGGCGCGTTTGCCAGCGATGTGCAGAATTCCGGTTTTGCCACCGCAGGCATCACCAACGGTGCGCGCGTCATCGAGTTCCGCGCCAACATCGAATTCTGATGGAACACTTGACCGTTTGCTGCCTCCTGCCTGCCGCGCTGCGGAATTCCGCGGGCGCGGCAGGGGTTTTCCGGAATGCGCATGACAGCCAGGCCTCCCTGACTCTGAGGGGTCAACAAGCAGCCGGCAGGAAGCAGCGGAATTGTTGCTAGAATGAACGCAAGCAACGGGCACTCGCGAAGGACGCCGGTCCATGGTTCCGGTGCGGGGTTTGAGAGCGGTTCCACAATTCACTTGCCCTTTGTGAGGCAGGTGAAGGTGGCTTCTTCTTGAGGGAAAAAGCCACTTGAGGGTAGTGGTTTCGGGGTCCAGCAATCGTGGAACCGCTGTAGCCGGAGAGTGAAGCAGATGGCGCCTTCAGCGTTGAAAGCGGTCAGGGGTTCGAAGAAGAAATCCGGCAAGGCAGAACACGGAACCAGCGTGGGCATTGCCTTTCAGCGGATTCGCGAGCTGGTGGTGCATGGCCGCCTGGCGCCGGGCACGTGGATCGTCGAGGGCGACCTGTGCGACCACCTGAACATGAGCCGCACGCCGGTGCGGGGCGCACTCTACCTGCTGCAGCGCGAGGGCTACGTGATCGAGCACCGCAGCGGCAGCAAATCGCGCATGATTGTTGCGCCGCTGACCAAAGAGGACGCCAGCGAGCTTTATCCGATCATCGGGCGCATCGAGGGGTTGGCCGGCCGCCGCGCCGCCGCGCTGCCCCAGCCGGAGCGCGATGAACTGGCAGTCAAACTGAAGCTCGTCAACGGCAAGCTGGCGCAGATTGCGCACGAACGCAGTTACAACGGTCCCGACATCTTCGACCTGGACCACGAGTTCCATCGCCTGGTGGTCACGGCCGGCTCAGGCCCACGGCTGAACACGCTTCACCAAGCCATTGAGCCGCAGACGGAGCGCTACTGGCGGCTCTATGCGAGCTCGATCATCGGCGAGCTGCATCTGTCCGTCACCGAGCATGAAGAGATCATTGCCGCGCTGGTCGAGGGGAATCCGGACCGGCTGGAGCGGGCTCTCTCCGTCAACTGGGAGAACGGCTGCCGGCGCCTGGCCAAGGTGATCGATATTTACGGCGAGCGGGGGAGCTGGTAGCCACCTGCGGTGGGGCAGACGCTCGCTATTCGCTCGCATGGGCTACATTGCTTCCCACCCTTTCGCCAGAAGAAAGGCGAAAGGATGGGGCACCCGGCAGCCAGGGGAGTCCTAACATGCGATGGAAAACCACAGTAGTCCGGCGAACTGTGCCAGAGCCTGACAGACTGCGCGCTGAGGCTTTGAGGCTTAAAGGGCAAGCAGACGCGCTTTTGCGGAAAGCTGATGCGTTACTTGCTGAGGCAGAGGCAGTAGAGGCCGTCGAAAGCGCGAAAGAATCACATTAGTCCGCGCAGTACCGCAGCCTCCCGACATTTTGCCAAGTATATTGTTACCCAAGTTAGGGTGTTAGCGGCTCGCGGCTGGGGACGCCGTCGATGAGCCGCAGAATCCCCAATGGATTCGCAGCTTGCAACTCCGCCGGCACCAGCGCGTCCGGGAAGCCCTGGAAGCAGACGGGGCGCGCGAAGCGATAGATTGAGCGCGTGCCGACCGAAGTGAACCGCGCGTCCGATGTGGCCGGATAAGGGCCGCCGTGAACCATGGCGTGCGAGACTTCAACGCCGGTCGGGAAGCCGTTGAAGATCAGCCGGCCGGCCTTTTCCGCGAGCACGGCGATCAGCTCGCGGTTTGCGGCGAGGTCTTCTTCTGAGCCCAGCAGCGTGGCGGTGAGATGGCCGTCGAGCGCATGGGCGGCGCGCAGGTACTCATCCGGCGACTCGCAGCGTACCAACAGGGTATCCGGACCAAAAATTTCCTCGGAAAGCTCCGGCGTGCGCAGGAACTCGTCAAGATCCGTGGCAAAAATCTGCGCGTGCGCGGGGCAGGCAGGCGCCGCGCCCGCGGCCGGCGCCTGCGCGGCCACCGTTGATTGCGAGGCGCGATGGCTCGACGCGCGCGCGTAGTCGCGAGCAATCCCGGGCGTGAGCAGCGTGTAGGGCTGCGCCTGGCCCACCAGCTCTGCGAGTTTGGCGAGAAATCCGGCCGTCTCCGGCTGCTCGGGAAACAGCACGATTCCCGGCTTGGTGCAGAATTGGCCCGCGCCCAGCGTGAACGAGTTGAAAAGGCCCTGCGCCAGCGCGTCAGCTCCCGCCTTCAGCGCGCCGGGCAGAATGAACAGCGGATTGCCGCTGGACATTTCCGTGAAGCAGGGGATAGGGCGAGGCCTTGCGGCGGCCATGTCCATCAGCTTGCGTCCCGCGCCCAGCGAGCCGGTAAAGGTGACGGCCTGGACGAGCGGGTGGCGAACCAGCGCCCCGCCTGCCTCGACGCCCGACCCATAGATCAACGAAAAAACGCCCTCCGGCAAACCAGCATCGGCCACCGCCTGCTGAATCACCGTCGCAACCAGCTCGCTGGTTCCGGGATGGGCGGAGTGCGCCTTCACGATCACCGGGCAGCCCGCGGCAAGCGCCGAAGCCGTGTCTCCGCCGGCCGCCGAAAAAGCCAGCGGAAAGTTGCTCGCGCCGAAGACCACGACCGGACCCAGCGGCCTGAGCATAGACCGCAGACCGGGCCGGGCAAGCGGCTTGCGGTCAGGCAGCGCCGGATCGATGCGCGCCTCCACCCACGAGCCTTCCTCGACCACGGACGCAAACAGGCGAAGCTGGCCAGTGGTCCGGCTCACCTCGCCCAGCAGGCGCGGCATGGGCAACGCGGTTTCAAGGTGGGCGCGCTCGGCCAGTTGCGGCTGAATCGCGTCGAGGCCGTCGGCTATCCGTCGCAGGAAGGGCCCTTTGGCCTTGCCGCTTGTGGCCGCGTAGACAGAAATGGCCTGTGCCGCGAGCTGGACCGCATGGTCGGCTTCTGCCGCCGAAACCGACGAGTAGACGGGGTCGAGGCGCTCACCCGTGGCGGGGTTGATCGCCAGGATGGGTGCGCCGCCCAGTGCGCCGCGCCGGCTGCCGAGGAAGGATTGTCCGGTAAGAGCCATCTCAAAAACTCCGCAATCAGGTTAAACCGCAAATGGGGTGCTGGCGAGGGCGATTGCGGGCCGATGGGTCTGCGCGTGGTGGAAGGCGGTGCGGGTCACGGCCAACTCCTCGCCAACCACTTCCAGCCGCGGCGCGCGAACCCGCGCCGACCCGATGCCCGCCTCCTGTTGCACTTGCTTGATGAGCTGGATGAATTTGGGCACGGTATCCATGCGCAGCAAAGGGAGGAACCAGCGATAAAGCTCGAAGGCCTCGCGCGTTTTGCCCGTGCGCGCCAGGTTGAACAGGTCGACGGATTCGCGGGGCAAGGCATTCACGAGGCCGGCCACCCAGCCCACCGCTCCGGCGGCGATGCCCTCGACAATGGCGTCATCCACGCCCACGCACAACGAGAGCCGGTCGCCGACCAGTGCGCGAATGGCGGTTACGCGGCGCACGTCGGTGGAAGACTCCTTCACCGCGGCGAAGTTGGAGTACTGCTGCGCGAATTCCGCGATCTGCTCGGGAAGATAGTCCACGCTGTAAGCGACGGGGTTGTTGTAGAGCATGCCAGGCAGGGTCGTGGCTTTGAGGATGGCCGCGACGTGCGCCTTGTTCTCGCGCCAGTCGCCCTTGTAGACGTAGGGCGGCAGAATCATCAGCCCCGCGCAGCCAACCGCGTGCGCGGCCTTGGCCAGCTCGACGGCCTCCGCGGTGGAGAGCGCGGAGATGGCCGCCACCACGGGCGCTTTGCCTTCGAGAGCCGCAACCACTGTCTTGAGAACTTCGATCTTCTCGTCGAAGCGCAGCGTGGAAGACTCGCCCAGCGAGCCCAGGCAGATGATGGCGGTGCAGCCGTTCTCGATGAGCCACTGCGCGTGGCGGGCAACAAAGGCGTGATCGACGTTGAAGTCCCTGTCGAAAGCGGTGGTCATGGCGGGCATGACGCCGTGGAAGTTCATAGCTTCTCCTGATTCATGTTTTCTGGAATTGTGTTTTCTGGAAGTATTTTTTCGACGCTCAATGCCGGCGCAAAACGTGCCGGAAGATAAGGCTCGGGTGGAATGGCGGGCAAGCTGCCGGTGAATTCGGCGGCCAGCAGTTCGGCCGTCGCCAGGGCGGTGGTGATACCGAGGCCCTCGTGGCCGGTGGCGAGCCACAAGGTGGGGTCGGCGGGAAACGGACCGATGAGGGGCAGTTTGTCCGGCGTGGCGGCGCGAAAGCCGGTCCACACACGCAGTACGCTGAGCGAAGAGGCGGCGGGGAGATAGAGCGTGGCGCGAGCGAGCATGGCGGTGAGCATCGATTGGTCGACGGCGGGCTTTCCATTGCCGTACTGGCGCGAGGAGCCGATGAGAATCTGCCCCGTCTGGCGCGGCTGCACGTTGAAGGCCACCGAGTCGGCGCTGACCGAGTGCGCGCTCTTCAGGTAGCCCAGCTCGACCAACTGGTGGCGCACAAAGCCGGGATAGCGATCGGTAATGGCCAGGTGCCCTTTGCGCTTCTTCACTGGAATTCCGGGCGTGCATTGCGGCGCGTCGGCGCCCAGGGCGTTTACCAGGCGAGTTGCCCGCAGACGCGTTCCGTCGTCCAGCGCGGCCTCGCCGCCGGCGAGGTGCGTAACGGAGCGGCCCACCACGAGCGTAGCTCCCAACGCCTGCGCCTGGCGGGCGAGGTTGAGAGCCACAACGGGAGGGTAGACGACGGCGTCTTCGATCACCAGCAGCCCGCCGGCAAGTTCAGGCCGCAAATTGGGCTCCAGCGCGCCCAGCTCGCGGCTCGAAAGCAGCCGGCTGGGCACGCCGCGCTCGGCAAGCCACGAATGCTTTCGGGCAGCCTCGGCCAGTTCCTCTTCGTCCGCGGCAACCCACAGCGTTCCCGGCGCCTCGTACTCGGCGGCGGCCGGAAGCGCGGAGCTGAGCGCCTGCCACAACTGCTGTGAACGGCGGGTGAGAGCGAACTGCGCCTCCGAGTCGTCCATCACGACGATGTGGCCCATGCCGGCGGCGGTGGCCCCGCTGCCCAGCAGGTCGCGCTCCACCAGCGCCACGCTCAGGCCTGCTTGCGCGCAGGCCAAGGCGCAGGCCGAGCCTACAATCCCACCGCCTGCGATGAGGACGTCAAAGCGTTGCGCCGCTGCCTCGGTCATTCCGGCACTCCCAGGCGGAACGGGTCGGCGGGGTCGAAGATCAGCGTGCACTCGGCGGTCACGTAGGCCGAGCCGGTCACGGTGGGGATGATTTTCTTTGCGCCGGGGGGAATCCCATTCCCCGCTGCCTCGCTCCCGTCGCAGTGATAGCTACCCTCGAACACGGAACCCAGAATGCCTTCCTGCAGCCACGGCTGTCCGGGCTCCAAATGCCCGTCTGCGGCCAGGCAGGCCATCTTGGCGCTGGTTCCGGTGCCGCAGGGGGAGCGGTCGTAGGCTTTGCCGGGGCAGAGAACAAAGTTGCGGCTGTCGTTGGCCGGGTCGTGCGCGGGGGTGAACAGCTCGATGTGGTCGATCTCCGCGCCGTTGGCCCCGGTCACGCCCGCAGCAGCGAGGGCGCGACGAATCTCCCACGCGTAAGCCGTGAGCGGCTCGACCTGGTCGAGGGTGAGCGGAAACGGAGGTCCGCCCACCAGAAAAAACCAGTTGCCGCCCCAGGCCACGTCGCCGGTCACGGTGCCGTAGCCGGGAACTTCCACCGTCACGCCCGCGTGGTAACGATAGGCCGGTACGTTGCGGATGGTGACGCGGTTGCCGGGGTGCAGCTCGATCCGCACTGTACCGACCGGCGTGTCGATCAGGTGTTCGCCGGGCTCGATGCGGCCGAGGTGCGCCAGCGTGACGGCTACGCCGATCATGCCGTGCCCGCACATGCCCAGGTAGCCGGCGTTATTGAAGAAAATAACGCCCGCGGCGCAGGCCGGGTCGACCGGCTCAACCAGAAACGCCCCAACGAGCACATCGGAGCCGCGCGGTTCGCACAGGATGGCCCGCCGGTAGACGTCGTGGTGGGCGCGCAGGCGCTCGAGCCGGTCCGCGAGCGGGCCAAAGCCGAGGTGCGGACCGCCGGCCAGAACACACCGCGTCGGTTCTCCCGCGGTGTGCGAGTCCACAACGTCAAGGCGTAGAGGAATTTGGGTATTGACCATGGTCGTCAGCAAACAGTGTATTCGGGCGACCAGTCGTTGTGATCGCGCCGGCCGGCAAGAACTGGAGAGTTCGCTGTTGCAAAGTATACGAGGTTGGATACAATGATTGCTACCTATGGTGCGGATTTTTTGTTCCGCCCGTGATTTTCAGGGATCATGGACGCAGGAACAGTCTGCGGGAGGGCTCCGGCGTGCGGCGTTTCACCAGGACAGGATGGCTGGTTTCGGCAGGAATTCTGGCGGCTTCGGCGGTGACGGCGCCGGCGCAGTGGTACCCGGCCGGCCGCGACGCGAATCTTGGCCCGATGCTGGAGCAGGGCCTGGTGCAGTATGAGACGCCGGAACTGAAGCTGCGCCTGGTGCGCTCTTCGGGAACGGTTGCGGGCCTGCAGACAAAAGATCCAGCGGCAAAAGGCGGGGACGGCTTCGAATTCACCCCGGCTGAGCTGCTCGCCGCGCGTTCCACCGACGGGTACTATCACGTGGGCGACATTGACCTGCGCCTGCGCGCGAAGGGCGCGGCCGACTGGCGCGGCTATTCCACCGCCCTCGAACGCCACCCCGTCAAGCCGCTCCCTGCGCGTGCCGGGGAGTTGGAGCGCGATGATCTGCGCCCCACCTTGCCCGCCGATTTCCCGCTGGAAGTCACGCGCACCTGGGCGGTGGCTGGCGGCAAGCTGGCGCTGCGCTTTACGCTGCGCAATCCCGGCAGGCAGGCCATCGAGATTGGCGCGCTGGGCATTCCGCTGGTCTTCGACAACATCATCAGCGGCAAGGACCTGGAGCAGGCTCACGCGCTTTCGAGCTTCTCCGATCCGTCAATTGCGCTCGACGCCGGATACGTGCAGGTCACGCGGCTCAACGGTCACGGGCCCGCGCTGATTGTAATTCCCGACGGCAAGACGCCCTTTGAGGCCTACAAGCCCATTGACGGGCCGCATGGCCGTACACAAAAACCCGCGCTCTTCGAGGATCTGACCCCGCGCAACATGACCTTCGAGGGCTTCTACGAGTGGATGGTCGCCTCGGCAGCCTGGCAGCAGAACGAGTGGAAGCAGGCCGAGCCGTGGAATGCGGCGACGAGCATCATCCTCGAACCGGGCCAGGAGCGCACGGTGGGCCTGCGCTTCCTCGTGGTGGACTCCATTCGCTCCATCGAGAAAACGCTTGCTGACAACCGGCGGCCGGTTGCTGTGGGCATTCCGGGCTACATTTTGCCGCAGGACACGGAGGCGAGCCTGTTTCTGAAGTACCCGGAGACGGTGAAAAAAGTAGACGTGGAGCCGGCGGGGGCTATCGAGGTGACGGCAGCCGGGACCACCGAGCACGGCTGGCAGCACTATACCCTGCGCGGCAGGCAATGGGGGCGCGCGCGGCTCACCATCACCTACGCCGATGGCATGGTCGAGACGGTGCAGTACCGAGTGATGAAGCCGGAGGCCGAGGCCGTGGACGACCTGGGCAGGTTTCTCTTCACGAAGCAGTGGTTCGATGTGAAGGACGATCCCTTTCACCGCAGCCCCTCGGTGATGAGTTACGACCGCGAGGCCGGCGCGCTGGTTACCCAGGACAGCCGCGTCTGGATTGCTGGCCTGAGCGACGAGGCGGGCGCGGGCTCCTGGCTGGCCGCTGCAATGAAGGAATACGGGCGACCAGACAAGCAGCAGGTCGAGCAGCTCGAAGAGTTCGTCGACGGCGTCCTCTGGGGCGGCCTGCAGCAGAAGGAGGGGCCTGGCAAGTTCGGCGTGCGCAAGAGCCTCTTCTATTACCAGCCCGATCAGTTTCCGCCCGGCAATTACCGCAAGGACTTCGACTGGTCCACCTGGGAGAGCTGGAACAGGCAGGGCAGCGAGGACCTGGGACGCTCGTTCAATTACCCGCACGTGGTGGCGGCTTATTGGTCGCTCTACCGCGTGGCTCGCAATCACCATGGCCTTGCGACGCACCACGACTGGCGCTGGTATCTAACCCAGGCCTACGAGACCATCATGGCCATGACGCGCTTTGCGCCGGAGCAGAGCCAGTTTGGCCAGATGGAAGGCGACGTGTTTGTGGCCGTCCTCGACGACCTGAAGCGCGAAGGCATGACCGCCGAGGCCGCGACGCTCGAAGCGGCGATGAAGGCGCGCGCCGATGGATGGAAGAAGCTGGCCTATCCGTTTGGGAGCGAGATGCCCTGGGACTCGACCGGCCAGGAAGAGGTCTACGCCTGGTCGCGCCACTTCGGAATGGACGATAAGGCGCAGGTCACGCTCGACGCCATCACCGGCTACATGCCCACCATCCCAAGTTGGGGCTACAACGGCAGCGCGCGCCGCTACTGGGATTTCCTGTACGGCGGCAAGTACGAGCGTCTTGAGCGTCAGTTGCACCACTACGGCTCAGGCATCAACGCGATTCCCGTGCTCGACGCCTTCCGGCGCAACCCGCAGGACTTATATCTGCTGCGTATCGGCTACGGCGGAACGATGGGCGCGGTCAGCGGCATCGACCAGGAGGGTTTCGCCTCGGCCGCCTTCCACAGTTTTCCGGACCGGATGGCGTTCGATCCGTACACCGGCGACTACGGCCCCAACTTCTTCGGCCACGCCTGGAACACGGCGGCTTATGTCGTGAAGGATGCGGAGTTCGGCTGGCTGGCCTTCGGCGGAAATCTGCGCGAAAAGGGAAAGACGGTAAGCGTGGAGCCGCGAGACAGCTTTCGCCAGCGGGTCTATCTCGCGCCGCTGGGTCTGTGGCTTACGCTGGATAGCGGGCAGTTTGAGCAGGTAACTCTGGATGAGAGCACGGGCACTGTCGAAGTGCGGCTCGCGGCGGGCGATGCGTATACCAATGCCGCACTGCTGCGCATCGAGCAACCTGCGCACGTGGAAGGCGTGGGCGGGATCGCGCCGAGCGAGAAGTTGAACATGGACCGCGGGGCGTATGTGATTCCGCTCGCCAAGACAAGCGTAAGCCTGCGGCTGGCAGCCGAAAAGGAGAAGCAATGAAACTTAAGAGCGTAACCCGAAGAGGATTTTTGCGGACCTCCGCCGCAGCCGCCGCCGGCAGCTCGCTGCTGCCGCTGCACACCTGGGCGATCATGCAGGACGGAGCCACCGATGTGCCGCGCTCCAACAACCACAGCGGCTACGAGAAGGTGACGTGGAAGGCGCATCCGTTTCCCATTGCGCAGGTCCGTCTCAACGCAGGCCCGCTCAAAGACATGCAGGAGCGCGACCGGGTCTTCCTCTACATGCTGCCCAACGACCGGCTCTTGCACAGCTTTCGCCTCACCGCCGGCAAGAGCTCCACGGCCCAGCCGCTCGGCGGATGGGAGGCTCCCGACTGCGAACTGCGAGGTCACTTTGCCGGCGGCCATTATCTCTCCGCCTGCGCGCTCATGTACGCGGCTACTGGGGATGCCGCGTTGCGTCAGAAAGCCGAAGCCATGGTCATGGCTCTCTCCGAGTGCCAGCAGCCCAACGGCTATCTCGGCGCCTATCCCGAGAGCTTCTACGACCGGCTGAAAAAGCACGAGCACGTCTGGGCGCCCTTCTACACCTACCACAAGATCCTGGCCGGCCACCTGGACATGTACGTCTATTGCGGGAGCGAAGTCGCCCTCGATACGGCGAGACGCATGGCCGACTGGGCCATCAAATGGGTTGAACCGCTCAGCGACGACGAGCTCGCCAGGGTGCAGATGACCGAGCACGGCGGCATGAACGAGGGCCTCTTCAATCTCTATGCCCTCACCGGCGAGAAGAAGTATCTGGATGGCGGCCTGCGCTTTGAGCACAAGCGCTTCTTCGATCCACTCGCCGCGCATGAAGACAAGCTGGCCGGCCTCCACTCGAACACCAACATCCCCAAGGTCATCGGTGCGGCGCGCGGCTACGAGCTCACCGGCGACGACCGCTACAAGTCGATCGCCGAGTATTTCTGGGAGACGATTGTCGATCACCACACCTTTGCCCCCGGCGGCACCTCGAACAACGACGAGGGATGGAGCGAGCCCGACACCATCGGCAGCCACCTTGCTCCTGCTGGGCAGGAGTGCTGCTGCAGCTACAACATGCTCAAGCTCACCCGCCACCTCTTCGGCTGGAAGCCCGAGGCGCGCCGCATGGACTACTACGAGCGCCTCCTCTGGAACGTCCGTGCCGGCACGCAAGATGTGGACGGCATGTTGATGTACTACGTGCCCACCATCCCCGGCGGATGGAAGACCTTCGGCAACCAGTACGACTCCTTCTGGTGCTGCACCGGCACCGGCTCGGAAGAGTACGCCAAGCTCGTCGACACCCTTTACTTTCACGATGACCACAGCGTCTACGTGAACCAGTTTGTCGCCTCTGAAGTCAGCTGGCCTGAGAAGCGCGCACGCCTCGTGCAGCAGACCAGCTTCCCCGAGGAAGAGCGCACTTCGATCAGCATCCACGCGGAGAGGCCGGTCGAGTTTACCCTCAGAGTCCGCGCTCCTCACTGGGCCCAGGGCATTGCCCTCACCGTCAACGGCCGCCCCGAGCATGCAGCCCCGGAAGCCGATGGCTACATCGCTCTCACCCGCACCTGGAAAACCGGGGACCGCGTTGAAGTCACCCTGCCCATGACGCTGCGCGAAGAGCCTGTCGCCGGCAGCCCTGAACTGGCCTCACTCGCCTACGGCCCGCTGGTGCTCGCCGCCGAGATGGGCCGCGACGGGCTAAGCCCCGAGATGATTGACGGCAATGGAGCACCGGAGTTGGATCGCCTGCCGGCGTTGCCCATGCCGAAGTTTGAAGCTGGCCCCGCCTCCGCCAAGGACGCAAAGGCCGGCGTCCCCTGGGTGAAGAAAACCGACGAAGGAGAGCTCCGATTCCGCACCGTCAACCAGCCCCGCGACTTCGCCTTGAAGCCGCTCTATCAAGTCATGGACGAGCGCTACTCCGTCTATTGGCAGCGGATGCAAAAGGCGTAAAGCTCTGCATTACACCCGCCAATTTTTCAAGAGCCCAGTTGTTGCCGATGTTGATTCGGTAATGAACGAGGTACAGGAGCCTCGCGGGCGGCGCGTGAGAAGAGTTTCCCGCGCGGATAATCGGAAGTGTGGACAGCGCGCGCAATCTTCCGCTCCTCAACGACTACCAGACCTACCTGCGTGTCGAAAAGGGATTGCGCCCGCTCACGTGCGAGGCCTACGACAGCGATCTCAAGACCTTTGCCGAATTCATCGAGGGCCGCCACGGCGTTTTGCTGACGGCGGCGCAGCAGGATGTGGCGGCTTTCCTCGAACACCTACGCAACCACGCCATCGACTCGCGCTCGGCGGCACGCAAGCTGAGCTGCCTGCGCGGCTTTTACAAGTGGCTGCTGCTCGACCGCCGCATCCATCACGATCCTACAGTCAATATTGAATCGCCCAAGGCGTGGAAGGTCTTGCCCAAGTCGCTGGCCGAACCTGAAGTTATCGAGATGCTGGAGCGCGCCGGCATGGCCGCCTCGCATCCGCAGGCACAGGCCACGGGGCTTCGCGATCGCGCCATTCTCGAACTGCTCTATGCCGGCGGGCTGCGCGTCTCCGAGGTCACCGCGCTCTCGACGGGCGATCTGGCCATGGACGCCGGGCGCGTCCACGTGCGCGGCAAGGGCGACAAGGAACGCATTGTGCCGCTGGGACGAACGGCTCTGGAAGCGCTGGATGAGTATATGCGCCAGGGCCGGCCGCATCTGGCGCGCATCAGCTCCGCGCGCAAGGCCAACGCCGCGCGACAGGACGCAACGCGCCTGTTTCTCTCTCTGCGCGGCATGCCCCTGACGCGCCAGTGGGTCTGGCACCTAGTCAAGATTGCCGACCCGGACGCCAGCCCGCACCGGCTGCGCCACAGTTGCGCCACGCACATGGTGGAGCACGGAGCCGATCTGCGCAGCGTGCAGCTCATCCTTGGCCATGCCGACATCTCCACCACGCAGGTCTACACGCACCTGGCGCTGGGCCGGCTCAAGGAGGTGCATCGCATGCACCATCCCCGCGCGGCGCGGCCGGCAATCGAATCGGACCCATGCCCCGAGCCCGCCACCGATCTGCCGCATGACTTCCGCCACGACTCCATTGAGGACAAGCCATGAGCGCCACTGCCGCGCCCGCAATTGGCGCTCCGGTCAAGTCGCTGGTGGAAGACTACCTGCGAATGCTCACCAACGAGCGCGGCGCATCGGCTCACACGGTGCGCGCCTACCAGCGCGAACTGCGCAGCTTTGCCGCATTTATGTCCGAGCGCTACGCCAATCAGCAGAGCGTCGACCGGATTGAGCACACACAGATTCGTGCCTATCTGGCCAAGCTCTATGACCGCGGCCTGTCGAAGGCCTCAGCGGCGCGGGCCCTCGCGGCGATTCGGAGCTGGTTCAAGTGGCTCGCCCGCGCCGGTTATGTCGAGCAGAATGCGGCCTCGCTGGTCGCCACGCCGCGCCTGCCCAAGCATCTGCCCCGCGTGCCCTCCATCGAGAAGATGAACAGCGTGGTGGACTCGGTGGGCGAGGACGCGGCAAGCTGGCCGGCCCGCGACAAGGCCATCCTCGAAGTGCTCTACGGCTGCGGCATCCGCAACGCCGAGCTGACCGGGCTCAATCTCGAGGACATTCACTGGGCCAACGACGCCATTCTCGTCCGCGGCAAGGGCCAGAAGCAGCGCCTCGTTCCCCTGGGCGACGCGGCCGCGCAGGCCATCCGCGCCTATCTTGCTGAGCGCTCGGCGCGTCTGGCCGCGGCGGGCAAAGCGAAGGGCAACGCCACTCCTGCCCTCTTCGTCAATCTGCAATTGCGCGGTCTGGGTAAGGCCGGTGGCCAGGCCCGGCTCACCACGCGCAGCGTCGGCCGCATCGTCAAACGCATCGCCATCCTGCGCGGCCTCAGTGCCGACGTGCATCCGCACACATTGCGCCACGCGTTCGGGACTCATTTACTGGAGGAGGGGGCCGACCTTCGCGCCATTCAGGAGCTGCTTGGGCATGAGCGTCTCTCCACCACGCAGCGCTACACGCAACTAACGACCGCGCAGTTGACGCAGGTCTACGACCGCACGCATCCGCGGGCGCGGTAAGCTATTCTGCGTTACCTTCCCCGTGCACCTCAATCTCGTAGTTTTCTATATTCGCACAGAACGCTAATCCAAGCTCGCTCAGCCGCGCATTTTGAGCAGAGATCTGGCTACCGTCATCGAGAGTACGATCAGTGAGGAGGCCAAGTTCTTTAGGCCTTCTTTCGTGTATGTCAACTAGACCTTGTGAGTTATGCCCGATTACCTTTGCCATGTATGACGCCCAGTTTGAATAGCTATTTACATAGCTGGGATGGGTCGCTTGGCTAGCGTATAGATTCTTACCGTTTCATTCGTAAATAAGAATACTTCAACATTTGTCATGCGGCTTGGAGCAGTTGAAGGATGTTTTGGATGGAGTGATCGGCTTTGTGGTAGGCGGATTCGAGCTTGCTGTCTGGCCGCGGGGCGA
>DATNHL010000265.1:0-17375 GCA_035604995.1 Occallatibacter sp. | reverse complement strand
CTGGTCATGATCCGTCCCCAGCAGAAGCGCCAGAAGCAGTGGCAGGAGATGCTCGCCAGCATCAAGACCGGCGACCGCGTCACCACTGCCGGCGGCATCCGCGGCATTATCCTTTCCATCAAGGACGACGTCATCATCATCCGCGTGGCGCCGGATAACATCAAGATCGAAGTGGCCAAGAGCGCGATAGCCTCCGTCACCACTCAGGACAGCTCTGCGGGCTCGTGAGTTGAGCGGCCTCCTGATTTTTGCACTCGATTTTTACCTTTTGGACTAGAGAAACGGGACGATGAATAAGAATCTCAACAAGAAGATGGCCCTGATCATTGCATTCCTGGCCGTCTGCATCTACGGCATCATCGGGGTGCCCTCGGGCTTCAGCGGCAAGGCTCTCCAGGATTCCATCACCAAGCGCATTCATCTCGGCCTGGACCTTCGCGGCGGCGCTCACCTGATTTTGCAGGTGGTGGTGGCGGAGGCGGTCAGCGCTGAAACCGACAACACCGTTGCCCGCGTGCAGGCAGACCTGAAGACGGCCAACCTGACCTTTACCCAGGTCTACAAGCCTTACCCATTGACCAGGCCGGACGATCCGACGGCAAAGCCTGACGTCATCCGTGTCGAAGGCGTTGCCCCGGCAAGCTCCGCCACCGCCCGCACCACCCTCGACGACAAGTACTCCAACGAGTACGACGTCACCGGCGGAGGCGCGGATAACAGTTTTACGCTGACCATGAAGCCCAGCGTCGAAACTGCCCTCGAACAGAAGACAGTCGATCAGGCCATCGAGACCATCACCGACCGCGTCAACTCTCTCGGCGTCAGCGAACCGGTCATTGCGCCTTACGGCCTCGGCAAGTATCAGATTCTGGTAGACCTTCCCGGCATCGACGACCTTGACCGTGTCAAGTCCATCATCCAGGCCACCGCGCGCCTTGAGATTCACGCCGTCGTGGGCGGGCCTTACAAGGATGAGCAGGAGGCTTCTTCCGGCAACGGCGGCACGCTCCCGCCCGACGAGATGATGCTGCACGGCTCCGGAACCCTAGCCACCGGCTCCGATGCCGACGCCGTCTACGTCCTCAAGCGCGTTTCCGTCGTCGCCGGCAACGACTTCCGCTCCGCCGATCCCGGCACCGATCAGAACGGCCGCCGCAACGTCCGCTTCACCCTCACCAACGAAGCCGGCGACAAGTTCTACGACTACACCAGCAAGAACGTCGGCCAGAGCATGGCCGTCGTCATGGGCGGACGCGTCAAGGAAGTGGCCACCATCCAGAGCGCCATCCGCGACTCCGGCGAAATCGTCGGCAGCTTCACGCCCACCGAAGTGGACATCCTGTCCAAGATGCTCCGCACCGGCGCTCTGCCCGCCTCGCTCAACTACCTTGAAGACCGCACGGTCGGCGCATCGCTGGGCGCTGACTCCATCCGCCAGGGCGTCACCGCGGCTATCGTGGGCATTCTGGTGGTAATGGGCTTCATGCTCTTCTACTACAAGGGCTCGGGCATCAACGCCGATCTGGCGCTGTTCCTCAACCTCGTCATCCTGCTCGGCTTCATGGGCTACAGCGGGGCCACGCTCACCCTGCCCGGCATCGCCGGCGTCATTCTCACCATCGGCATGGGCGTGGACTCGAACGTGCTGATCTTCGAGCGCATCCGCGAAGAGATGCGCACCGGCAAGGCCCCCGCGGCGGCCGTCGACCAGGGCTTCGCCCACGCTTGGACGACCATTTTCGATACCCACGTAACAACCATCGTCTCGGCGGCCATCCTGTTCTTGTTCGGCAGCGGTCCGGTCAAGGGCTTCGCCGTCACCCTGACATTCGGTCTCGCGGCCAACCTCTTCACCGCGGTCTATGTGTCGCGCGTCATCTTCGATTGGCATCTCGGCAGGTTGAGGTCCGGGGAACCGGTCTCCATCTAGCTCTCGGCAGCAAGCCTGCCTGCCCGCGTTTCCCCGTCGGGGCACGGCAGGCGGTGAAAACATCTCGAACGCTGAAGCTTGAACTGCTTCAGCCCCCAGGAAGGGTAGAACCAGTGGAATTGTTTCGCGGCGTAAATGTGGACTGGCTGAGGCTCAAGTGGTACTTCCTCGGCTTTTCATTGATCTTCAGCATCTCCGGCATAGCCTCTATGGGCTGGCACTGGGCTCACATCGGCAGCCCCGTTCCCCTGGGCGTCGACTTCCGCGGCGGCACCGAGGTGCAGGTGCAGTTCGTTCAGCCACCGGACATCGGCGCCATCCGCCAGGCCATGCAGGCCTCCGGTATCAAGGATTCCACCGTCGAGAGCTACGATGAAGCCCGCCTCAACGAGGTGCTCATCGGCCTCCCCGAACAGCACGACGAGACGGCCCTTGAAACCGGCCAGAAACAGGTCATCGACGCGCTCCGCGCCCACTATGCCAACGCCATCGTCCCCTCCGGCACCAAGGTGGACGTCGTCGGCCCCACCGTCGGCCATCAGCTCGAGAAGCAGGCCCTGCTGGCCACCCTCTATTCGCTCCTCGGCATGCTCGTCTACCTCTGGTTCCGCTTCCAGCTCATCTATGGCGTCGCCGCCGTGGTTGCCGTCTTCCACGACACGCTCATCACCGTCGGCTTCTTCGCCCTCCTCAACAAGGAGATCAGCCTCACTGTCATCGCCGCCATCCTCACCCTGGTCGGCTATTCCATGAACGACACCATCGTCGTCTTCGACCGCATCCGCGAAAATCTCCGCCTCAGCCGCCGCGAATCGCTCCCCGACGTCGTCAATCGCAGCATCAATCAGACCCTGAGCCGGACCGTGCTTACCTCCGGCCTCACCTTCCTCACCGTGCTTTCGCTTTACATTTTCGGCGGCGCGGTTTTAAATGGTTTTTCGTTTGCCCTGGTTGTCGGCATTCTCATCGGCACGTATTCTTCCATCGCCGTGGCAGCGCCCATGTTGGTAGCCTGGCAGGAGTGGCGGGCAAAGCAGGGAAAGACCGTCGTTTTGCCGGCAGCAAAACGATCCAGGGTCTGAAAGTTCTCTCTGCGGTTTGCATCTTTTTTTGAGCATGCTTGGCAGGTGAGCCATAGTTCTGGTACAAGGGGAACGCACTTCTGTGGTACCGTTTTGAAGCCGGGAACATTTCGGGTTCCGGCGGTGTCTAACTTAGAAGTAACCAACACCCGATTCGAGGCTGGCCATGTTTGAAGATTCCACGTTTGAATCCGGAGGCAGGATCAAGAGCAAGAGTGGACCCTGGATGCTTGTGACAGGCATCGTCAACGGTTCGATTCTTCTTCTGCTGATCCTCATCCCGCTGATCTATCCTGAGGCGCTGCCGAGGACAATGATGCTGACGGTACTGACCGCTCCTCCGCCACCTCCACCGCCTCCACCCCCACCGCCACCGCCTGAGGTCGTCCATGTGGTGCACGTGCAGTCGGAGATGATGAACAATCAGCTCACTGCCCCTACCCGCATTCCGCACGACATCAAGATCGTGGCCGAGAAGGAAGCTCCGCCCAGTTCCGGATTCGGCGTAGCCGGCATGGAAGGCCTCGGCGGCAGCAGCACCGGCGTCATGGGCAGCGTCTTTGGCGGCGGCACAGGTCCCAAGATCAAGGCAGAAGCGCCCAAGAAGGTCAACATCTCCGGTGGCGTTGCCCAGGGCATGTTGCTGCAGAAGACCGTTCCCCTCTATCCCCCCATTGCCAAGGCCGCTCGCGTCTCCGGCACTGTGGTGCTCCAGGCCACCATCTCCAAAACCGGCACCATCGAAAACCTTCGCGTCATTAGCGGCCCGGCCATGCTCCAGCAGGCCGCCATGGATGCCGTCAAGTCCTGGCGCTATCGGCCCTACCTGCTCAACGGCGATCCCGTCGAAGTGGAAACCACAGTCAATGTGGTCTTCACCCTCGGTGGATGATTTAAACTCCGGCCTCTTCCCGGTCATTCGGGCAGGGGCCTTCCCTTTAGCCTGAATGCGAATCCTGAAAGAGCCGCATTCTCCAGCAATTGCCCGCCGCGGCGGGTCGCAGTTCACAAGAAACTCCTTAGGAGGAACGATTCAGTGATTCTCGCTCAGCTCACACATTTCGCTTCGCACACGGTCAGCAGCCTTGCCCTCTTCCAGGAAGGGGAGCAGGCCGTAAGTTTCAGCCCCATGGGGCTGTGGGAACACATGGGATGGCCGGCACGCACCATCGCCATCATCCTCTTCATTGAGTCGATCTGGTCCTTGGCCGTGATGATCGACCGTTACCTGTACTTCTCGGCTGCCCGCAAGCAATCGCGCGAGTTCGCGCCCAAGGTTGCCGGCGCCCTCAAGGACAGCAAGCTTGAAGAAGCCATCAAGATAGCCGATCGCAACAAGAAGTCGCATCTTGCAGAGGTTGTCACCGCCGGTCTGCAGGAGTTCCGCTCTTCGGGCGGCTCGCCTACGGAAGAAACCATCGAGAGCTCGGGCCGCGCTCTGGAGCGCGCCGAAGCCATCGTCCACGCCAAGCTGAAGAGGGGCCTTGCGGTTCTGGCCACCATCGGCTCCACAGCGCCCTTCGTCGGCCTGCTCGGCACCGTCATCGGCATTTTGAACGCCTTCCAGCAGATCGCCACCCAGAAGACTTCGGGCATCGGCGCGGTCGCCGGCGGCATCTCTGAAGCCCTCGTGACCACCGCCTTTGGCCTCCTGGTCGCCATTCCGGCCGTTATGGCCTTCAACTACTTCACAGGACGTGTCGAAGCATTCGACGTCGAGATGGATAACTCATCCAGCGAGCTCGTCGACTACTTCATCAAGCAGAGCCACAAACGCTAAGCGAAGCGTTTGACGGCGCGAGCGGGAATTTGCGGGGGCAGTGGAGAGACTCTCTCCCCTGCCCGCCGATTTGAACCTCGCGTTCGGCAGGTGATTCGCAACAACGCCGGAAAGCCATCCGGAATAAAAATTACAGGCACGGAGCCCAAACAATGGGAATTTCGGTTCGCGAAGAAGGCAAAAAGGTCAGCTCCAACATCAACGTCACCCCCATGGTCGACGTGATGCTGGTTCTGCTGATCATCTTCATGGTCATTACCCCCATGCTCCAGAACAAGGTCCAGGTCGACATGGCGAAGGTGGATAACCCCACGTCCATGCCGGACGCTGACAAGGAAGATGCCATCGTGGTCGCCATCACCCGCGACGGCGGAGTCTTCCTGGGGCAGAACAAAGTTGCAGTCACCGAGCTGGGCGGCTTGGTGCGCGATAAGCTTTCCGACAAGCCGGGCAAGACCATCTACGTTCGCGCCGATGCGCGCGCGCAGTTCCGCGCTGTCGAAGACGCCATTGATGCCGTGCGTACCGCCGGCGTCGACGACGTAGGCTTGTTGACGCAGAAGCGCGAAGGCAACTTAGCCGGCGGCGAGTAATTCTTCGCGCGGCTGGGATTTCTTGACGATTTCGACAAAAAGAGGAGTTTAAAGCCATGGGCATGACAACTGGGGGCGGGGGTGGTTACTCGTCCGATATCAACATGACGCCGATGATCGACATTCTTCTGGTGTTGCTGATCATCTTCATGGTCATCGTGCCGGTTACGCCAAAGGGCCTGGATGCGCTGGTACCCCAGCCGCCCAAGGATCCGAGCAAAAATCCGCCGCCGACTGACCGTACTATCGTTGTCCAGGTTCTCTATCGGCCCGGCGCGGCGCCCAATTACAAGATTAACGAGACCGATGTCCAGAAGTCCGAACTGAAGCCGAGACTGGATACGATCTACGCCAACCGCGCCGAGAAGGTGATGTTCGTCAGGGGCGACGACGACGTGAACTTCGCCTACATTGCCGAAGTCATCGACATTGGCCGCTCCGTAGGGGTCGACCACATCGGACTCATGACGCCCAAGATCATGGCCGGCCAGTAGCCGGCCGCGTCTTTTCCCAGGCTGATAGAAAGGGGGAACCCTGCCATGGCGATGAGCAACGGCAACACCGGCGGAATGACTTCCGAGATCAACGTGACTCCGATGATCGACGTCCTGCTGGTCTTGCTGATCATTTTCATGGTCATCGTTCCCGCCCTGCCCCGAGGGGAAAGCGCACTCATCCCAAGGCCGGCGATGAACGACGGGCCGTCGAACCCCGACACCGTCGTTCTCGAAGTGCTCAAGGGCAACGCCGGGCAGCCGGCATTCAGGATCAACCAGCATGCCGTCGCAAAAGAGGATCTGCCTGCCCGGCTGGCTTCCATCTTCGCCAATCGCGCCGAACGGGTTCTGTTTCTCAAAGGCGACGACCAGCTGAACTTCACCGAGATTGCAGAAGTGATCGACATCGGCCATGCAGCTGGGGTCGATCACATAGGATTGATGACGCCAAAGGTTCTGGCGGGCCAGTAGAGATCGGGAGCGAGCGAGACGCTCTGGTAGCATTTGACGTTGCCTCTCCGCGCGGGGAATTGTTTTTGCGGGCGGCAACAGGAGTACAATTTGCAGTTCCGGTTGCGGTCCCCCCGCCCGCGGCCAGGCGCAAGAGATTTTGAGCAGCGCAATACCAAGGCGCTCACCTGAAGGAGAAGGATACGAACATGAATCGACCCGCACGTACTACGGCGCTCGCGGTGGTCTTGGCCGGCATGGTGCTTTCCATGAGCGGGTGCAACCGCCTCGCTGCCCGTGACCAGTTGAACAAGGGAGTGGAAGCTTACAAGAGCGCCCGGTACGAAGAGGCGATCGGGCACTTCCAGAAAGCCACGCAGCTTGATCCCAGCCTGCCCATGGCCAAAACCTATCTGGCCACTGCCCTGGCCCAGAACGTCGTCCCCGGCCTCGACACCCCAGACAACCTCAAGACCGCCCAGGACGCCATCAGCATTTTTCAGGAGGTCCTCGCCAAGGACCCGAACGATGTCAACAGCCTGAAGCAGATCGCGGGCATCTATTACAGCATCAAGAAATTCGACGACGCCAAGGCCTGGCAGAAGAAAGTCCTGGGCGTCGATCCCAAGGACCCTGAGGCTGCCTACACGGTCGGCGTGATCGATTGGACGCTGGCTCACGAGAACACCCTCAAGGAACTGGCAACCGCAGGCGCCAACGATGACGGCGAAGGCAATGCCAAGGCCCCCAAGAAGGTCATGGAAGCCATCAAGACGGAAAACGCGCAGCTGGTGGAAGAGGGCCTTCAGTACCTCAACCAGGCAGTGGCCAATCGCGCCAATTATGACGATGCCATGGCCTACCTGAACCTGATCTATCGCCGCAAGGCCGATGTGGACTTCGGCGATGACGCTGCCCGCAAGGACGACGTCGCCAAGGCCGAAGAATGGCGCACCAAGGCCATGGGCACCCGCAAGGCCAACGAAGAGAAGAAGAACGCCGGTCCTGGCGGCATCACCATGGACTCCAGCGGCAACATGAAGTAGCCCGGCACTTTTTCCTGCACGCACCCAACGGCCCCCGCCTTCCGCGGGGGCCGTTTTCTTCTGATCTACTGTCTGCGTGCCTCAGCTGCAGGGCTGGGTGGGCCAGCTCGATCCCCGCACTACATCCACAGTGAAGATGTCCTCACAACCCGCCATGAACCGTTTGGTGCGGCAGGTCAGCTTCTCAGGCAGCGGAAAAACTCGCCCCGGCGGCCATGCGCGAGGGCTGCTTATCAGGGCACGACGACGGGCTTTTCCGCATCCTCGAAAGCCCGGTTCCATCCGCGTCGTGCACGTCCTGGCTGAAGAAAGGAACGTGCCCCCTACTTCGCGCCTTCCCTGAGAATCTGGTCGGCCAGGTAGTTGTGCACCTTGGCGTCGTCGCGCAACACCTCGAAGTAGGCGTTCTTCAGAAGTTGTGCATGCCCGTCCCTGAGGCTCTGCCGGATTGCCTGCTGCACGCGCACGTCGTTCAGCGTCCGCTGCCCCGCCGCTTCCTTTGAGATCAGCTTGTAGATGGCGTAGCCGATCGGCTTGCGGCTTGGAGTCGGGCCGCCGTTGATGGGAAGAACCTCACTAAACTGGCCAGGTTTGAGCTTGCTGATTGCGTCATACACTTCAGCGCTGGCGGCGCCGTGCAGCTGCGACTCGGTCACAAAGCCCATGTCGCCGCCATTGGACGCGCTGTCCTTGTCCTCTGAAAAGTTCATCGCCACCACGCCGAAGTCTTCGCCGTTTTCCAGCTTCTGGTGCAGCGCCTGGATCTTGTTCTTCGCATCCGCCTCACCCGAGGCCTTGTTGTTCTGCAGGTTGGTCGTCTGCTGTGAGGGCGCGTTAGTCACCACGATGCGGGCGATGTTATAGCGCGGTTCAATGAAGTTGAAGTCCGCCTTGTGTGCCTCGTAGTAGCCTGTGATCTCGGCATCGGTGATGTTGATTTTGGAGTCGATCTCCTTGTTCAGCAGCTTGTTCTCCGTCAGCCCCTGGCGCAATTCGGCCTTCAGGTTGTCCAGCGTCTCGTTGCGCTGTTTCAGCTGCTTGTCAAACTCCTCCTGCGTATAGGGCGCTTTCATCTCCGTCAGCTTGGCGTTCACATCCTCGTCCGACGCAGTCACATTCAGCTTCGCGGCGCGCTGTTGCAGAATCTCCTCGTCGATCATCTGTCGCAGGATCGCAAGCCGGGCCAGGTCCACCTGTTCAGCCGATGGCTCCTGCGGGCTTTCTCCCTGGCTCATCTTCCAGGTCTGGTACTTGCGATCCAGGTCCGCGCGAAGAATATCCTTGCCGTTCACCGTGGCCATCACGTCCGGCGCGGGCGCTCGGTGGCAGCCGGCCACGCTCCCCAACAGTGCGCCACTCATCAGAACCAGGCCGGCGTAACGCGTACAAGCCGGAAAAAACCATTCAACTTGCAACCTGATCTCTCCTATGGGGCCCATCATGGCCCCTGCGTTCCCAATACGTCTTCGGCCATCAAGGATAAATCCCCGGCCCGGCCCAGCGACAGCGCCGCACAGCCTCTATTTCCCGCTTCCGGGCGCCGCGGGCACGGGTGGCGGGGCCGCGGGCAACGGAGGCGCCGGCGGCTGCTCACCCGCCGCCCGCAGTGCGCGATCGATCACCAGCCAAAGCTGTTCCTCGGGAATTGCGCCGTCCACGCGCTCCCCTTCGATGAACAGCGCCGGCGCGGACTCCACCTTCAGCGCCTCGGCCTCGCGCAGCGATGCGTGCACCTCGCTCTCGTCCTGTTTGGCAATGCAGGCGTCCACCTTGCCCGTATCCAGCCTGCCCACCGTGGCCTCCTGCCGCGCAATCCGGTCCAGCGCCTCAAAGCTCTTGGGCAGGTTGCGGTCCGGGCCCGTCACCTCCTGGGCATGGCCGTGCAGGTAGTCCACGTACTGCCAGTAAACGTCGCCGTTCTGCGCGGCCAGGCAGTTTGCGTCCACCGCCGCGTGCATGGCCCAGGGGTGCATCTCCGCCGGCAGTGGGTTGTCCTTGTAGATAAAGCGCACCCTGTCCTTGTAGCGCGCAATCGTATCCGGAAACAGCGACTGGTGCATGCGCGCGCAGTAGGGGCACTCCAGGTCGTCGAAGTTGATCACCGTCACCTTGGCCGCAGGGTTGCCGCGCACTGGCCGTCCGGCAACGTTGATCGAGAACACCGGGTCCCTGGCCAGGTCGAAGGTATCCAGCCGCGCCAGCGTCTTGCCGTCGGTCGAGATCAGGAAGTTCACCACTTGGCTCTTGCCACCGCGCGCGAGCGTAATCGGCAGCCCGTCGTAGCCCGGAATCTGGCTCTGGGTCCGCGTCCCGATCGCCACGTTGTAGTCCTGCGGCACGTTGAACTGCGAGCGCACCATCACCTCGATGCGGCGGTTCAGCAGAGCTGCGTCAAGCGCATTGGGCGGGGTCGGGGTCGGCGCGCTGGTCTGGGCCTTGCAGCCGGCGGCCAGGCAAAGTGCAAGCATCCCGGCCATGAAATGGATGCGTAACAAGTTGAAATCCTCTTAGAAAAGAATACTCCAGAGGCCTCGCAGCGGGCAGATGGAGCAAGCGCTTTCCCTGCTGCCAAGTGGACGCGCCGCAAGCCGAAAGGCAACCACCCGGATCCCGATTGCAGCAAGACCAGCAAGCCCTTGCGCAGTGCGCTGCATGACTCAGGAGTGAGTGGAGCCGTTTCAATGAAGCGCGTAAATGCCTCAAAGGAGTCTTGCCGGCACGAAGAGCGAGGCTTCATACAGTGCGCCTCTGCGCTGAATTCGTTTCCATTCTTCATACGCGTATGCGGCAGCGTGCTTTAGTGGGAGATCTCCATCATCTTGATCACGCTCTGCCGGTCCCATTGGGTGTAGTAGATTGTCCTGCCGTCCGCGGTGGCGCTCAAACTGGGGAACCAGCGCAGGGGTTGCTTGTCGAGCGTAAGGACGGGCGACGTGCGATGGGTTGCGAAGTTAAAAAACTCGATGGTGGGCCGCGGCGCGGCCTCGGCATTCAACAGGTACAGGCCTGTCCTGGTCACCGCCCAATGTCCCCAGTAGCCGGACTGGGGCTTGTCGGCGATCACCAGCGATTCCGCGCCGCCGCCGGACGGGACGCTCCAGATGCCCGGCCAGGCGATTTTCGTAAAGAAGACGGTGCGGCCGTCGCAGGATTCCAGGGGATCAAGGCTTTCCTGATGGGTGAGTTGCACCCGCTTGCCAGTCTCCAGGGACTGCCTCCAGACCGCCATATACCTGGAGCCCGAATTGTCCTCCTCACTCATGGAGTCGAAGTAGATCGACTTGCCGTCGCGGGACCAACTGGGGACAAAGCTATAGGAGGACGCATCGGTCACGGCATGCAGGTTTCTGCCCTGGGCGTCGACGACGTAGATCAGGCTGTCCGAAACACCCCGGTCATAGCTGTCAAAGGCCACCCATTGCCCATCCGGAGACCAGCGCGGAGTACCGGACTGGCGTTCCAGGCGCGTGAGTTGCCGGGGGTCTTCGCCGTTGGAGCCGCTGGTCCATACCTCGTAGAAGCCTGTCCGGTAGGACGTCCACACGAGTTGTGAGCCATCCGGCGAGGGCTGCGCGTCGGGCTCTTCCTGGACGCCAATCGCCTTGCGCGTGCTGAGGACGGGACCGCCGGGTGCGGCGAAGTCGGCCCGCCAGATTTCCGGCAGTTGCATGGCTGTTGTCTCTGAGTAGACCAACTGCCTGCCGTCCTTTGAGAGGCTCCCGAGCGCCGGATAGACGGTTTCGGGCTCGATCGGGCCGCCCTGGGCCGGCACACGCCACAACCACGGGACCCTGGTGGCATTGGAGGAGAACACGATGGACTTGCTGTCGGGCGTCCAGATGTAGTCAACGTAATGGCTCAGGAAAACGTCGCCGTTTTCCAACTGCTGATCAAAGGTGAGTTGCCGGGGCGTGCCCCCAGCGCGGGGAACGACAAACAGGTCACAGCAACCCTTGGCGCCAGACCCGCTGAAGGCGATCGACGCGCCATCCGGGGAAAGTGCTAATCCCCCCACGTAGCTCGGTTCGCCAGGCGCGCCAGGCGTTATCAGGCAGCGCCTTTCTCCCGTTGAGAGGGTCAGGAGCACCAGTCCCCAGGGGCCGCCTGCGGAACATGAGTCGGCGATCAGAAGTCCGCTCCCGTCATGGAGCCAGGCTACCCGCGCGAGTCCCCGAACGACCTCTATACATCTCAGGCTGGTCAATTTTCGTTCACTGCCGCCCATGGCCGGCACGACGAAGACACCGTCATTCTTGCCGTCGCAGCGGGCGAAAGCAATCTCGGTCCCATCCGGAGACCAGGCAGGAGGACCAACACGGGCGCTCTTGTTGTCGGTCAAGCGGTTGGGAGTGCCGGAACCCAGCAGTTGCACATAGACGTCGTAGTAGTTTTGTTCGGGTCCGTTCCAGAGATAAGCGATCCACTTTTCATCCGGAGAGAAGGCGGGGAAAAGCGCCTGGCCCGGCGCGGTTGTGACGGGGATGGCTGGGAGGGTTGAGGAAACCTGGCTGCCAGTGGCAAGCGATCCAGAAGCGCGGTGTGCCCGAAAAACCAAAACGGATCCAAGGGCGACAAGCAGGAGCAAACCGATGACCCCAGCCGTGAGCGCAAACCGCCGACCGGCGGAAGGCTTTTCCGCCGGGGCGAGAATTGCCTGCTGCGGCCCTTCCACTCCATTGATTGGAGGCGAAACAGGATCGCCGTTTGCTTTGGGCTGCCCATTCCGAGTATCCGTAACCGAAGAAACCGGCGCGATAAATCGATAGCCCCGCTTGGGGAAGGTCTCGATATAGAGCGGAGTATCGGTCGAGTCGCCGAGGGCCTCGCGCAGCTTCATCACCGCCGTGTTCAAACTGTGGTCGAAGTCTACGTAGGTATCGGAAGGCCACAAAAGCCGCCGCAAATCCTCGCGGCTGACAATCTCGCCGGCATGTTCAACGAGATAAACCAGGATGAGGAAGGACTGCTCGCGCACCTTGATGGGAATACCGGCGCGGCGCAACTCCACCCTGCGCGTGTCCACTTCATAGACACCGAAACGCCAGGTTTGGTTCGTGCTCGCCGGCGTAGCCACGGTTTCACCCCTCTCGGGGCACTGCGAGAGAAGTGTAGCACGGTTTCCATGCCGGGGCAGGTCGTAATTCGCCGGCGCATCGCGTCATCCAAGTATCTGAATATCCGATACTTCGACGGCAATTCGAATTTTATTTTGGAATGACTTCCAGTGCATTGAGGGAATTTCGGCAAGAGCGCAAGGTACAGAGCATCGCAGGTCGGCAAATGAGGGCCGGCAGCCAAATTCCAGCACGGAGGTGCCTTATGAATCGTCGCTTTTCAACTCTCACCCGCTTGCTTCTGACTGCCGTTGCGGTCGGATTGCTCTCGACAGCCACTTACGCCGCAGCGCAGACCAGCGCACCCATCCGGGTCCCGTTTGCGTTCACGGCAAATCACCAGCTGGTTCCTGCCGGCTATTACAAGGTCGAACGGTTGTCCGACCGCTTCCTGGCCTTCATCGACGCAAAGACGGGAAGAACTCAAAGCATCGTGATGGTCCGCCCTGAATCGGGACCCGCCATTCAGACCGGCAGCCGCCTTGTCTTCATGTCCACCGGAAACAGGTATTACCTGAGGGAAGTCAAGATAGCTGGAACCAGCGTCCGCAGTGAGTTGGTTATGCAGTACCGGTTCGAGAAGGATATTGCGAAGAATCAGCTCCCGGCCGCCTCGACCGTCGAAATTGCCATGAAATGAACCAGAGAACACGCCCTCGCGGCCGGCCGCAAGCTAAGGCGGCTGGCCGCGAAACGCCCTTCGGAATCCCGTCGTCGCGCTCCCGCTCAATACGCTGGCGGCAGCGTCGGGTCGCGGAACACCGAGTTCGACCGCCGAATATCTCCCACCGATCCGAAGTTGGCCAGCGTAAAGCTGTAGAGGTACTGCGTCTCATCGCGAACGCTGCCCAGCTCAAACCGCCGGTAGCCAAATGTCAGTCCGCAACAGTTCCAGTTGTAAACCGCCTGCACCCCGGCGTATTGCAGCGAGTGCTGCACAAAGTCGTATCCCGCATTCGCTGCCATGTTGAAGCCCCCGCCGCTCTGTTTCCCAATGGAGAAAAACGGCTGCACCTGCTGGCTCTGGATGGTCGAGGCTGTGCCGTTGTTTTCGTCCACCGCATTCAGCATCGCGTGTCCCACGCCCACGGTGGTGTTGCCCCAGCTGTAGCCTGCAAAGATGTTGTCCGAGTCCAGCCTTCCGTTTTTGGGGTCGAAGTCCAGGTCCCACTCCACGCGCAGGTTGTCGATCGCCTCAAAGCGCAGCCGCGAAATCAGCGGCGCAAAGTTGCGCGGCCCGGTCAGGAACGCCACCCCGGTCAGGTCCAGCGTAGAACTGAACACGTTACGCCGCCCGGGAATCAGCGCTCCCCCGAAGTTCGGGTCGAAGTAGAACTTCTGCGCAATCTGCCAGCTCGCCCACTCCCGCGGCTTGGCCGGGCACTCGCCGGAAGGCTCCTTGTCCTCGGCCGCGCAGGACTCTTCCACCGTCGGCCGCAGGTAAAAACGCTGCGTCACCGACAACCCCGCTTCGTTGGTGTCGGTGGCAATGTCGTCGGTATCCACCAGCAGTACTTTGCGTTCGCGCGCCCCGATGCCGCCCACAAACCTGTAGGTCAGCTCCGGCTCAATCACGTGGCGCAGTTCCCGGTTCCATCTGCCCAGCGCAAAGTCCCGCTCCAGCGCCGGCGGCCTTATCTCCACCGAGGCCTCCACATCGGCCCGGTTCAATCCATCGTGGCTGATCGTAGGCGTCCCGCTCCGCGCGCCGGTCAAATCGGGTGTCTGGCTTATCGAGTAGAAGGTGTCGCGCATCGCAAACTCCGGAACCACGCTCCAACCGCCTCCTTCCAGCGGCAGCGAAAGATGCGGATAAAAGTCCACCCGTCCCACGTTGCGCGCGTGGAACTCGGGCTCCGAGCGGCTCAGGTAGGCCAGCGACGAGCCCAGCCCCCAGTAAAGGCCCGACCGGCTCAGCGGCCGGTCCAGCACGTCGTAGCGCACGTTGGGCAGGTGCAGAATCCTCGCCTCGTCGCCGTTGGTCGAGCTGGCAAATGTCTGAAACCGGTCCATTGACACGGACGGAACAAGCCCATCGTGCGCGTGGGTCAGCGAAATATCGCTGGCCACCTCCGAGCTGATCGCCTGCGAGTAGTTGTCGTTGAACACCAGCCGGTACACGTAGCTCGACAGAAACTCCACATTGCCTGCCAAGCGCGTCTCGGACGACAGGTCCTTGCGCCCGTTGGCCGCCACGTCCACGCCCCCCTGGTTCACCACTCCCATGCCGGTCGGGCCCGGAATCAGGTCGCCCGCCCGCACCGCCTTCTGCCCCGTCACCGCTCTCGCCGAGCCCGTCAGAATTGTGTTACCAATCTCCTGCTCCACGCCCCGGTCCAGCAGCGCATTCCACCGTACCACCAGGTGATCCAGCCCCGCGCCCCTGTAGCGGAAGTCGCCGTTGGGAGCCCAGCCGCGCTTTGAGTAATATTCCATGCCCAGCACCATGTCCATGCTGCGGCTGATCACCCAGTAGATCTGTTCCCCCACCACGAACCCTTTGATCGATGAGTTGCTGAGCACCGGAAGCATCAACCCGCTCTCGCGCCCCGTATCTTCCGCCGGATGCCGCAGGTAAGGCAGGTAAAACAGCGGGATGCCCAGAAACTCGAAGATCGTGTTCCGCGTTGAAGCCTCGCCGTTCTCCAACTCAATCGTCCGCGCCAGCAGCTGCCAGTCCGGCTTTGGCAGCCGGCAGTTGGTCATCGTCCCGTCCACAATCCGGTACTTGCCTTCCCCCGTCTGGATCAGAACTCGCCCCGAGAACAGGAATGGATTGGCCGTCGAATACACCACCGGCCGCCCCGCGCCCCGGACTCCCTGCGAGCCATGTACCTGAAAAAACCTCCCCGTGTGCATGTTTAGCCGCATGTCCCCATGGTCGGCGTTGATCAGCACATCGTTGGGGCCGCCCGCCAGTTGCACATGGCCCTCCGCTTGTACCTCCGAGGTCTCGCGGTCATAGACCACCTTGTCCGCGTGCAGCGTATAGTCGCGGTAGCGCAGTTCCACCCTGCCCGTCCCCGTCCACGTATTGCCCGCCCACTTCTGGCTGTCGGCAGATGCCTCCACCGGCACTCCCGTCGGCGGCGCCGCCTCAGGCTGCGCCACCGGCATCATCTCCTGCGCCGGATCGTCCGGAAGCTCCGCCGCGGGCGTCTGCGCTTCCGCCTTCTCCCCACTCGTGCCGCCCGAATTGCCCGCGCCCGGAACTATTTGTGCAGGAGGTAACGCATTGGTCAACATCTGCCCCCTAACTTGCGGGTGACAGAGGGCCAGCAGCGTGATAAACACTAAGTTACGAGGACGCATCCCGGTTTCAAGACCAGTTCTAAGGCTCAGGATAGCAAAAGCGAGCCGCACTGGATGGGGCGCGGGCCGCGTTGCTCTGGCAGCAGGTAAATTTCGGTTCGCTTTTGCCGGTCATGGAGAGCTCGTGCCGTAACAATACCTGCTTGCTCCGCGATCCTTTTCCCCTTCTGTGAGCAACGTACGTGATGCCCCGGATGAACGGTGTTTCGCGGATCGCAACTGCGGAGTCGGGCTTGCAACTCACCCATTCCTCCGCGCATGAAGGGATACAGGAGCTTTGAGACAGTCCGCACAGCAGGTCGAACTCGAGCCGTCGTGGAAACAGGAAGTTAACCGCCGCGTTGCCGAGCACAGGCGCAAGGCTGCGTCCGGCCTCGGGCAGCAGGGAAACCCGCAGCCCCAACACACAGCCGGCGGCCGTGCCGCCCTGGCCGCCGCCCGTGTAGCCGCCCGCTATGCCAAGGCCCCCACCTACAGCGAGATGCTGGCCGACGAGGCCCGCGCCGCCGTCCGCGCCGCTGAAGCCGCCTCCCGCGCCGCCCTCGAGGCGCAGGCCGTCGCCGAGTCCGTCCTCGCCGGCCTTGAAGCTCGTGCCACCCAAACCTGGGAACCCAACCTGTTCCCCGTCCCCGATCCCGAATCCGCCCCTGAGCCCGCGCGCGGTTCAAATCCCAACAGACCCCATGGCGCGCAGGCGCCGTCTGCCGCACCGCAGGGCTTTACGGTCTCCAACAGACCCCATGGCGCGCAAGCGCCGTCTGCCGCACCGCAGGGCTTTGCGGTCTTCAACAGACCCCATGGCGCGCAAGCGCCGTCTGCCGCACCGCAGGTGCCGCAAGCGCCGTCCGCCCCACCGCAGGTGGCCTTTGAAATCCGCTGGGACACCGACCTGCCGGCCCGCGAGCCCTCGCCCGTGCCCCGCGCCTTCCGGCCCAACCCCTCCTTTGAGCCTCCCGCCCAGGACGCCTGGGACCTCTCGCCTCATGTGCCCAGCCAGCTTGAAACCGAAGGCTTCGAGCTGGTCGAGCCGGCCCAGCCCATCCACGCCAACCTCATCGAGTTCCCCCGCGAACTGGTCGCCACCCGCAAGGTCCGCCCCCGCCGCGCCGAAGGCCCCTTAGCCGCGGCCTCCGAGGTCCTCGGCCAGCTCAGCATCTTCGAAGTCGACCCCGGCAGCATCTCCATCGACGTGTCCGCCCCCGCCGCCGCGTCCACCGTCACCGGCCCCAGGTGGTCCGGCATCGAGCTCGACGAGGAGCCTGAGCTGGAAGAGTTTGCCGCTCCGGCCCCCGCGCCCGCAGCCGAACAGGCGCAACCGGTCGCAGCCGCCGCGGCCGCCCCAGCCGCCCAAGCCCTCGAACTCGCTCACGCGCCCCTGAATCGGCGCCTCCTTGCCGCCCTCGTCGATTTCTCCCTCATCTCCGCGGCTTTCCTCGCCGCCGCCTTCGCGGCCTTGGCCAATGTCAAGGCCCTGCCGCCGGTCAAGGAAATCGAATTCGGCTCGGCCGTCGCTCTCGCCCTCATCGTCATCCTCTACCAGGCGGTCTTCTTCACCCTCGCCCGGGCCACCC
>DATNHL010000264.1:0-2477 GCA_035604995.1 Occallatibacter sp. | reverse complement strand
GACCTCATTGTCACCATCGACGGGGTGACCATCGAAGATCCCAACGCCTTCGATTATCGCTTCGCCACCAAGCCGTTGGGCGGGGTCGCGCAGATCGGCCTGATCCGCCAGGGCGGGGAAATGGTCGTGCCGGTGGCGCTGCAAGCGCTTCCCGAAACGCCGCGCGACGAGGTGCAGATCCGCTCCCGCTCGCCGTTCCTCGGCGCCACGGTCGCCAATCTTTCGCCGGCTTTGGCCGACGAGCTGCGGCTCGATCCGCAGAGCGAAGGCGTCGTCATCACCGCCGTGGCCGATGGCTCGACGGCGCAATCGATCGGCTTCCAGCCCGGCGACATCGTGCTTTCGGTCAACAACCAGAAGATCGCCAAGTCGGCCGATCTCGAGCGCATCGCCAATGCCGGCAGCCGGCAGTGGCGCATCACCATAGAGCGCGGCGGCCAGCAGATATCGGTGATGTTCAGCGGATGAACGCGCGCGGCGAACTTATCCTTCACCTCTCCCCTTGCGGGAGAGGTCGACCGAGCGAAGCTCGGTCGGGTGAGGGGGAGTCGTTAGCGCAAAACATGCCGCGGCTCTCATCTGGCTCGCAGCTTCGCCGCGAGCCGCCCTCTCCCGCAAGGGGAGAGATGCTATGGGGCGGGCGACGAGGGTATGGCACCATCGTTGCTCTCAACACACCGATGGAGTGTCCCATGCAACGGAATGATTTGAGCAGGTCCCTCGTCGCCTTGGATGAGAATAGCACACTTGTTGCGGTGGTCGAACTGAGCCTCAGGAGCTGGCTGGTTGCTGGCCTGGTGCCTGGTGTGGCCCGCCAACCCCTGAAGAAGCAGGGTCCCGATGCTGAAGCCCTGCTGGGGCTGCTGCATCGCTGGCGTGACGAGGGGGCCAAGGCCGGCAAGATGATCAGACGGCTTGTGGTGGCCTTCGAGGCTGGCCGCGATGGCTTCTGGCTGGCGCGGTGGCTGCGCGCACGAGGGATCGAAGCCTATGTGATCCATCCCAGCAGCATCCCGGTGCCGCGGGAGCATCGGCGGGCGAAGACGGATCGGATCGACGCGCAGCTGCTCATGCGCTGCTTTCTCGGCTGGCTGCGCGGCGAGCGCAAGCACTGCAGCATGGCGGCGATCCCGACGCTGGCGGAGGAAGACGCGCGGCGTCCGAACCGCGAGCACCAGACGCTGAGCGGCGAGCGCACCCGCCTGATCAGCCGGATGAAATCGACGCTGGTCCGGTTTGGCATCGGCAACTTCAATGTGAAGCTGCGCAAGGCGCCCGAACGTCTCGAGCCATTGCGCGGCCCGGAAGGGGTGCCGCTGCCGGCGAACACGCTCTGCGAACTGCGCCATGACATGGCGCGGCTGCGGCTGGTGCGCGAGCAGATGCAAGAGATCGAAAAGATGCGCCTGCAACGGCTCAGCACGGCGCCACGGGAAGCAACGCATCCCATGGTGTTGATGCTCGCCAGGATCATGGGCATCGGCATCGAGACCGCCGACATGCTGGTGCACGAGGTGCTCGCGCGCAATCTCCGCGATCGCCGCGCGCTGGGCCGCTATGGCGGGATGACTGGTGCGCCGGACGAGAGCGGAAGCAAACGACGCGAAAAAGGGCTGGCCAGGGCGGGCAATGCCCGCGTGCGCCGCGGCATGATCCAGCTGGCGTGGCGCTGGCTCATGTTCCAGAAGGACAGCGCCTTGGCGCATTGGTTCCAGGCGCGCACCACAAGCGCCAGGGGCGATATTCGCAAGACCATGATCGTGGCGCTGGCGCGCAAGCTGCTGATCGCGCTGTGGCGCTACGTGACCACGGGTGAGGTGCCGGCCGGTGCGGTTTTGCGCCCCGCCAGCTGAGCGATTTGCTACCAACAGCCGGAGCAAACAGAGAGATACAGGTTCGGCATTCATCCGCCCAAACGCGGTGCAATGCCAAGACGATCCGAGGCGGCGGTGACCCGCACCATTCCCATGGCTCGCATCCGAGGGAGAGAATGGGCCCGCCTCCGAGGAGCCTTGCCGCCGATGCGCATGACTGCATCATGGTCGGACCAGATCGGATCCACCGAATACAAGGTTGTGGCGCGAGCGCCACTCCTGGCAGGCTCCCCTCCGATCGCCTTGTGCCGAGCTTCCTCGTCGGGCCGAATGCCAAATGGGCCAGGATCGAAAGACCGCAATGGTGCCCTTTAACCCATGCTAGCGCCGTGCTCGCCGCTGTCCAGGACGCTTCGCGCCGGCTCCGCCGGTGCCGCAAGCGGCATCCTGGACAGCGTCTGCGCGCGGCGCTCTGCCAATCGGCAGGTCGCGACGAAGGCATGGTCCCTGCGGTCGAACAAAGGCAATGGGACCGTCAAAAAAGACGCGTATCTTGCGATTCAGTCCCTTGACAACAAAAGCCCCATACAAGGCATGGTCCCTGCGGTCGAACAAAGGCAATGGGACCGTCAAAAAAGACGCGTATCTTGCGATTCAGTCCCT
>DATNHL010000263.1:0-10918 GCA_035604995.1 Occallatibacter sp. | reverse complement strand
CTGGTCATTGGTGATTATGTCCAGCGTCCGGTTCCCATCCGCAATCTGCCCGGTCGCCTCGTGAGCATTCTGCTGGCTCAGCATCGACTGCACACTCGACATGGTCAGTCCGTAGCTGTTCAGTTGCGTGGGATCCACTTCCACGCGCACCGAAGGGCCCGCGCCTCCGCCAACTCCCACCTGGCCCACGCCCTGCAACTGCGAGAGCTTCTGCGCAATCACACTCGAAGCCTCGTCGTAGAGCGTCGGCTTGTCGTATTTGTCCGACGTAAGCCCCAGAATCATGATCGGCGCGTCCGCCGGGTTCACCTTGCGATAAGTTGGGTTGCCTGGCAGGTTCGCGGGCAGGTAGGTGCGGGCGGCATTGATGGCCGCCTCCACGTCGCGCGCGGCACCGTCGATGTTGCGGCTCAGGTCGAACTGCAAGGTGATATTGGTGCTGCCCAGCCCGCTCGACGACGTCATCTCCGTCACGCCGGCGATGTGGCTGAACTGCCGCTCCAGCGGAGCGGCAATCGAAGACGCCATGATCTCCGGGCTTCCGCCGGGCAATCCGGCGGAAACTGAAATCGTTGGAAAGTCCACCTGCGGCAGCGGAGAAACAGGCAGAACGTTGAAGGCGATGGCTCCGGCGAGCGTCACACCCGCCGTCAGCAAGGTGGTGGCTACCGGACGCCGGATGAACGGGGCGGAGATGTTCATGCGCCCTCCGCCGGTTGCGCCTCGCCGCCGTTCTTCATCGCATTGCGCACGCGGTTCATGCCGTGTCCGATGCGATCGAAGAAGATGTAGATGACCGGCGTGGTGTAGAGCGTCAGAATCTGGCTCAGCAGCAATCCGCCCACCATCGCAATGCCCAGCGGACGCCGCAGCTCCGAACCCATGCCAGTGCCCAAAGCCAGCGGAATGCCCGCCAGCAGCGCCGCCATGGTGGTCATCATGATCGGACGGAAGCGCAGCAGGCACGCCTCATAAATGGCGTCGGTCGAGTTCATTCCGCGCTCGCGCTCGCCCTCCAGCGCGAAGTCCACCATCATGATGCCGTTCTTCTTCACAATGCCGATCAGTAGAATGATGCCGATGATGGCCACAACGTTCAGGTCCTGCTTGAACAGGATCAGCGCCAGCAGCGCGCCAACGCCCGCCGAAGGCAGCGTGGAGAGAATCGTTATGGGATGAATGAAGCTCTCGTACAGCACGCCGAGCACGATATAAACCGCTGCCAGCGCGGCCAGAATCAGAAGGCCCTCGTTGGAGAGCGACCCCTCGAACGCGGCCGCCGTGCCCTGGAAACCATACTGCACGCTGGCCGGCATCTGCAGATCCTTCTGCGCCTTCTCGATAGACGAAATCGCGCCGCCCAGCGAGGCGTCGGGCGCCAGGTTGAACGACACGGTCACTGCCGGAAACTGTCCCTGGTGATTGATGGAGAGAAACTCATTCGATCTCTCCAAATGAGTAAATGCGCTCAGCGGAACGGAGCCGGATGACGCAGTCGTAGTGGCAGTGTTGGCCGAGGAGGAAGATGTGCCGCTCGATCCCACGCCGGAGCTGAGCGCATTCGCAGGCGTGGCCAGCACGCCCGACGATGGCGTATACGCCACTGAGGTCGTGATCGCGTTCGAACCCGCCGACGAAGACCCCGAAGACGCATACGAGGACGACGCACCCGGCCCCGACCCTCCCGCCGATGCGCTCGTCTGGATATACAGGTCCTGCAGTCTTGCCGGGCTCGATTGAATCTGCGGATCGGCCTCCAGAATCACGTGATACTGGTTCAGCTGCGTGTACATCGTGCTGATCTGGCGCTGCCCGAATGCATCGTAGAGCGTGTTGTCAATGGTGTCCGGAGCAATGCCCAGCCGCGAGGCGGTCACACGATCGACCACCAGCGAAACCGCCAGGCCCCCGGTCTGCTGATCCGTCGCCACGTCGGCCAGCTGCGGCAACTTCTTCATCTCGTCCACCAGCTTGCCGGTCCACAGGTTCAGCTCGTTCGGGTCCGGATCCTCCAGCGTGTACTGGTACTGCGTCCGGCTCACGCGGTCGTCCACCGTGATGTTCTGCACCGGGCTCATATAGAGCTCAATGCCCTCGACGGTTTTGAGTTTCGTCTGTAGCCTGCGAATCACATCCGCGGCGCTGATCTTCCGCTCCTCGATCGGCTTCAGGTTGATCGACATGCGCCCGCTGTTCAGCGTCGTGTTGGTGCCGTCCGCGCCGATAAACGAAGACAGGCTCTCCACCGCGGGATCGTCCAGCACAACGCGCGCCAGTTGCTGCTGCTTCTGCTGCATGGCTGCAAACGAGGTACTCGGCGGCGCCTGCGAGATGCCCTGGATCACGCCCGTATCCTGCGTGGGAAAGAATCCCTTGGGAATCATGATGTAAAGCGCGATCGTCAACACCAGCGTGGCCAAGGCCACCAGCATGGTAGCGGTCTGGAAGCGCAGCACGAACTTCAGTGTGCGCCCGTAAAACAAAATGACCCTCTCGAACACGCGCTCCGAGTATCTGAAGAAGCGGCCCTGCTCTGCCTGCGGAGTGTGGCGCAGAATCCGCGAGCACATCATCGGCGTCAGGGTGAGTGAAACAACGGCAGAGAGGATGATGGTGACGGCCAGCGTCACGGCGAATTCACGGAACAGCCGTCCGATCACCCCGCCCATGAACAGCAGCGGAATCAGCACGGCAATCAGCGACACGGTCAAAGAGATAATCGTGAAGCCGATCTGCTCTGCGCCCTTGATGGCCGCCTGCATCGGCGTGTCTCCAGCCTCCAGGTAGCGGGAGATATTCTCGATCATCACAATCGCGTCATCCACCACAAAGCCCGTGGAGATGGTCAGCGCCATCAGCGAGAGATTGTCCAGGCTGTAGCCCAGGCCGTACATCACGCCAAATGTGCCCACCAGTGAAAGCGGCACGGCCACGCTGGGAATGATGGTGGCATACACATTGCGCAGAAAAAGAAAGATGACCATCACCACCAGGAAAACGGTCAGCATCAGTTCAAACTCCACGTCGTCGACAGAGGCGTTGATGGCCGTGGTGAGATCGGTGAGAGGCGTCACCGTGATGGAGGCGGGCAGGTTAATCTCCAGTTGGGGAAGAATCGCCTTGATGGCTTTCACCACGGTGATGGTGTTGGCGCCCGGCTGCCTTTGTATGTTCAGAATCACCGCTGGCTTCTCGTTCATCCATGCGGCCTGGTTCTTGTTCTCGATCCCGTCCGTCACCTTCGCAACATTGGTCAGCATGATGGGCGCGCCGTTGCGATAGGCCACCACCACCTTGCGATAGTCGTCGCTCGTTACCAACTGGTCGTTGGCGTTGATCTGGTAGTCCTGGTGCGGCCCGTCGAAGTTGCCCTTCGCCTGGTTCACGCTGCTCTGGACCAGCGCCGTGCGCAGACTCTCCATGTTCAGCCCATACGACGAAAGGGCGGTCGGATTGGCCTGGATGCGCACCGCCGGCTTTTGCCCGCCGCTGATGCTCACCAGCCCCACGCCGCTCAACTGCGAGAGCTTGGGTGCAAGCCGCGTGTCCACCATATCCTCCACCTGCGACAGCGGCAGCGAGTCGGATGTGATGGCCAGCGTAAGTACCGGCGCATCTGCCGGGTTGGTCTTGCTGTACACCGGAGGAGCCGGCAGGTTCGAGGGCAAATAACTCTGCGCCGCGTTGATCGCCGACTGCACCTCTTGTTCGGCAATGTCGATATCCAGGCTGAGCGTGAACTGCAGCACGATGATCGACGACCCGCCGGAACTGGTCGACGTCATCTGGCTCAGTCCCTGCAGCTGGCCAAACTGGCGCTCCAGCGGAGCCGTCACCGTGGTCGCCATCACGTCAGGGTTGGCGCCTGGATAGAATGTCACCACCTGGATCGTGGGATAGTCGACCTGCGGCAAGGCAGACACCGGCAACTGGAAATACGCTACGATACCCACGAGCAGAATTGCGGCCATCAGCAGCGAGGTTGCAACAGGACGCTGGATGAAAGGCCCGGATGGACTCACGGAGTATTGCCCTCCGACGGACTGGCCGCTATGGCCTGCTTGGAAATGATGATCGTGCTCTTGTCCTGCAACTTTTCGAAGCTGCTGGTCGCCACTTGATCGCCGGGATTGATCCCCGTCACTGCGATCATGCCCGCATCGGAAACTCCGGTCTTCACGTTCCGCACGGCAGCCACCTTGTTCTCCGGGTCAATCACATACACAAACGAAACCTGCCCGTTGTGCTGAACCGCGCCCGTGGGAATCAGCGTAACTCCGGTCATCGTGTTCACCAGCAGCCTTGTGTTCACAAACTGATTCGGAAACAGCGCATTGTTCCGGTTATCGAAAGTGGCGCGCAGCTTCACCGTGCCCGTCGTGGTGTCGATCTGGTTATTGATCGTGAGCAGCTTGCCCGTCGCCAGCTTGTTGGTCGAGGTGCGGTCCCAGGCTTCCACCGGCAGCGAGTGCATCTGCCGCATCCGCGCCTGCACCTGCCCGAGGCTGTCTTCAGCCAGCGTGAAGATCACCGTAGTCGGCTGCATCTCGGTAATCACCACCAGCGCGCCGCTTCCACCCGCTTGAACCACGTTGCCGGGGTCCACCAGGCGAAGTCCGACCTGCCCCGAGATCGGCGCTGAGATGTGGCAATAGCTCAACTGCGCCTGGTCGTAGTTCACGATGCCCTGGTCGTTCTTCACCGTGCCCTGGTCCTCGAGCACAATCTTTTCCTGGTCGTCCAGCAGTTGTTTGTTGATCCCGTTTCGCTTCCACGCCTCGCGATAGCGATCGAGATCCATCTGCGCCTGCGCCAGTACATTGGTGTCCCGCTCCAGCGCGCCCTCGGCCTGCATCAGCGTTGCCTGGTAGGGACGCGGATCGATATCGATCAGTGCGTCCCCTTTATGCACAAACTGTCCCTCGGTGTAATGCACTGCGGTCAGAACTCCGCTTGCCTGCGGCGTGATGGTGGTGGTGTTGACCGGCGTCACCGTCCCCAGCGCATCCAGGTACACGCCAATGTCGCCCTTGGCGGCGGTTGCAACCGTAACCGGAACCGGTCCGGTCGCGCGTCCGCGCCCGCTCCCACTCGTCGCAGGTTTGGCCGCCTGGCTCGCTTCGTGGCTGCGGTAAAAGTAATAGCCAACAACCGCAAGAATCAGCAGCAAAGTGGTCCACAGGATCCAGCGTTTGCCGGAATTGGGAGGCGGCGCACTCAACTGGTGCTCAACGCCTATGTGCTGACTATCTGACCTGTCATCCATTTCAGACACTTATTGACTCCGCGTCGAACAGTTGGGGCGATGCCCTTCGCAGAATCGCCGTAAGACCTTAGGGTTGTCAACCGGGCAGAACCGCATGAAAGCAAGGCTTTCCTCTTGTTCTTTAGACGGCCGTTCTCCGTGCGTGGTTACGTTTGCAGGTTCTCGGAGAATTCAGGCACTCATCCTCGCCGCACTCGTTGCCGCGCCTCATCGCCTTGTCTCTCGAAGGCTCCGCATTCAATTGAATTCGCCCACTTGCCGTACTGGGATTGCCTTGGACGCGTTTAAAGACTCCGCTTCTTGTCAGAGCACGGATTCAGTCGTGCCTAAAACAACGAGGCTTCAGCCGCTGCGGAATGAGGCAAAATCTGCAATCCGTTTTGCTCGCGGCCCATCAGCTTCAGAGAATATCCACGCTGCACACACGCTATTAATCGTCGTCCATCGCCGTGCCGGACAGACCGTCGCTTCCCAGCGGTTCCAGATCCTCCGCGGCCACTTCCACCGCGATACTCCGCTGGATGTGTTCGAGCGTCAGGACCACGCGTAGACTGTTCTTCTTTCTCACCACGATGCCTTCCATCCCCCCCAGCGCGCCGGACCGGATGCGCGCCCGTTGCCCCACGGCCGGCAGCGCGTGCGGCTCGGCGCGCCTCAGGTGCAGTCCGCTCCGCAATGCATCAATCGCCCCATCCGGCAGAGGAACAGGTTCCCGCCCGCTTCCGCCCACCAGCGTCAGAACCCCCGGGACGTCCAACACCCGCACCCGCGCACTTCGCGGAATATGGACAAACAGGTAGCCCGGAAAAAGCGGCAGTTCCAGCGTGACTCTCGAACCATCGCTCCATTTGCGGCCTGACCGGTAGAGAGGCAGATAATGCTCAATTTGTCGCTGGGCCAGATGCTGAGCCACCTTCTTTTCGTGGCGGGACGTGGTGTACACGGCGAACCACTTTGGTTCAATCTCCGCAACCGGCGCGCTGTCCGGCAAGAATCCTTCTTCCGATCGAATTCTCCGTGGCCCGGTGCTGCCCATAGTCGTCTCATCCTTGCCTGGGTGGAGTTAAGCCGGTTTTCCCGTCGCCCAAAAAAGAAAGCCGCATCGTGCAAGAACCCCTGGCGCTTCAATGAAAGCACTTGCCTTCATTCATCTTCGGAGATCCATTCGTCCCCAAGCGGAAGAATCTGGTATCCTGAATATATCAAGGAAGACGCGTCAGGCAATCAGCAATTTACAGTTAAGAGGATTTTTTTCATCATCTTAGCGTCATCATCCGCTTATAAATCGAACCCGCCGGCAACCAATTTCCCGCAACAATTATCCCGCTCGAAAGCCTCCATCTCAAGTGCAAGCAATCACCTTCATGGCACCGCCGCAAATTGGCACAAACCCCCGCGCCAACCCGGGTCTTAGAACCCTCTCTCCCGTCCGCCGTCTCGCAGCGCTCAATGCACTCATCGCGCCTCTGAATGCCCCTTCCCGCCAGGCAAATGCCTTGCGCCGCAGATGCCCCCCGGCGTTCATTCTTCACAGCCGAGACCCGCAATTCCCCCCATTCAGCGCCCAGAGCAGCGCGCGAAATCCAGATTGCCCTTACAATCGAAGCTAAGGAGGTCCCTGCCATGCGCCGAGTCTATATGGACGCCAATGCCACCACCCCTCTGCTGCCGGAGGTGATGGAGGCCATGCGCCCATACTGGATGGAGCACTTCGGCAATGCCTCCTCGATCCACCTGCACGGCCAGCAGGCCCGCAAGGCCGTCGACACGGCGCGCGAAACCATGGCCCGCTTCTTCAACTGCCATGACGCCGAGGTGGTCTTCAACTCCGGCGGCACCGAGGGCGACAACACCGCCATCTTCGGCCTCCTGCACCCCGGCGACCACTTCATCACCACCTCCATCGAGCACTCGGCCATCCTCGAAGCGGCCAAGCGCATGGCCCGCCACGGCCCCAAGAACGGGGTGGAGACCACCTTCGTCGCGCCCACCGCGAGCGGCCTCATCGACCCCACCGACATTCTCCGCGCCATCCGCCCCGAGACCCGCCTTATCAGTGTCATGCTCGCCAACAACGAGACCGGCGTCCTCCAGCCCGTCGAAGAGATCGGCAAGATTGCCAACGAAACCGGCATCTTCTTCCACATCGACGCCGTGCAGGGCGCAGGCAAGATCGAGTTCGACGTCCGCCGCTTCGGCTGCCACCTCTGCTCCATCAGCGCCCACAAGATGCACGGCCCCAAGGGCATCGGCGCCATGTTCGTCCGCCGAGGAACGCCCATCGAGCCGCTGCTGGTCGGCGGTAGCCACGAGCGCCGCCAGCGCGCCGGCACGGAGAATGTTCCCGGCATCGTCGGCCTTGCCAAGGCCGCCGAGCTGGCCATGCACTCGCTCGACGACGGAACCATCTACCGCCTCGCTCAACTCCGCGACCGCCTCGAAGCCGGCATTCTCGAGTTGAGCGGCACCGGCGTCAACGGCGTAGCCGCGGACGGCAAGGCGGTCGCGCGCGCCGCCAATACCACCAACATCTGGTTCGACCAGTTGGAAGGCGAAGCCCTCGTCATCGCCCTCGACCTCAAGGGCGTCTCCGTTTCCGGCGGCTCAGCCTGCCACTCCGGAGCCACCGAACCCAGCCACGTGCTGATGGCCATGGGCCTGGACAAGAATCGCGCCCGCGCCAGCCTCCGCTTCAGCATGCTCAAAACCGCGACGGAAGCGGACGTCGATTACGTTTTGCGCGTAGTTCCCGAAGCCGTAGAGCATCTGCGCGCGCTTTCCCCCGTAGCCGCCGGAACGCTCGGCTAGAACCACACGAGCGGAGTTCGCGGAGTTAGCAAGACCACCCAGGTTGGCAGCGCTAACTCCGCTAACAACGCTAGCACCGCTAACTCCGCTTCAACAGAGAAGCCCCATGACCGCGCCCACCACCATCGCCGTAGCCATGTCCGGAGGAGTCGACTCCTCGACGGTTGCGGCCATGCTCGCCCATCAGGGCGACACGGTCGTCGGCCTCACCCTGCAGCTCTGGGACCAGACCCGTCTGGCCGGCAAGGTCGCCGCGGCGACCATCCCCGACGCACCGAAGGCCGGCCGCTGCTGCTCCCTGGATGATGTCTACGACGCCCGCCGCGTCGCCGAACGCCTCGGCATCCCCTACTACGTCGTCAACCAGCAGGAGCGCTTCGAGCGCGACGTCGTCCGCCCCTTCGTCGACGAGTACCTCCACGGCCGCACGCCCATCCCCTGCTCGCTCTGCAACAACCACCTCAAGTTCGACCAGCTTCTCCTCACCGCCCGCTCCATCGGTGCCGGCCGCATCGCCACCGGTCACTACGCGGTCAACGAGTACGATCCCGCCCGCGCCCGCTGGATCCTCAAGCGCCCCGCCGATCTCGCCAAGGACCAGACCTACTTCCTCTTCGGCCTCACCCAGGAGCAGCTCTCCCGCACGCTCTTCCCCCTCGGCCGCCTCACCAAGCCCGAAGTCCGCGAAGTGGCGCGTCAGCACGGCCTTGCCCTCGCAGAAAAGCCCGACTCCCAGGAGATTTGTTTCATCCCCGGCGGCGACTACAAGCAGTTCCTCACCGCCTATCTCGAAGAGCAGGGCCGGCAGGTCCCCGAGACCGCCGGCGAACTCGTCGCCTCCAACGGCGAAGTCCTCGGCCGCCACGAGGGCATCTTCAACTTCACCGTTGGCCAGCGCAAGGGCCTCGGCGTCAGCTCTCCCACGCCGCTCTACGTCCTCAGCATTCACCCCGACAGCCACCGCGTCACCGTAGGCGCCGACACAGAACTGGCAACCCGCACCCTCCGCGCCCGCCGCCTCAACTGGATCTCGATCCCCGCTCTCACCGCCCCCATGCGCGTCCAGATCAAGATCCGCCATCGCCACGACCCCGCCTGGGCCACGCTCGAGCCGGCCAGCCCCACCGCATCCGCCGAAGAGGAGGTCATCGCCACCTTCGATGACCCCCAGCGCGCCGTGACTCCGGGACAGTCCGCCGTCTTCTACAATGGCGACGAAGTAGTCGGTGGCGGGTGGATTGTCTAGGAATTCGCACCAGATCGCCTCGCACTTTCATCAAGAACCGATGACTTAAAGGGTACGGGCTTCAAAGGATGCGGAAAAACTCGCTCGGAGAGGCAAGAAGTGTCAGGGCACGACTTCAGTCGTGCCGCAAGTAGCTGAAAATAAAAGAGGGCTTTAGCCCCTGCGGCGTAACTTTTGGGCGCATTGTTTCAAAGCTGGCCTTTTTCCGCAGCCTCTTCAGCCCGTACATTGAGACACTGCAAATGAGCTGGGCTTTAGCCCCTGAGGGAATGCCCATCTACGCAAACACGCAATGAAATCGCTAATCCAACGCCTCGCCGTCTCCGCCTTGTTGGCTCTCGCCTGCGCAGCCTCATCCCAGACCCCATCGCAGCCGCCCACCCCCCAGCCGCTCAACGGTTCCGTCTCCGACTACGGCACCACCTTCATCTTCAGCCCCCCGCCCATCTGCTCGAAATGCCTTGAAACCGAGCTAGGCTTTGAATCCGTCACCGCCAGCCGCTACATGCCCACCGTAGTCTCCATCGCCCCCTTCAAGACAAACACGGACCTCAGCGTCCTGGTCAACCTGCTTGATTCGGAATCGACCGCCGGAGACCGCACCACCCAGTTCGGCAACCGCTTCGACTTCGTCGTCCGTCAACAGGCCTTGCAAAAAGGCGGTTTTCTGCTGACGCTGGCTCCACGCGGCACGGTCTTCACCCGCGGCGTCGAAGGGGGCCGCGCCGGCGCAACAGCCGCGCCCCAGTTCTCCAGGGGCAACAACCTCATCGCCGCAAACATTACCTGGACAGGCGCAATTGGTGCGTCGGCAGCCAACCCCAGGTCCGACTATCAGGGCTTCGCCGACTATTTCCGTACCCTCGACGAGCGCGGAACAGCCTTCTTCCTTGGCTTTGCGCACGAACTGACGGCCGGCCAGCAAACCGCGGGAACGGAGGAGGGTCTAGTAATCCCTTTCCGGAACGGCCAGGTCGAGTTGGAGACCGCGCAGCTCGATCTCAACGTCAAGCTGGAGTGGCAGTTTCAAACGCGCGTCATCGTCAACTGGGGCAAGATCCTTTCCCGCAAGTAGTCGTTTTCTGTCGCAATAACCGCTCGCCACACGTCGCAACAAACAGCAATTTCCACGCACCTATACACAGCCAGCCCCCGATCGCGTTATACTGGCCCGGCACCGATTTCCGGGAGAATCATCGATGACAAAGAAAACGTTTGCTGGTGCGGCCGCCCTGACCGCTCTCCTTGCCACAGCCGTCACCCTCGCACAGACCCCGCCCGTCACCCTCACCATCCACGCCGATCAGCCCGTCTCCACGGTCAGCCCCACCCTTTACGGCCTCATGACCGAGGAGATCAACTACTCCTACGACGGCGGCCTCTACGCCGAAATGGTCCGCAACCGCACCTTCGGCAGCGGCTGGGAAGGCGTCCACCACTGGTTTGTCGTGGAAGACGGCAACGCCCAGGCCGCGATGGCCGTCGACACGGAGACCGGCCCAAGCGAAGCCCTCAAGTCCAGCCTCCGACTCGACGTCAAGCAGGCCGGCCCCCACAACCAGGCCGGTATCCTCAACGAAGGCTACTGGGGTATGCCC
>DATNHL010000262.1:0-2360 GCA_035604995.1 Occallatibacter sp. | reverse complement strand
TTCTTGAGCCGCAGCCCGCGGCTTCAGCGGGAACTCCGCCGAGTTCAGGCAAGATCTTCACCTTCGCGATCGTCGAGTAGCATCTTCGCCCACCAACACACCGGGTTGCCCCATCCTTCTTCGTTCGCCGCGATCCGCCGCAGAGGAGAAGGGCTGGGAATCCCCAAACTCCGCTAACACCGCTAACTCCGCTTCCGCCCCGTACCCCAAAGGTCCACTTGCGCAATTCGCCCGATGAGCAGATGATTCACTTGCTTCCCCTTGCACGGTTTTTAGCGCACCGAACCGTAAGGAGAAGCTTCATGCGTAAGGGTCTTCTTGTAGCTCTCATAGTGGCATCATGTACGTGGCTGGCAGCACAGCAGCCTTCGACACAGCCCACATCCAATTCACAACCTGCAGTGGCAGCTCCAACAGGCCCTCCTCAACCGCACACCCTTCTCGACGGAACGCCTGTCAAGCTGCGTCTCAGCCAGACAATCTCCTCGGCCGACGCCAAGGTTGGCCAGGAGATCCCCTTCGAGGTCGTGGAAGAGATCAAGGTCGACGATGTCGTTGTTCTCCCCAAGGGAGCGACAGCAATTGGAACCGTCACCGAGTGCAACACCAAGAAAAGCATGGGTAGGGCCGGTAAGCTGAACATCAACATCAGCTACGCGCGCCTTGCCGACCAGGAAAAGGTCGCGCTTCGGGCCACACAGGACAACAAAGGCGGTGGCCACGTGGGCGCAATGACCGGGGCCATGGTCGCGACCTCGATCGTCTTCTTTCCGGCCGCGCCGCTGTTCCTCTTTATGAAGGGCAAAGACATCACGATCCCCCAGGGAACCGAGATTACAGCCTTCGTCGAAGGCGACATGCACCTGAACATGGCCAATTTCGGAGTTGCTCCGGCACCCGCCGCACCGCCCGCGACAGCCCAGGCCTCACTCGTTATCGACTCCAGTCCGCCCGGCGCCGACATTGAAATCGACGGCGCATTTGTCGGCAATACGCCTTCCACCGTTCCCGTGACGCCCGGAAGCCACGAGATCGCGGTCAAGAAGAAGGGATTCTCAGACTGGAACCGCAAGCTGAGCGTGACTGGCGGCAGCGTTCATCTGAGTGCGGAATTGGAATCCTCGCCGGCACCAGCCGCTGCTCTCTCAGCTGCGCCTTCGACGACATCTCCGGCTCCTCCCGCTCCCGCGCCGGCTCCTTCAGCGGCACCAGCCGCAACCCCGGCCCCTGCACCCGCCCCGCAGACCTGAGGTGTTAGGCTCATTCCTGACGGCTTTGCTTGGCCTTCAAGAATGAGCCGACGCACCCGAAGAACGCTTCTTATTGTTGCCGCGGTCCTGCTCTTGCTGGCCGTAGCCGTTTTCCTGCGCTCCAAGGCCCCGCCCGAGGCCGCGCGCCTGCTCCCCGAGTCCGACGGCATCGTCTACATCGACCTCCGCCCCATCCGCACCCTCTTCCACAAGGAGCTCAAGCCGCCCAACCGCGTCCCGGAATACCAGCAATTCATTGACGCCATCGGCATCGACCCCGAGCGCGACCTCGACCAGGTGGCCATCGCGCTGCACCGAATGCCCGATCCCAACGGCCCCAACGGCCCCGTCGCCTACTCCATGGTCCTCGTCGGCAAAATCACCGGCAAGCGTCTCAACGCCTGGCTCGACGCCCACGCCGCGTCGCGCGAAACCTACACCGGTCACGTCATCTACAGCATTCCCTCCGAGGGCCGCACCGTCCGCATTGCGCAAATCGGCTACGACATGGTGGCCGTCTCCAACGCGCCCACGACGGAGCAGATCCACTCCATCCTCGATCGTCATCGCGCCGCCGCGCTGCCCTTTTCCGGCTCGTCGCTGCTTGAACGCCACTACCACGACGTGCCTCTGCTCTCATTCGCCTGGGGTGTTGGCCAAATCGGCCTGCCATTCTCTGAGAGCGGAGCGATTCACGTCTTCGGCCTAGCGCTTCCCCTTCAGCCGGACTCCACCATCATCGCCAGCGTCGCGCCCACTCTCCCCGTTCCCGGCTCGCTCGGCGTCCTGCGCTTCCGCGTTGAAGACATCGCACCCAGCCAGGACACAGCCGCAAGCGAAGCGGCCGACCTGGCCACTCTCGTCACGCTCGCTCGCTCGCTCGCCCAGCCCCTCGCCCAGACCTCGGCCAACGATGCCTTCAAAGAGCTGCTGAAAACCGCCGAAGTCACCCAGCACGGCGAGCGCGTAGTCGTCACTGCCACGCTGCCTGCCGGCGCGCTCCCCCAGCTCTAGCTTTCGCCGCCTGTTCCGGGAGCGGAACCGCGGCATTCCCTCGAATTAGTCAGCGCACTTGCACAGCAATCAGCGCGTGGTGCGCGAGGATGAAGA
>DATNHL010000261.1:0-5699 GCA_035604995.1 Occallatibacter sp. | reverse complement strand
CAGGGTGAGCTTGCCGTTCAGCTTCTGCTGCGGGGCATCGCCGTGCGCCGGGGCGGCCTCAAAGCCGCTGTACTCGTTGGCCACGCAGTCGGTACGCTCGGTGAAGGCCTTGCGGTCCGCGGCGGTTTGCCACTCGCGCAGATTGCCCTTGCCGTCGTACTTCGAGCCCTGGTCGTCGAATCCGTGGGTCATCTCGTGGCCGATGACCACGCCGATGCCGCCGAAGTTGACCGCCGGATCGACGGTGAAGTCGAAGAAGGGCGGCTGGAGGATGCCGGCGGGGAAGTTGATGTCGTTGTTGGACGACTGGTAGTAGGCGTTGACGGTGGGCGGCGTCATGGTCCACTCCTTCTCGTCCACCGGCTTGCCCAGCTTGTTGAGGTTGTAGTTGCGCGAGAAGACCGCGTCGCTGCGGATGTTGCCGATCAGGTCGTCGCGCTTGATTTTGAGGGCAAAGTAGTCGCGCCACTTTTCCGGGTAGCCGATCTTGTTGCGGATCATGGCCAGCTTCTCTTCCGCTGCTTTTTTGGTTTCGTCGCTCATCCAGGGCAAGGTCTCGATGTCGTCGCCGAGGGATTTTTCGAGGGCGGCCACAAGCTTGTCCATGCTGTCTTTGGCGGCGGGCGGGAAGTGCTGCTTGACCCAGTCCTGGCCCACCGCCTCGCCCAGGGCGCGGTCGGTCATCGCGGTGCACTGCTTCCAGCGGGGCGTGGGCTCCTGTTGCCCCTGGAGCGTTTTGCCGAAGAAGGCGAAGTTCTCGTCGAAGAAGGCCTTGGGCAGGTTCTCGGCCACACCGTGAATGGTGTGCCAGCGGAAGTAGGCCTTCCAGGCGTCGACGGATTCTTTCGCAATGAGGTCGTTGACGGCCTTGAAGAAGTCGGGCGTGGCCACGTTCAGGGTGTCGAAGGGACGGACCTTGATGTCTTTGAAGTAGACAGTGAAGTCGAAGTCGGGGGCCAGCTTCTGAAAGTCGGCCAGGGTGTAAATGTGGTAATGCCTCTCTGGGTTTCGGAGCACGGTGCGGTCCGTGGAGGCGGTGGCCAGCGCAGTCTCGATCTCCATGACGGCGGCGGCTTCTATGGCGGCCTGGCCGGTAGTGTCGCCGGCCAGGGTGAACATTTTGGCCACGTGCTCGACGTACTGCTTCCGGATCGCGTCAAAGCGCTTGCTGTCGACGATGTAGTAGTCGCGATCAGGAAGCGAGAGGCCGCCCTGGCCGATTTCGGCGATCTGTTTGGTTGAGTCCTTTTCGTCTTGCCCGACGCCGAAACGATAGAGCGGCGCGGGGCTGCCTTCGGCGGCCAGTTCGCCGATGAGCGTCGCCAGCCGATGCGCGTCTTTCAGGTCAGCGATGCGCTTGAGCGCGGGTGCGAGCGGCGAGAGGCCTTTCTGTTCGACCAGATCGGTATTCATGCAGGCGGCAAAGTAGTTGCCGTACTTCTTTTCGAGAGGGGTCCTTGGGTTTATCGAGGCGGCGTCCAGCTCCTGCCAGAGCAGGTAACGGTTGCGCTCACCGAGGAGAGAGAAGGAACGTGCCCAACGGACCTGGTCTGCGGGGATGGCGTTGTTCTTGACCCAGTTGCCGCAGGCGTACTGGTAAAAATCGGTGCAGGGGTCGGCGGTCTTGTCGATGGCCGTGATGTCGAAGCTTTTGATGGCGGGAGGCGGCGCGGGTTTGGAGGCGCCGGACTGGGCTGAGGCAGGAGGGTGCGCCAGGGTGGTTGCGGCGGTCAAAATCAGAATGGGAACAAGACGAAGACGGTTCATGGATGGCCCTCTTGGAAGATGTTTCGACTGGCCGGGTAGATCAGCGCGTGGAAAGTCAGTGCGCGGGCCAGGATGGAGTTTCATGGCAGCCGATTCAGCGCGGGCTGCAATGCTCAAAAGGCTATCACGGGGCAGGGAACAGGGAATAGGGAACAGGGACTGAGGGAATGGAGGGCCGCTGATGGGGTTGAAATCCGGAACCGGAGACGGGCGCGATGGGAGCGCGGATGGCTTTGCGTGGGTGAAGCCGGACGCCTATGATTCCCCAATGGGTGAACATGACAATGAACTGTCGAGGCTTGTCGATCAGCTGAACCGCTCCGCGACTGCTGCCAAGTCCAGCGAGAAGCGGTCGATCGATCAGCTGCTCGGCGCGGCGGTCGCGAGCCACGCCTCGGACATAATCCTGGTCGCCGGCTCTCCGGCCACGCTGCGCGTGAATGGAGCGCTGACCGCGGATGCGGGGCCGGCGCAGAGCGCCGAGGGCATTCGCGGCATGCTGCTTCCCCTGCTCACGGCCGCGCAGACGCAGGAGTTGCAGGAGCGCAAATGCGTGGACTTCTGTTTTGTGCGCGGTACGACGGGGAGATTTCGCGCCAACTTCCACTTTCAGCGCGGCACACTCGCAGCAGCGATCCGGCTGCTGCCGGCGCAGATTCCGACGCTGGAGACGCTGCATCTGCCGGCGTCGCTTGGCCTGCTGGCGGAGCGGCGCCAGGGCCTGGTGCTGCTGACCGGAGCGACGGGCTGCGGCAAGAGCTCGACCATGGCTGCGTTGATTGACCGGATCAATGCGAGCCGCCACGACCACATCGTCACCATCGAAGATCCGGTGGAGTATCAGCACGCGAATCGCAAATCGCTGGTGGAGCAGATCGAGCTGGGCACGGACACGCTGAGCTTCGCGCAGGCGGTGCGCGCGGTTCTGCGGCAGGACCCCGACGTGATTCTGGTGGGCGAGATGCGCGACAGCGAGACGATGGCCGCGGCGCTGACGGCGGCGGAGACCGGGCACCTGGTGCTGACGTCGCTGCATACGAACGATGCGGCCCAAACCATCTCGCGGATCCTGGACACGTTTCCGTCGGGATATCAGTCGCAGATACGACAGCAATTGTCATTGGCGCTGCTGGCGGTGATCTCGCAGCAACTGCTCCCGGCCGCAAATGGCGTTGGCCGTTACCCGGCTGTCGAAATTCTTCTGGCAACCGCCGCCATGCGCAACCTGATTCGCCGCGGAGATGATCACCAGCTACGTGCCAACATCGAAACCGGGCGCGCCGAAGGCATGCTGACCATGGAGCAGTCGCTCGCCGATCTGGTCCGCGCCGGACGCGTCTCCCGCGAAACCGCGTTTGCCCACTGCAATCATCCCGAGGATCTGCGCCGCCACCTGAATTTCTAAACTGCCGCATTGAAGAATGCGGGCGACCGCTGTGCGTTGCGTTTGCTACACTCCGGGGACGGATTCCCTGGGAGGCGAGAGAATGTTAACGCGAAAGAGTCTTGCAATTGCATTGATGGTGGCAGGCAGCACAGTTGCTGTTTTGGCGCAACCCGCTGCGCAGGCCGCGGCCAAACGCACGCTGGTGCGCACCGGACATTTGCTCGATGTAAAGACGGGCAAGGTGTTCGATGGGCAGACGATTGTGGTGGTGGGAGAGACGATCCAGTCCATTGCGCCGACGGCTGAGGTGCAGGCACAGGCGGGCGATGCAGTCATCGACCTGGGCGGAATGACCGTGCTGCCCGGCCTCATTGACGTGCACACGCACCTGACCATGAACACGGACTTCGATCCCTATCGCGAGCTGACGGTGACGGATGCGAAGAAGGCCATCAATGGCGTGGCCAATGCGCGCACGACGCTGATGGCGGGCTTTACTTCGGTGCGCAACGTGGGCGCGGGCGGCTACACCGATGTGGATCTGCGCGACGCAATCAATGCCGGGCAGGTGCCGGGGCCGCACATGCTGGTGAGCGGGCCGGCGCTGGGCATCACCGGCGGCCACTGCGACGAAAATCTGTTGCCGCTCAAATATCACCTGGTGGGCGACGGCGTGGCCGATGGCATTGCCGAGGTGCAGCACAAGGTGAGGCAGAACATCAAGTATGGGGCCGACCTGATCAAGATTTGCGCAACGGGTGGCGTGCTGTCGAAGGGCGACGACCCGCAGGCCTCTCAATACACTTTGGAGGAGATGCAGGCCATCGTGGCCGACGCGCATAGGTTGGGCCGCAAGGTTGCCGCGCACGCGCATGGAGCACAGGGAATTCTGTGGGCCACCGAGGCCGGTGTGGACTCGATTGAGCATGGCAGCTATATCGACGATGCGGCCATTGCGGAGATGAAGAAGCGCGGCACTTACCTGGTGCCAACGCTGTACCTGGAAGACTGGCAGATTGAAAAGGGAAGCCTGCCGGCCTTCTATCACCAGAAGATGGTGGACGTGAGCGCAGTGGCGAAGAGCAACATCAAACACGCCATGCAGGCAGGTGTAAAGATTGCGCTGGGCACGGATGCGGCGGTATATCCTCATGGGCTGAATGCGCATGAGCTGGATGTGTATGTGAACCAGCTGGGCATGGCTCCGCTGGCGGCGATGCAAACCGCAACCCTGAACGCCGCCGACCTGATGGGGTGGAGCGCGAAGACGGGGGCGCTTGAGCCTGGCAAGTGGGCGGACATCATTGCTGTCGACAGGAATCCGCTGGACGATGTGCGGGTGCTGCAAGACGTGAAGTTCGTGATGAAGGCGGGGGTGGTGTTCAAGGGACCTAGGGACTAGGGACTAGGGACTAGGGACTGGGGACGTAGGGACTAGGGACTAGGGACCAGGGACTCGGGAAGTAGGGACTCGGGAAGTAGGGACTCGATGCTGGAATCACGGCTGGAAGACCAGGCGTGAGCCGCGTTCGGGGGTGTTCCAGAGGGACTCAACCTGGCTGAGGGGCGCGGTTCTTACGTTGAATTGAAACGGCTGTGCGACGGCGGCTCTGAAGAAATCGCCGATGGCGATCTTGATCTGGTCGAGGGAGGCGCTGCCGAAGCCGCTGCCGATGAGTTCGAGCCCCGAGCTGCGCAATGTGGCGGCGTTCAGGCTGATGGTTGGGCCGGCGCTGGAGCCGATCTGGACAAAGCGCACCCGCGGCGCGGCTTTGCTCAGGCCTTTTTGCGCAATGGCCTTGAGCGCACTTTCGGCGGGTTGACCCCACAGGTAGTCGAGCACTACATCCATGCCTGCGGCGGCGTGCTCGCTGCGGAAGGCGTCGACTAGCGCGTCCTGCTCCTGGTCGAGGGAGATGACGGCGTCGGCGCCGAGGTTCTGCAGGGTTGCGAGGGCCTGGGGATTGCGGCCGGAGGCGATGACGCGGCGGGCGCCGAGGCGTTTGGCGATCTGCACGGCAAGCTGGCCGGCAACGCCGGTGGCGCCGAGAATGAGGACGCTTTCTCCGGGGACGAACTGTGCGCGGGCGGTGAGGGCAACCCAGGAAGACATGGCGGGATTGGCGATGGCGGCGGCGGTTGCGTCGTCGAGGCCGGCGGGGATGGGAATGCACATCCAGTTGGCGGCGAGGGCGCGCTCGGCAAAGGTGCCATAGGGCGGGCGCGCGATGCCGAAGAAGACGCGCGTGCCGTCAGCGAGGCGGCCCACGCCATCGACTCCGGGGATGAAGGGCAGTTCGCCGGTGCTGCCGTAGTGGGTGCCGTTGGCCAGCGACTTGACGATGGGGTGCAGGCCCGCTGCGGTTACCGTCACTGGCAGTTCGCCTTCTGCGGGCACGGGATCGGGGAAGGTGGCGTAGGCGGGCGGGGCATCGAAGGCGCGAACAACGGCGGCACGCATGGGGGCTCCTTGGGCTTGCTCGGCAACTGAGTGCGGCGTAATTTCCTTTAGGCTGATCGGCGATGAATGGCTTCAAAGGCCGAG
>DATNHL010000260.1:0-11120 GCA_035604995.1 Occallatibacter sp. | reverse complement strand
CCATCGAGACCGCGCTCATCGGCGGAGACATCGCCTTCCGCCAGCACTCCGGTGGCCACACCCCCGGTCCCAACTGGCCCACCTTCATCGCCTTCGCCAGCCGCTACCTGCATGCGCCGCCGGGGACCGCTGCGGCCCCGGGAACATCACTGCCCGCTCCGGTCCATTTGACCGCCGAGCAGGATCACCAGCGGCTGATGGACCTGCTGGGCATCAGGGAACTCCGCAACCCCGAAGACAGCGACGCGAAGTCGCCGAACGCGGCCAACTACGATGAAGCCAAGGCCAACGTTTACCCCAACCTGCCCGACCCGCTGGTCGCGAAAAACGGGCAGCGCGTGACCACGGCGGAGGCCTGGTGGAGCGAGCGGCGCCCGCAGATTGTGGAGGACTACGACCGCGAAATTCTCGGCCGGCCGCCGGCGAACCTGCCCAGGGTGACCTGGGAAGTGGTCAGCACAACGCCTGAAACGATCGGCGATGTCCCGGTGATTACAAAACGGCTGGCGGGCCATGTGGACAATTCTTCCTACCCGCAGATTGCGGTCAACATCGACGCGACGCTCACCACCCCGGCCCATGCTGCCGGACCGGTTCCGGTGATTCTGGAACTGGCCTTCGCCGGCGGGTTCAAGGCATCCCTCGCCAGGCCGCTCTCAGACACGAGTTCCGGAGCGCCCGGCGACTACGGGCACGCATGGGAACGTCAGGTACTGGCCCGAGGATGGGGCTTTGCCGTGCTCTCTCCCACCAGCTTCCAGGCCGACGACGGGTCGGGGCTGACGGAAGGGATCATTGGATTGATGAACAAGGGGCAGCCGCGCGGCCTCAACGACTGGGGCGCGCTCAGGGCCTGGACCTGGGGCGCGAGCCGCCTGCTCGACTACATGGAGACGGACAAGAGCGTCGACGCAAAGCAGGTGGGCATTGAGGGCCACTCCCGGTTCGGCAAGACGGCGCTGGTGGCTATGGCCTACGATCCGCGCTTTGCCATCGTCTACAGCAGCTCCTCCGGAGAGGGGGGAGCCAAGCTCTACCGGCACATTTTTGGCGAGCCGCTGGCTCATGTGGCCTCCACCGCCCTGTACCACTGGATGGCGGGCAACTTCCTGAAGTACGCGGGCCCCCTCACACCCGGCGATCTCCCCGTGGACAACCACGAACTCATCGCGCTGTGCGCGCCGCGGCCCGTGTTTATCGGCGCCGGGGCAGGCACGGGGGACGGCTATGCCAATCCAGGCGGCGATGCCTGGGCCGACCCGCAAGGCATGTTTCTGGCCGAAGTCGCCGCCGGACCGGTCTACCGCCTACTGGGCAAACGGGACCTGGGCGTCACCCAGTTTCCGCCCATCCAGACAGCCCTCATCGACGGGGATTTAGGCTTCCGCCAGCACCAGTTCGGCCACACCCCCGCCCCCAACTGGCCCGCCTTCCTTGAATTCGCCAGCCACTACCTGCACGCGCCAACCGCCAAGCCAGACTAGAGCTTCTTCGACATCGCAATGCAGTGGCACTCGCCCTCGCCCTTGAGCACCCGGGACATGCGGAACTCCTCCGTTCCTGTCTCCACGTACCCATACCGCCGGTAGATCGGCACGAGCTCCGGCCGCAGGCTCAGCACGCTGATGTCCACGGCCGCGCACCCTTGCCGCCGCAGATGCTCCTCGGCAGCCTCGACGATCAGCTTACCCAGTCCCGCGCCCTGGTGAGCCGGGTCCACCGCCAGCTGCCCCAGGTAGCCCCGCTCCCCGCGCACCTCCGCATAGACGCATCCCAGCAGCCGCCCGACGCCGTCCTCCGCCAGCAGAATGCTGCCCTTCCGCATCGTGGCCGCCAGCCGCTCCTCGTCCGTCCGCGTGCCCTCCAGAAAGGTCTCAATCGCAAACGCCGCGTTGATCAGCGGGATCAGGCGCGGCTGGTCGGCGGGTGCGGCGAGGCGGTAGTGGAGAGGCGGGGCCATTTCGAGGAGTCTACCTTCAATCGGCATCTTCTATTTTGGCCCCTTGGTTTCCTTTCTGTCCGCATTCGCCGCAGCCGAACAGGGCAGAGAAGACACGCATCCGCTGAATTCAGCCCAGGCCTTGAGGCGCACCTGGGACCGGTCAGCCGGGGAGAATGCCGTGCTCTTTCATGAGCGCCATGTGATCCTGACTGGTGAGGTAGAAGACGATTTTCAGGGCTTCGGCCGATGTGTCGACGATGTAGACGGAGTCGGCAAGCACTCGCTGCGCATCGCCATCCTTGCGGACGAGGTTCATTTGCCATTTTGCTTTGGCGATTACATAACGGGCGTCGAGCCGGGATTCGTTGAGGGAGACGAGCTCTGTGGATCGACAGCCGAAGCTGTCGAAGAGTTGTTTGCGCCTGGGCAATGCGAGGGCAAGATCGGCGGCTCGAACGCACTGCGTTTCCTGAGGCCCGGCAACCATGAAGACGTCGGCGAACTGGGAGACAAGGGCGGGAATGTTCCAAGTGGAGTTGTTGCCCGCGAAGGCCTTGAAGAAACGCTCGACGGCAGTGGCGGGTTGTTCCATGAGAAGCCTCCAATTTTCTGTTGCAAAGGATAGATTCCGTGCCGAAGGGCACTTTAGTATTATATCAAATATTAGCAAGTAAGTCAACAGCCATGATGGATGGGTATCGATGTTGGCGTTCATATTGAGTGGGCGGGGCTCGAACCTGAGGGCAACATGGCTGCGCTGGTGGATTGACGGGAGGGAGGGCGCGCCGTACGCTCATAGCATGGAATTCAAAGTAAGCGAACTGGAACGGGAACCCATCGATTTTGACCTCGAACTGCCCCCCGGAGTAGTCGATCTGGGCGAGGAAGCCGAGCAGGTTGGCGACCTGGCCACGGCCGGCCGGGCCGAGGTGCTCCACGAGCACCGCGGCCCCAAAGACATCGTCGCCGACATCCGGCTCAAGGGCAGCTTTTCCGGCAAATTCCGGGTCCCCTGCGCCCGCTGCGTCGAGCCGGTCGAAATCCCCCTCCAGGCTGACTTTGACCTCATTTTCCGCCCCGCCAAGGCCGATTCCGAGGCCCTCGAACGCTCCATTACAGCGCCAGAGACAGAAATCGGTTATTATCAAAGGGACAGTCTGTTGCTTGAAGATGTGCTGCGTGAGCAGGTGCTTTTGTCCCTGCCGGTCAGGACCCTGTGCAAGCCTGACTGCAAGGGACTTTGCCCGCGCTGCGGTGAGAACCGCAACAGCACGGCGTGTACCTGCGATGAGGGTCCGAGCGACCCCCGCTGGGAAGCGCTGGCTGGGCTCCGCGGCCGGATCAAGTCCTGAACTTAACCCCAAGAGATTGAGGGTGTTGAAGCCAAAGCCGGAAGGCAGCCAAAGGGCCGTTAAATCCTGCCGGCAGCCCTGACCCGGCCGCGAGTTTTTTCGAGCGGGCTTCCAACACGAAAGGAACTGTAGTCATGCCGAATCCAAAAAGGCGCCACTCCACGCGCCGCACCGCCAACCGCCGCGCCCACGACTTCCTCACCGCCGTCGGTGTCTCCGAGTGCCCCAACTGCCACGAGAAGAAGCTCCCCCATCGCGCCTGCCCCAAGTGCGGCGCTTACAAGGGCCGTGCTGTTCTGGACATCAAGGAAGCCGCCAAGTAAACTGAGCCCCGCATGCTCACCGACATCGTTCTTGACGCCGTAGGTTCCGACAAAGCTCCGGAGCCGGAGATTCGCGGGGCCATCCTCGCCTGCCGCAGTCTCCCCGTGCGGGTCCACCTGGTAGGGCCGGAGGCGGAGCTGCGCGACCTGCTCGACGAGCACCTCGAAAACGAAGACCTGCCCATCGTCATCCACCACGCCTCCGAGCGCATCGGCATGGAGGAAAAGGCCGCGCACGCCGTCCGCACCAAGAAGGACAGCTCCATGCGCGTCGGCCTCAAATTGGTGCGCGAGGGCAAGGCCGCGGGCTTTGTCACCGCCGGCAACACCGGCGCCGCCATGGCCACGGCCAAAATGGTCCTCGGCGCGCTGCCCGGCGTCGACCGTCCAGCCCTGGCCACCCCCATGCCCAGTTCCACCGGCAACCCCTGCGTCCTGCTCGACGTAGGCGCCAATGTCGACTGCAAGCCGCACAACCTGGCCCAGTTCGCCGTCATGGGCGAAATCTATGCCCGCAGCGTGCTCAAGATCAAAGAGCCGCGCGTCGGCCTGCTCTCCATCGGCGAAGAAGAGACCAAGGGCAACGACCTCACCCGCGAAGCCTTCCCGCTCCTTAAGGCGCTGCCCATCCGCTTCATCGGCAACGTCGAGGGCCGCGACATCTTCAGCGGCCAGGCCGACGTCATTGTCTGTGACGGCTTCGTCGGCAACGTAGCGCTCAAGACCAGCGAGGGCGTCGGCCGCTTTGTCCGCGACGTGCTGCGCGAGTCGCTCACACGCACCGTCACCGCCCAGGTGGGCGCGCTGCTCTCCCGCCGCGCCTTCAACGAGTTCCGCCGCCGCCTCGATTACCGCGAATACGGCGGCGCCCCGCTGCTCGGCGTCCGCGGCGTCTGCATCATCGGCCACGGCTCCTCCAATGACCGCGCCATCTTCAACGGCATTCGCGTCGCCTACGAGTCCGCCGTCGCCGGCACCAACGCCCGGATCGAGCAGGAGTTTGCCAAGGTCCCAAAGCGCGCCGCGCCCGCCGCCGATCCCGGCGCCGAAGCCACCATCCAGTAGCCCGCCCGATGCAAGCCAACCCAACCCCGGCCCCAGCCTTCGACGCATCGATACTCGACCAGCTAGCCTGCCCCGCCTGCCTCGGCGATCTGCGCCTGGATGGCCAGCGGCTGGTCTGCGCAGCGTGCGGCCGCATCTATCCGATTGTTGATGGGATTCCCGTGCTGATTGTCGACATGGCAATCGGAGAAGACAGATCAGAATGATACGGTGCGGATTCCCGGAAATGCCGCTCGATAAAGCTTCTGATCGAGTGTAAGCAATGTGTAACCCCGGACCGCAGCGTGAGCGCCGATCAGAAAATCAGTGAGGATGCGACGAGGAAATGTTCCGGTACTCGCAATCCTTCGTCGCACATAGCCCTGAAAGGCAACGCCGGCAGCACGCCAAACGGCCTCTTCCAGACTCCAATCGGTGTCGATTCCTGTTACGCCCAGGAAGGAGTCAATCTCCGCGATACTTCGGGACGGGTGGCCCATCAACTCGCAATACACGGGAGCCGACAGTTTCAATTGGCCGATGGCACGGGCATGATCGAGACACTGGCGCGCCGGAAGATTCAAAGTGTTGGCATCGTCCCAGAGCGCTATGAGAATATTAGTGTCCAGCGAGAAGGTCGTCATATTCGTCGTACCCGCGGAGCTCGCGCATATAGGCCATTACGGCTTCTCTTCCAGAACCGATTCCCGGATTGCCAATCCCACGGAACTTCTCGAAGACACTCTCGTCCACATCCCGCACCAGGCGAATGCCGCCCTCCTGCTGTTCGAAGCGGAGGTGGTCGCCGGTCTTGAGCCCCAGGGACTTGCGGATCTCGACCGGAACGGTGATCTGCCCCTTGCTCGTTACTTTGGCGCGGAAGGACTGTGGCGGATTGGGCTTGGGAACGGTGGCCATGGATTGCCTCTCCTTACCTTTCCAAGTTTACTCCTTACCACTCAGATTCTCAATGTATGGAGATCGTGCTCGATCATTCATCAGCGTGTATCTTCATGAGCACAAAACAGCTCCGCCAACTCCGATATGTAAAGCGTCTCGGCCGCAAAACCAAACGTCCCCTGATCGATCACCTCCCGTGCCGCATGCACAAAAGCCGTCAGCGCAGCCCGGCTGAACCCCGATCCAATGCTCACCCGGCGAACTCCCAGTTCACCCAACTCCCTCACAGACAGCGCCGGCCCGCCCTTCAGCCCCATCAGCACATTCACCGGTTTGCTCACCGCCGCGCACACCGCCCGAATCTCCTCCGCCCGCGTGATTCCCGGTGCGTAGAGCACCTCCGCGCCGGCCTTTTCAAAAGCCTGCAACCGCCGGATGGTGTCGTCGAGGTCTGCGCGCCCGTGCAGATAGTTCTCCGCCCGCGCAACCAGCATGAAAGGGAACCCCAACCCGCGTGCGGCTTCCGCAGCCGCCGCAATCCGTTCCACGGCGAGCCCAAAATCGTAAATCGGATGAGCAGGGTCCCCCGTCGCGTCCTCAATCGATCCGCCCACCAGCCCGGCCGTCTCTGCGGCCAGCCGGATCGTCTCCGCCGCCGCTTCGGGACTATGCCCATATCCGTTTTCAAGATCGGCGGCCACCGGCAGCGCCGTGGATTCCACAATCGCCCGCGCATTGGCCAGCGCCTCGTTCCGGCTCACGGCTGCTGTCCCGTCCCGCCGGCCCAGCGCAAAAGCCAGCCCCGCGCTGGTGGTCGAGAGGGCGCGGAACCCAAGCCCGGTCAGGATGCGCGCGGTTCCCGCGTCCCACGGGTTGCCCACCACCAGCACCTCGGGCCCCTGGTGGAGCGCCTGGAACTGCACAGCTTTTTCTGCTTGAGTCAGCAAGGGGAAAACCTCTCTCGAACGGAGTCCAGCCTGCGTTATCGCCGGTGGTGAAACGGCATCACAATCATCAGCGCAAACCCGATGGCCGCCGCCAGCGCCAGCGCAATCAGACTGTAGAGCAGCGTCAGGCTCGGTCCCTGCCGAGCCACGTCTTCTTCACCGCCCTCAGGCTGCGCGCCCTCGGTCCGCTCAGCTTCCCGCTCCGCATCACTCATACTTCAGCGCATCCACTGGGTCCATCTGGGCCGCCCGCGTAGCCGGCACGGTCCCAAAGATCACCCCCACCAACATCGCCGAGGTCAGCGCAATCACCACCGACCACGGCGTAATGGGGATGGCAAAGTCGCTGAACATGCCCGCCGACACCGGCAGCGCCAGCCCCACAATCGTTCCCACCAGCCCGCCCGTCAGCGAGATGATCACCGCCTCGGTCAGAAACTGCAGCCGGATCTCGCGGCTGGTGGCGCCCAGCGCCTTGCGGATGCCGATCTCGCGCACCCGCGCCCGTACCCCCGCCAGCATGATGTTCATAATCCCCACGCCGCCCACGGCGAGGGTCACAAATGACACCGCCACCAGCAGCATCGTCAGAGCCGTCATGATGCTCGAGGCAACGCTCAGGTACTCCTGCAGCGTCTGCGTCTTGTAGATCGAGTCGGTCCGGTGGCGGGCCTTGACGACGCGCTCGATCTCCTTGGCCGCATCCGTCACCTCGTCCATGGAGCGCATGGAAAAGTAAATCTGCTGCACGTTTTCCGATCCGGTGAAGTAACGAGCCACTTGCAAGGGAATCAGAACGGTCTGGTCTTCGATCTCGGAGTTGCCGAAGTCGGGAACGGCCTCCTTGAACACGCCGATGATGGTGAACGGAATGCGGCTGATCTCGAACGTCTGCCCGATCGCTGCATCGTCGCTTCCAAACCGCTCCTTGGCAAACTCTTCGGTCACCACCGCGCATTCAATGTGCGCCGAGTCGTCCTGATCGTCGAAGAAGCGGCCCTGCGGAACCAGCAGGTTGCGGATGTGCTGGTACTGCGGGCTTACGCCCAGCACCAGCGTATCCTTCGTCACCCCGCCCCCAAAGCTGATGCGGTCGTGCATCTGGATGATCGGCGACGAATACTCGACGCCGGGCAGCTGCGCCAGCACCGCCTTCTCGTCCTCCCGAGTCAGCGAGTCGTTGTAGAGAATGCGCTCGGCCGCCGTGGCCCCGCCCCCTTTGTATTCCAGCTCCACCGAGTTGGTCTCGATCTTCTGCAGCTCCTTCAGGACGAACTGCTTCCCCGTCAGCCCGATCGTGATCACCAGGATCACCGACGCCGTCCCGATCACCATGCCCAGCGCCGTCAGCGCAAAACGCATCTTGCTGGCCCTGAAGCTGTCCATCGCCAGCTTCAGCGTCTCGCTCAGCAGCATGGTGCGCCGCGCGCTCAAAAGCGTTTGTTGGAAAGCGATCTGCCGTGCCTGGTCAACTGGATTCATGGCTTCCGGTGCGGGCTCAAAATCCGCCTTGTATCAGGGCACGACTTCAGTCGTGCCGAAGGAGGGCTGAAAAACATAGGGCTTTAGCCCCTGAGGGGGATAGCCGACATCTGCCAGCCATTTTTGAAAGAAGCCCTATCAAAAAGATGCGCCAGGGCCAAGTGCGGCTTCCACATTTGTCCCCATCTGCCCAACTTTCTTGGCTCGCCGCCTACTTCCCAACATAGGTCTGCAGCCACTTCAGCTCCTCGCGCACCTTGATGTACCCATGCCACGGATTCTTCGGCAGCCCATGCCCCTCACTGGGAAAGACAAGAAACCTGTGCGGAATCCCCAACGATTCCAGCGCCCGCTCCATCGTCATCCCCTCCAGATAGCTTACGCGCACATCCGCCCCGCCCTGCACCAGGTGCGTCGGCGTCTTCACCTTATCGAACTGGCACAGCGCCGCCTCGCTCTGGTAAAGCTCCGGATCCTCCCACGGCCGCCCGCCCAGGTACCACGCGTCGTCCCACGTCTCGTCGTCGTTGCCCCAGTTGGCCGCGTGCTCCACGGCGCCCGCCCCGGTCACCGCCGCCTTGAACCGCGTCGTCTGCGTAATCAGCCAGTTGGTCATGTAGCCGCCGTAGCTGTAGCCCCCAATCGCCAGCCGGTCCGGATCGGCATACCCATCCTTCACCAGCGCGTCCACGCCTTCCAGAATATCCCTCCCCGGCTTCGAAACCAGGTGCGGCGCAATCTCCAGCATGAACTCGTCCCCGTATCCCGACGACCCCCGGTAGTTGGGCCTGAAAACCAGCCACCCGTTCGCCGCCGCCAGCATCGCCCAATCGTACCAGTCGGCCCCAAAGCGGTTCCCGTCCGCATCCGCCGGCCCGCCGTGAATCAGCGTCAGCATGCGCAGGTGCTTCGCGTCTCTCTGCCCCGGCGGGAAGATGAGCACGCCTTCGACAGTCACCCCGTCGTCGGCCTTCCAGGTATAGGGCTGCCACTCCGGCTGCGCGCGCTCCGCAAAAATGGGGTTGAAGCTGGTCAGCGCCGTCAGCATGTCCGGATGCATCGGGTCCGCCGCCAAATAAACCTGCGTCGGCTCATTGATGCCAGAGTGGCGAATCAGAATCGAGCTCGAATGCAGCGCCGATTCCAGCCCGGCATAGCTCCCAGCCAACCCCGGCAGCTTCGTCGCCTTCTCGCCCTCCACCAGGTAAAGCTGATCCTCGGTCCCCTTCTGCCCCAGCGCCACCTCCCGCCCATCGGGAAGCAGCGCATATGAGTCCCACGACCCGTCAAACCCCGCCCCCAGCCGTTCGATCCTCTCGTTCTCGGGCCTCTCGCTCGCCGTCTCCGTCCGGTAAAGCCGCCCTTGCACATCGCGGTACTTGCCCTCCAGCGACCCCGCGGCCGCCTGCACCGTAAAGTAAAGCCACCGGCTGTCCGCCGACCACTTCAGCTCCGACTCCACCGCGTTGTTGTGCGTAATCTGCCGCGCCTCCCCGCCTGCCGCCGGCGCCAGAAATACCTCATAATCCGCCGGATTCTCGATCCGCTTGTGCACCGGCCCCGTCTCGAACGCCACCGTCTTCCCGTCCGGCGAAGGCGCAACCTCGGTAATCGAAATCGCGCACTTGGCCACAGCCTCGTCCCCCGGCGGCAGCGTCGCCGCGCTTTCCCCATCTGCCTTCGCGTCCGTCTTCTTGCCGTCCGCAGCCTTCTCCGGAGCCTCCACAGCCACTGCCCGCTCCAGCGCCGGCCCCACGGCCTGCTTCACCAGCACGTCGCCCCGGTGCTGCTCCCGCCACCGGATCACGTCCTTCCACTCCGTCTTCTGCGCCTCTTCCTGCTCATGCGTCAGCGGCGTCGTCACCGCGTAGTAAATCGACGCCCCATCCGCCGACCACGCAAACGCATGCACGTCCAGCTTTTCGCGATAAAGCGGCAGAGCCTCGCCGCCCCCCACCGCAATCACCTACAGCCGGTCCGCCTTCTCCCCGTCGCTCGCCGCCGCGCCATCGTCCCCCGCCGCCTGGCCCTTGAGCGCCCGGTCGCTCTCAAACGCAATCCACTTCCCGTCCGGGCTCCACTGCGCATTCTCCTCGCTCCCCGAGTGCGTCAGTGGCCGCAGTCCCGCCCCCGCCGTCCACAGCCAAAGGTCGTGTCGAAAGGTGTTCCCCTTCCAGTCCGGCGTCTCCGTCCCAATCACCGCCGCGGTCCCGTCCGGCGACAGCCGCGCCTCAGAAATCTCCGTAGTGTTCAGGTACTCATCCAGAGTGATAGCCGGCTTGCCCGTCTGAGCCTTGCAAACCAGCGCAACAAAGCAAAGAAAAGTGCAAAGAGCAGTTAAAAACGGTCGTGCACGCATAACCAAAACTATAACCGCGCACCCGCCGCCCTGTGCAGCGCTGCCTGCTAACTTGCGAACCTCGCGTAGCGGGGGCTAACTCGCCGCATTTGTTTCAATCCGCCCCACGGACGCCGCATCCAGTCCCGCCGCCCGCCCCCGCATCTCCCTCACGAACGCCTCATCCTCCGCCGACGCGGCCTCAATCGACCCCCCCTGAATCGAATCAAGGTTAATCTCCACATTCGCCAGCGCCCCGGTCACCGCCGCCCCAGCCAGCGCCATCGCCGTCGTCAAATCCGACTTCATCATCGGGCTCGTCATCCCTCCCAGCCCCGCCGCAATCCGCTTGACCTCCGCCGCCCGTTCCGCCACCCCCAGCGGAACCCCAGCCGCCTCCTTCAGCGCCGAATTCACCAGCCCCTTGCCGCCGTCGCCCGCCTCCCTAGCCGCCTTGTAAGCCTTCATCACCGCCTCATACGACGCAGCATCCCCATTGATCGCCGCCTTCAGCTCCTCGCGCAGCGCCGCCAGCCGCCCAATCGCCTCACTCAACTGGCTCTCGTACTGCGCATAAGCCTTCTTCCCCCGCGACATCGACGCCACCATCCCCGCCAGCCCCGCCGCCATCGCCCCGCTCGCCGCCGCCGCGCTCCCACCCCCCGGAGTCGCCGTCGGCGCCGCCAGTTGCTCAATAAACGGGGCAACTCCGGCCAGCGGCCCAGCCCCCAGCCCGCCAGGAGCCACCTTGCCCCCCATCACCGCCGCCAACCGGTTCTCCAGAATCAGACC
>DATNHL010000259.1:0-2162 GCA_035604995.1 Occallatibacter sp. | reverse complement strand
TCCGAAGGCCACGCGGGCGTAGAGGTAGGGACCGCCAGCCTCCTGAAAGCGCGACGCGACTTCTGCGAAGCAGCCCATGATCACGCTCATTCCGGCGCCGGCCGCGAGCACGGCGTACGGGCTGTAGTTGCCAATGAGAGCGGCCACGGTCGAGGGCAAGCCGAAGACTCCACTGCCGATGATCGAGTTCACCACCAGTGCGACCAGGCTCCAGCGGCCGATGGCGCGGATGAGTTCGTGGCGAGGCGTGCTCGCTGCCGTTTTTGTCACTGCGTTTTTTTATCACAGATTGTGGCGGGTCTAACGAGTCCCCCCGCGAAGTCGGAGAACATGCGCCCCTTCGGCGCGCTTCGCTTGCTCAGGGCAGGCTCAGGTTCGGACAGCCGAGGGCCTGCTCCGAGCTAAGTCGAATGGGCGGCTATCCCTGCACGGTCTGTTCTCGCTTACAATGCACGGGAAATCCGATGGGGGCGATCTTCCGTAACTCTTGGGGAGAGATTCAATGAGCGGACAACGCCGTAGCGTGTTTATTACCGGAGGAACCGGGTACATGGGCCTTAAGCTGATTCCGCGACTTCTGGAGCGCGGGCACGAGGTGCGGGCATTAGCGCGTCCCGGCTCGGAGAAGAAGTTACCCTCGGGCTGTGTCCCGGTTCTGGGAAATGCGCTGGACAGGACGAGCTACGCCGACAAAATCGCTCCGGCGGATACGTTCGTGCAGTTGGTTGGAGTGGCGCACCCCAGTCCCGCGAAGGCGGCGGAGTTTCGCAGAGTGGATTTGGTTTCTGGCTTGGGAGCGGTGGCCGCGACGAAGGGGGCGGGCGTTCGGCACTTCGTTTACCTGAGCGTAGCGCATCCCGCGCCCGCAATGAAGGCTTACATCGCGGTGCGTGCTGAATGCGAAGCGGCCATCGCGGCGGCGGGCCTGAATGCGACCATCCTGCGGCCCTGGTATGTGCTGGGTCCGGGACACTGGTGGCCCTATCTGCTCGTCCCCATGTACAAAATGGCTGAGCTCGTGCCCCAGACCCGCGAGGGTGCGCAGCGCCTGGGTCTGGTGACCTTGGAGCAAATGGTAACTGCACTGTTGGCTGCGGTGGAGAATCCCGCGCATGGCGTCAAGGTTGTGAGCGTGCCGGAGATCCGCTCGACCAATGCGTGAAAAGCCTTGCCAGTGGCGGATTTCAGCGCCATCCACGGCAGGGCATCAGTCGCCAGACCAAAGTAATTGCTGAATTACCAAAGCGCATGATCGTGGGACATCTATCCGCCCCGCGTTGCCGATGAGATGTTCAAACGACACAATTCACCGACTCAATGGCCACGGGAATCGATCCACAGATGGACGACCTGCATACGCGGATGATGAGAGTTACCGAAGACCTGCGCGTGATTCAGCGCGAGCTGAACTGCGCCGCCATGCAGGCGCCTAGCGACCCGGAATTGATGGAAGCGCTGAGCGCGCTGCCGGAGACCGAAGCGATCCAGGTTTTGTGCAAGGCGCTTGACCAGATGCGCCACTTCCTGTGGTTCTACACCCAGGTGATGAGCACGGATCCGGAACTCGGCGACAAACTGCGGCAGTCGAATGCATCGAAAACCGTAGAAGATGGCAACGTGGATACTTCTTTCCTCGATCAGCTTACCCGCGCCGATGAAGCTGTGCTGTTGCGCTATCTGGCCGAAGCTAAAGAGCGCAAGCCGAATTAAGCCACTCTGCCTCGAACGATTGTTCTTCGCACTTCTCCAGCAGGACTCAGCACCACCAGATTGGCTTCCGCTCCGGGTGTGATCTGTCCCTGATGTGGCAGGCCGGCAGCGCTTGTGGGATTCAGGGTCGCGGCGCGGACCGCATCCTGCAGGCTCCAGCCGGCAAATTGAGTTACGTTGCGGACGGCGCGATCCATGGTGAGGACGCTGCCGGCCAGTTTGCCATCCGCCATACACTTGCCGTTTTTGACTTCGACCTGCAGGGGGCCGAGTTGGTAGATGCCGTCAGGCATGCCCGCCGCGGCGGTGGCGTCGGTGATCAGCACAGCGCGCTCGATGCCCTTCGCCTGCAGGAAAAGTTTCACCACTTCCGGGGCGACGTGAATACCATCCGCGATGATGTCGGCGCTGAGTCGCTCGCTGGTGAGCGCTTCGCCCAGAATGCCTGGTTC
>DATNHL010000258.1:0-6975 GCA_035604995.1 Occallatibacter sp. | reverse complement strand
ATGCCGACGTTGCCGCTTACGTACAGGTTCCCTCCGACTCCCAGAGAGTTGGCGGGAGCGCCGACAGGCAACGTATTCCCTATCGTTACCGGCCCTGGGAACGTCGAGCTGCCATCCGAAGCTACGCCCACGCTGATCTGGTGCCAGTTGGCCAGCGCTCCATCGCCGCGCCACAAGGAATTGTCGGTGGTGAGCCGCACGGTCCTCGTGATGCCGGTAGTCCCCGGCGGCAGCGAGGCCACGGCGTAGAAGTCCATGGGCGCGACGCACCCGCCGGCTCCGTTCGAGACCAGGCCCGCCGGGCACTGGGCCGCAAGAAAGCTCGGAATCAAAAGGCTGAACGCAAGAAGAGCGAAGAGACGCTTCATACTGCGTTATTCGCCAGCTGGCGTTTAGGGAAGGACTTCCGCGTCGATGGTGATGGTCGAGTGGTTGCCGGCACCGAAGATCGCCTGCACCGCCCAGGAGATCGGCAGATGGATACCCGCGGTCCCCAGGAGCTGCCCCGCCGCCCCGATCCCCGCCGGAGGCAGCCAGGCCCCCGGGTAGAAGTCGAAGGCGTAAGTCCCCGCGGTGGAAAGCATGTTCGCGGCAATGAACCCGGTCAAGGGAATCACGGTCGCCGTCCCCGGCACCTGGGCGCAGAGGTACAGCGAGTCGTTGGTTCCCGTGGCCGTGGGTGAGGCTATGGTGACGTACAGGCGCACGCCGCGGCCGTAGTAGTTCTCTTCGACCTTGGAAGTCAGCGTCTGGGCTGCCGTCGCTATGGTGGCGGCCAGCAGGTTGCGGCGGAGCGCCTTATTCTGCATCTGGCCCCCTTTAGGCGTGCGTCACGGCCACGGCCAGACCCACGGTGTTATGCGTCGGGCTGGCGCCCATGGCGAGCACGTTGCCGCTGTCGGTGGTGTTGACGTAGGTGGCTCCGCGGAATGAAGTACCTCGCGCCAGGAGCACGCCGCCGCCGTTGGCCACCACCGAAAGAGCCGCGGTCAGCAGCGTCGAGCCCGAGTCGATGGCGTTCAGGAAGAGGCAGTCCTCGAAAGTCGTGTAGCGATCCTGGGAACCAGCGGGAGCGGAAAGGAAGACGCAGTTGGTGGCGTGCGAGGTGTACAGCATGATGCGGCAGTTGCGGAAGTAATTCCGCGTGGCCTGGGTCCCGAATAAAATCACCGAGTTGACCGCCGCTCCGCAGGTCGAAGTGTCCTGCCCGATGGTGCAGTCATCGAAGAAGCACTCCTCGGCATGCGATAGCTGCAAGCTGTAGGCCCCGGCGATATCCATGTGGGTGTCGCCCATGCCCGCTATGTGGCAGTTGCGGAAGTGGTTGCGCTGCCCCGTGACGCTCAGGCACCCGGTGGGAAGAGCCGAAGCCACGCCCGCCCAGAATTCGATGTTGGCGATGTAGCAGCCGTTGGCCGACAGAGTAAACAGGTTCGACGCCGTGACGTACGTCGAGGCGAAGGCGATGCGCGCCCGCTGCGAGTAGAGCGGCCCGCTGTTGACCCCGATGAGGTGGACCATGTCCTTGTTCCACGCCAAGGTGGCGGCCTGATAGTCGGTGGTGTTGGCCCCGGTGTTGCCCTCCGAGAAGAGGTACACGGTGTCGTTCTGGTTGGCGGTGCAGACGCTCAGCGCCTTGACCAGAGTCTTGAAAGCCTTCGCCGGGCTCTTGCCGTTGAAAGCGTCGTTGCCGGTGCGCGGCTTAACGAAGAAGGTGTTGCCCTGGGTGAGCCATTGGCTGCCGATGAAGGCGTTGGCTTGCACCACGTCGAAATTGGTGACTCCCACTGTCTTGCTCCTTTCGGGACCTGACTTTTGTAAGAGCCAGGCACGGCGCTTATTCCGCGCGCCGCCCCGCGGTTAGTTTAACACCCAGCTATCCGTTAGCTGGAGGGGACTCCGTACACCCCGTAGAAGCCGTTGTAGCCCACGGCAAAACGCATCCAGCCGGCCGTTTTGAGCGTGCGGCTGTCGAAATCGACATCGTGAATGGTGTTGAAGGCTTCCTGCTCGTAGAAGCGCAGTTCGGTGAGCGACACTTCGGCCTGGATGTACCAGGCATGCATGTCGGTCAAATAGTCCCAGACGGCCCAGGAATCGAACGAGGGCAGCCCGCTGCGGCGCCGGAAAGGATTGATCGCGCGATTCGCAGTGTCGGGGGCGTCGGTGCCTCCCAACATCGTGGCGGCGATGAATTCCAGGCCGCTCGGGAAGATGGCTTGCCCCGGCGGAATGCGCTTTTTCTTGCCGGTGTGATCCACCGTCTGGCGCATGTCGGTGAGAGCCAGGCCGATGGAGGTCATGTCCGGATCGGTGGCGTAGCTCAGCCGGTTGGTCTGCGTGCCGCCGCCCGGTCCCACCAGAGGATGGGCCGTATTGAACAGGCTCACGCCGTCCGGACCGGTGTCGCTGAAGCCGCCGTTGAAGACGGAAGCAGCTACGACCTCCCGAGTTTCCAGCGCGGACTCGCCCAGCTCGCCGGCGAACTTGTTGACCACCCCGTGGCGGTCGTCGTCGCGGCTCAGCCGGGAGACCTTGAAGCCCAGGCCATACTGCGCCGTGATGTAGGTCTTCTTGAAGGCCGGGTAGGGCTGGCTGTAAGGCACGGCCGCGGCTTCGGGGACCACCACCATCTGGCCGAAGCCGGTCATTTCGGTGGTCTGCTCGATGCCTCGATTGGTCGAGCGCATTCTGAAAAAGTTCGGGAACTGCGGAGGCCACCGCTTGTAGCGGTCCTGCACGACCTCGTCGATGGCCGGCAGCATGGACTCCAGATAGAGGTCCGGAATTGATTGTCTGATCAGCATGGTTAGACTCCCGCGCTCCCTTGCGCCTTGGCGTGGCGGATGATGATGATCTCCACCACGGCGTAGACGCCTTCGGCGTTGCCCACGCGGTTATGCAGCCTGAGGATCCGGCTGTCGGAATTGGCGTAAGTGGTTTGCAGTGCGCCGGAGTTGAAAGTCATGGTGGATTTCTTGGTCGTGGCGTTGCCCGCGCCGGTGACGAAGAGGGCGTTCTTGCCTGCCACCGCGGCTTGAGTCAGCGAGTCGCTGCCGTTGCCCTGGCCGATGAGAATGGTGTCGGGCGTATCGAAGACCCAGTGCAGCGTGTTGGTGGCCGCGGCGCCGTAGTTCAGCACCGATCCGAGCCACAGCGTAGTCCCCGGCGTGCCGTTCTGCAGGCTGGTGCATCCCGGTACCGGCAGGCCTGCGCCGATGTCGGCGATGTCAGTGAGAGCCGCCGAGACCGCGGACTTGCTCACGATGTCGCCTACGAAAAGAGCTTGGGTGTGGGCCGCGACTTTGCAGTATTGGGCCGCTGCCAGCGGGCCCCCGCCGTCGCGGCCGATCGGCAGAAAGCCGAACGGGTTGTTAGTGTTTGCCAATTCCCCCTCCTGAAGCTGTATTCGACAACCAGAAGATAAGTTGGTACGGACTGCAATTGTGCAAGCGTGGGGAGCGGAGGCGTGGGGCTGAGAGCGCTGTTGATTCCAGCAGCGAGGACTGTTGAGCGGCGCTGCGAATTATCGCTCGTGAGAGCCGCACAGCGCCGCCCGTTCGTTGGAGTATGTCGTTAGCTCTCGCGTCCGATCTCGATTCCCGCCGCCCGTGATCGTCCCAGGTAGCCTTCGGGATCTTCTCCGCCGGCATGGGTCGCGGTCAGAATTTCATCGTGCCCCAGAGGAGCGATTCCCTGTGTAGAGAGGCCTGCGGAGGCCTGCTGAGCCAGGGCGTTCTCGGCGCCGGCTTCGTATTTCTCGGCGATGCCTTCCAGCTTCTCGCGCGCCATTTCCTGCTGCTTGCGCCGGCGGGCTTCCACTTTCTCGCGCCGCATCTCGCCCAGCATCAAAGTGCCGGCCTTGACGATGTCCCCGTTTTCTTTGACTGGGGTGTAGCCGCGCCACCCGAGGCGGTCCACGCAGAGCTGGGTAAAGAAGCGGTACTCCATTCCCGGCCTGCGGTGGCGTTTCACCGTTTCTTCGAGAATTGCGGAGCCCAGGATTTCGGGATCCAGATCGTCGGAGGCGTCGATCTCCACCGTGCGATACGGAATCTTCAGAACGCGATCGCGGAAGGCGGCAGCAATAGCTTCCCGTCCGAATTTGTGGATGGCGATCTCCATGGCCTTGGCCATCAGCGGATCGGGCATGGCGGAAGCGCCCTTCTTCATGATGGCTTCCTCGTACCCGTGCGCCAGGTCCTCGCGGCCGTACATTTCGAGAGCCTCGCGGAACGTCGGGGAATTGTCCACCAGCGGATCGGGGCCGTAAATGATCTTGGTGATGGTCGCCTGATCGCCGGTGCCGAACGCTTTCTTGTCGAACTGGTCCATGAAGGCCGAGGCAGTGTCTGGCTCGGGTTCGGGCTCCGGCAGTTTCAAGCCCAGGTCCGGCAGTACTTTTCTCTGAGCATCAATTCGTTTCTGGCGATCCGCCAGGATCTGCGCGTTGGAGGCGTCCACCGCGCTGGCGGCTCTGTGCTGCCCCAGCTCCGCGGGGCCGAGCTTGCGCTTGGGTTTCTGTGCCTGTGCCATTTATTAGCGGCCTCCCCTGCCGAGCTTCGGCATGACGTTGACGCCGGCCTTGGCTCGGGCGATGTACCTCTTCGTGCCTTCCTCAATCGAAATGTCCAGCGCGTCGCACATGTGGCGGATCGCTGTCTTGTCGTTTTCGCTGAGCTCGTCGTCGTCTTCCGAGGCTTCCTGATGGCGGGAGCCACGCTCTCCCGATTGGGCGCTGATGCGCGCCAGGCGGTCGGCTTCTTTCTGGGCCTTCTTCTCGTCGGCCTGTTGCTGCGGCGTCTTGGCCTTGCCGCTCTGGAGAAATTCCAGGTAAGTGCGGTCTGCGGCCATCTCCATGGCGACGGACTCGGGTACGCCTTCCTTTTTCAGGTTGCCGTAGTGCTGGGCGGTGGCCTGGAAAAACTCGCCTTTCTGGTTTTTGAGATCGGGATAGCGCTCGACCAGCTCCGTTTCCTTCTGGACCTGGGAGACGCGGCGGTTGATCTTTTCGTCCACTTCTTCGCCGCGGATGTAGCCGCGTTTCTTGTTCCAGGCGTCGAGGCCTTTCTCTCCTTTGGTGGTGATGAGCTCCAGTAAGTCCTGCTCGGGCTCTTCCTCTTTCGGCGGTTTGTCGGGCTTCCCGCCTTTCAGCGCCTGGTCGTGCCAGAACTGGATCGCGCGCGCCTGCTCGGCGGAGCTGAGCTTCAGATCGTCGAGCTGCTGTTTTAGAGCCGCGAGATCTGCGGCGCTGGGTACAGCACCGGCCTGGGGAGATCCCGCGGGTGCCCCGCTTGCTGGGGGCGTGGCGCCAGGCGGCGGAGTCGCGGAAATGGTAGTCGCGGGAGGGGTCGGAGTCATAGGTTGAGGGTTTCCTTTCCAAACTTGGTGCCTCTGTAGAGGTCCTTGCGCTTCGGCAGATAGTCTTCAGCGCAGAGGGCGCAGAGCATCTGCAGCAATCCATCCTTGGGCACCACGTACATGCTTAGTTGTTCGCCAGCGCTGGCCTGGAGCTGCTCCCAGGTGCGCTGGCACTGCTGGCAGCCGATAGGAATTGCTCCCCCGAGAAAGTCGAGGGCGTGTTTATGCCACTCGAAACAGTAGTCGCAGATCGCTTGTCCCGTGGCGAGCTGGTGGATCACCCAGGGGGCCCGGGGTTTCGAGCACCAGTGGCAGGTTACGGCGATGACGACTTGGGGGCTCACTTCTTCTTCCGGCTCCGCTTCTTGATCACGCCGTTGGCCTGGCGCACCGCGCTTCCCTCGTTCCCCGTGCGAGCCAGAACTGAGTTAGCAACGTGAGCCCACTGCCGCTGCTTCGAGGGCGTGTTGGCTTTGGAAGTCTTGTCGAGGGCGTCCTTCAAGCTCCAGGGCATCAGCTCGCTCCCATCAGGCGATTGATCCGGAGTACGTAGTTAATCGTCTCTGCGGAATGGGGGCCTGTGATGCGCGGCAAAAAGAGCTGCGCCGTAGTCCATTCGGGCAGGCCTTGGGCGAGGTGCACGGCCTTGAGGATGTTGCCAGGGCCGGCGTTGTAAGAGCTGAAGGTGAGGTTGCGCTGCTCCTGGGGATTCGGGGCTTGCTTCCACCCGGTCCAGAGTTGCCGGTCGTATTTGATGCCGCCGCGAATGTTGCTCTCGGGATCTTGCGGATCGACGCCCAGCTCCCTGGCGGTCTCGGGCATGAGCTGCATGATGCCGATGGCGCCTACCGGCGAATGCGCCGAGGGATTGAGCCCGGATTCGGCGATTGCCTGGGCGCGGAACCAGCGCCAGTCTTGCCCCGGAAAGTAGAACTCTCCCCAGTGCTTCAGCGCCAGATCGTACTTCAACGTCTGGGCGCTAAGCGAGAGCGAAAGCGAGCAGGCCAAGACCAACAGCGATAGCCAGCGCAAGAGGGTTGCTCCCGAGAACATGCGCCGTGTTCCAACGGCGCAGGAAAGTGCGGTCCAGGACGAAGCCGTTGAGGATCACCAGGAGCATGACCCCTTCTTTGCGGAGCAGGGCCGTGAGGATTTCGTTCACGCCGGCACCGCCGTTTTCTTCTTGCCCACGAAATAGGCGAAGACGGCGACCACCACGGTCCCTATTAGCTTCGCGGATTCCGCGGCATTGTCCGCGTTGGTGAACTGGAAGCCGGCGATGGCCTTGGTGTAGTCGATATGCTGCGCCAGAATCCCGGTGATGATGATGCCCAGGATGTTCGAGCCCTTGTTGCCGTCGAGCACGTGCTCGAGCAATTTGTTGATGAAGGCGTTTTTCACGCCGTCGAGTACCGCCATGAATCCTCCCCTACTGGCTCTTTTTGAAAACCGTGGTCAGCTCGATCAGCCAGGTGAGCTTGTTCTGCAATCCGGCAATGGAAAGCTGCCGCGGTCCGCCCGAGAGCCAGGCGTGATACTTGTCCTTCGTAGCTAATCCGCCCACGTCGATGTACAGGCCGCCGCCGCCGTTCAGCGTGCCCAGGGTGGCCGCAT
>DATNHL010000257.1:0-10225 GCA_035604995.1 Occallatibacter sp. | reverse complement strand
AGGGACGGGGCGGATTTTCCCGATCTCTGCGTCCCTCGTCGCTGAAGTACGTCGAGTACATTGCGCTCCTCGCTCCTTGACCTCGAAAAAATCCGCTCCCGTCGCTGCCGTCCTATAAGTGTTAACAGGCCCTAGGCTGCTACCTGGTGGTACTCGCTGACGGCCGCAACATTCTCATCGACACTGGAATGGCCGCGGACGCGATGCCCACGAATGCGCCGCCAGCCAGGAATGAAACAAACGTCATCGAACAGCTCGGCGCCCTCGGCCTGCGCCCTGAAGATATCGCTATGGTGATCTGCACGCACTTCGACATCGACCACTGCGGCTATCACGATGCTTTCACCAACGCAGAGTTCATTGTTCAGAGCAGTCACTTTGACGCCGCTCGCAGGGGCCATCCGCGCTTTGCGGCTGCTCGCGCCCATTGGGACCATCCGTCGCTGCGCTACCGGCTCGTGGAGGGCGACGCGGAGATCCTGCCCGGCCTCCTGCTCCTTGAGACGAGTGGCCACTGTACCGGCCATCAATCGGTGCTGGTCCGTCTGCCCCGCATCGGCCTGGTGCTGCTGGCCATCGACGCCGTCATGATGCAGCGACTCTTCACTCCCGAGCGCAAAGCCTGGCCAAACGACGAGAACGAAGAGCAGCTCCGCGCAAGCACACGAAAGCTGCTTGAGATCGTCGAGCGAGAGAGCGTTGCACTCGTCGTCTGTGGCCATGACGGCGAGCAGTGGCGATCGCTCAAAACGTCACCGGAATTCTACGATTGAACCTCACAACTCAGAAGCGATTAGCTCAGGAGTAAGCGCGGCTAACTTACCCAGGCATCAACGCACTTACAAGAAAATGGCCGCGAAGAGGAAGCTTCTCGTGCAAGCTCCCAGACCGCGGCCATTGTTCCGAGGTAAGACTCAAGCTGTTGTGATGCGAATCGGATTAGTGGTGAGAGCCTCCACCACCACCGCCTCCGCCACCGTGGGAAGCGCCACCTCCGCTGCCACCACTAAAGCCGCCTCCGCCACCACCACTGGTGCGGGGAGCCCCGCCGCCGCTCGATGCATGGCTCGCGGAACCGGCTGAGGCGCTATGTTGGCTGCCGCCCGAGTTCCTGGCTCCCAACGCGGGCGCGCTCCCCGGCCGGCCTGCAACGAAGCTCGACGCTGGGCCACGCGGCTGTCCTGTTGCCGGGACTCCGCCGACATTGGTCACGACGGTGCGATTGACAAACCCCGATGCCGAGTGGTCGTACTGCGGCCGCAAACTCAGCGGATGCAGCGGCAGGACCGTATGCCCGGCAATCGTCACCACGCTTGTCTTATCCCGATTCGGCAGCGTTCCGCCAATGCCCGTTACACGACGGTTAACGGCGATCAAGCCTGTGCCGCCGAACGGATGTCTGGGCGGATGCGGGCGCATCGGGGGCCGGTACCCGCCAAAACCCCTGCCGATATTGGGACCATAGTAGATGCCGCCAAACCACCAAGGATTACAACCGCCGAAACCCGGCGCCCAGCCCCAGCCAAAGCTGTCATACCAGTTCCACATGCCGCACTGGTAGGGCAAGTAACCCCACGCATCCCCCGAGACCCACATGTATCCATAGCCTGGCGAATTCATCCAATAGCCGTTGCCGTAGGGCTCCCAGCCGGAGTTCGACGCTTCATAGGGCGACCAGATGTTGCCCTGCCCCGGAACGTTGTACCAGTTGCCGTTCGCATCCAGATCGTTCCACGCGGGATTGCTTCCATTGGCGTAGTCCTTGGTGGCGCCTGTGGCGGTCGCGGCCGCCGACGTCAAAGCCTGGTCGCGATCGGAGTTCCACGAATCCCACGAATCCGGCTCGATGGTCTCATTCAGCGTATAGCGGCTGGCGTCGTTCGCGTTGAGCGCCACGCTCTCTCCGCCATGCAGGTCCACCGTCACTGCGGAACCGCGCTCCAGGTGCGCATTGCCTGAGAAAACAGCCAGCTCTCCCGGAGGGGTGTCCAGGTTGATGCGCAGCACGGAGTAACCGCTCGCCGTGACCACGCTGTCACCAAATTTCACGCGAATCGTCCCCGCCTGCCCGTCGCCCTGCAGCTCAAAGTAGCCCAGTCCGCCGTTCAGATCGATCTCCGCTTCGCCGCTTGCACCCGTTCCGCGAAGGACCGCCAGGGTCAGCGCAGTGTTAGGGGAAAGCCGGGCTACGCTGCCGTCTTCAAACTGAATCTCCGCCCTGCCGTCGTCCGCGGTGGTGACGATTGTCCCCTCAAACAGCGGTGTATTGGCTACGGCCGTAGCGGTTGTCACCTGGTTGCCCTGCGAAAGCTGCACCTGGCCGTCCACGCTGCTCAGCCGCACCGCCCGCGCCGCCGGTCCCGCATCGTCGGCCCGCAAAGCCGGCACCGCCAGCGCAAGTGCCGCCAATCCAAGCATCCAGGCGCCCAAACCCCGCCCGGCCATTCCGCCGCGATTTTCAACGCTCTGCCTATTGACGCTCATGGAATGCCGCCTTCCCATCGCTCCGCTTGCTGGCCACGATTCGCCACGCGGAGCTGCCCATCTAACTATTGGACACTGCCCTACTTGCAAAGTTACTCCAAAATTTCGTTTCCGGGCGGTTTATCCATCATCCATCTGCCCGCGCCAGCAGGGTTCTGGCCCGCTTCCTCACCCGATCCATCACCTGGGGGTCGTCGGCCAGCCGCCCCAGAATGCCGCGAATGGTGCAAAGCTGCTGCACCCGGCCATCTCCAGAGGCCTCAACCAGGTACTCCATTTCTTTATCGAGCCCCAGCCGGTCGTGCTGGAGCAGAATCTCAAGCCGGGCGCCCTCCACAATGGCCCCCGCCACTGCGACGAGCGACTCGCCCAGCCACTCGATCTCCTTATCCTTCGAATAGTTGAAGGTACACTCCCCCGCGCCCTCGGGTCCACTATAGCTCAGCTTCTTCCATCCCTGGAAGGCTACCTTCATGTGGCTCTCACACCCTGAAATGAAGCGGCTGCGCTGGCGAACTGCCTCAAAGACGCGCCCCGCAAACTGCGCGCTCACCTGGATGTCGCGGTCCACATTCGCCGGCTCAAAGCCCTCCGACGCATCCATGGGCGCGTTGCCCCGCTCAGAGCGGAAATGGCCTGTACCATCCGGATTGAGGGTCAGGACCCAGTGCGACGGGGTCAGCCCCGGATTCGAATAGTCCATCTGCACCACCGGCCCCGCATTGCCCTGGGCGGGCATCGCCATGGCCAGTGCAGCCAGCGCCAGCCAAGCCGCCCTCATCGCCCCGCTCCCTGCGCGGCAAGCGTCTGCGCCGTATGGATGTGGCAAATTGCGATGGCCAGCGCATCGGCCGCGTCCGCCGGCTGGGGAACTTCGTGCAGGCCTAGCAGGCGCGCCACCATGAACTGGACCTGCTCCTTTTTTGCCAATCCGTATCCCACCACGCTCGACTTGATCTTCAGCGGCGCATACTCGGCCACCGGCAGCTTCTGCGTGGCCGCGGCCAGCAGCGCCACCCCTCTTACCTGGCCCAGCTTCAATGCGCTCTTCGCATTCACAGAGTAGAAAACCTCCTCGATCGCCACCGCATCCGGCGTCCACCGCTCCAGTTCCCCGCTCAGTTCCCGGTAAACCTGTTCCAGCCGCTGCGCCGTGGAGAACGCCTTCTTCAACCGGATGGCTCCCATCGCCTTCAACACCAGCCGCGGCTGCCGCCCGGAGTCTTCCGACTCCACGACTCCGAACCCTGTAATCTCCGTCCCGCAATCGATCCCGAATACCCGCATCGGGTCCAAGTCTATCGCACCACCGGTGCGGAACGCAGCCCCAGAAAAGACTTGAGCGGCCTGAGCAATCCGCTCAAGCCGCTCAAGTCAAACCGCTGAAGCCATTCCGGCCCCGCTGCCGGCGCCAGACTCGGCCTGTGTGTAAGCTACTCGACCATGGTCCGCGGCGAAGATCGGAAGCAGCGCGTGGCTTCCGGCCGGGGTCCAGTCAATGCTGCGCTAACCGGGTGAACCATCTGCCCGTTGGGCGGCCTGATCAAGATTACCCACTTGCACCACGGGACAGCGGACATCCGCTGAGCGCGCGCGGGCGGGCGCCCAAAAAGCAACAGCGGCCTGAGCACAGTGCTCAGGCCGCTGTTGGGTGATCTGTTGGGATTGGACTAAGGCCATCGCGCTGCCGCGAGTGCCAGTGGCCCGGCGGTTGATGCTTCCGCGGGGGCTTACCTGGGGTCTGGGGCGCGATGCCCTAGGCCTCAGTCACCTCACGTACGATACAACTGGAACAATCATTCTTCATCGGCTGGATCAACCTCCTTTCCCGTGTAAGGTCAAAGTACTTTGAACGCCGCCGCGCCGTCAAGGGCCGTTTTTGATGGCGCTACAGGGCCGGCAAGTCAATTTTTCAACACGGGAACAGTTTCTTACCCCAGCGCCAGGTTCAGATTCTCGAGGGCTTCGTCGATCTCCGCCGTGCTCTTGTAGCCGACCGTGACGCAGTCCACGCCCGCGGTCTGAAAGGCAAACCGCATCGCCTTCTGCCGGTCCTCGCGGTTGAACGTGCCCTGGCCGATCAGCTTCATGCTGATGACGCCCATGCCCTCCTTGCGCACCTGCTGGACGTGGCGCACGACCTCGCTGACATTGCCAAGGCCGCCGGTGTCGTAGGCTTCAGCGTCCATGTCGGTGCCGACGTGATTCACCCGGATCATGGCCACGTCGAGCCACTTGTTGCCGGGGACCTGGCGCAGCGCCGGCAGGCCATGCACGGAGGCGCCGTGGCTGACGATGGCCTTCTTCTGCTCGGCCGCAAGAATCGCATCCTGCCAGCGCGCCGTTTCCGCGGGCCAATTCGAGGTGTGCTGCCAGTGCAGCAGCATGATGTCGAGGTAGTCGGTGTTGACCACCCTGCGCAACTCGTCGAGCTTGGCGTGGGGATCGACGTCCTGATCGGTCGTGACCTTGTGCATGATGCGGTAGCTCTCGCGCGGAAGGCCTTTGAGAGCAATGCCCAGCATGCGCGGCGTCTCGCCGTAGGACTCGGCGGTCTCAAAGAAGCGAATGCCGCGGTCGTACGCGTACCTGACCTGGCGCGTAAACTCCTGCTGGCCAAGCCTGGCCTGCACCTGGCCGCTCATCGTGCCGGTGCCGAACGCCAACCGGGTTACCTTCACCCCGGAGCGGCCCAGCGTGACCCAATCGGTAGCTGTTTTTCGCTCCGCTGCAAGCGGAAGGGTTGCGGCGCCTGCCAGCGCACCTGCGGCAAGCCCGGTCTTCAAGAATTCCCGTCTTGTGTAATCGCTCATGATGTACCTCCGCGTTGGCTTGAGGGGAAGCCAGTTGCCCGGATGGTAACACAACCCTGTAGAATTTCGAGCCATGGAAAAGCAACACTACTTCTTCCGGCTGATTCCGCCTCGGCCAACCTTCCCCGCTGACATTACGGCGAATGAAGCCGCATTGATGGAGCGGCACGGCGTGTACTGGGCTAAACATTTCGCCGCCGGCCGCATCCTCGCGTACGGCCCGGTCTTCGTTCCGGGCGCCGCATTCGGTCTGGGGATTCTGGAGGTCGAGGATGAAGCAGAGGCAAGGCGGTTTGGCGAAAACGACCCATCGGTACTCGAGGGGCTGAACCGCTATGAGATTCATCCCATGCGGGTGGTTGCAGCGCGCGCAAAGGGTTGACTCACACAGTGAACAGGCTCTCCGGCCATGACGCAGATGCGCATGAGTTTGTAACCCTCCCACGAAACTCCTCTTCTTGATTTTCAGATTTTTCAACCGCTTACCCGGCGATCCTCCTTCCTGTCGAATTGCTTCTTGTGCCAGTGGGTCACTTTGAACGGTATGGATACTGTTAGCATGGTTTCGCAACAAGGGACTCAGGGTACAACCGAGGACGAAGGGAGCCAGCGGAATGGGTTATCCAAGAATTCAGCCAGACGAAGCTGCCAAGCTTGCTTTCACCGATGCATCCAAAAACATTGCGGATTTGAAATCGCGTCAGTGGCAGGCAACCAACTTTTCCGTCCTCGGCCTTGTAGCCGTCGCCACATTCAGTCAAAGCCACGCGGGAAGGTGTTGGCAAAAACTTACGATTACGGGATTCGCGGTAGGAATTTTGGCCGGCTATGTCGCTGTAATGTGGAGGTGCAATCGCAATCTTGGAAAATTCCGTACGCGATTGAAAGCTGTGGTAGATAACTGGATCCCTGATCTGGCAAAGGATTTGTTTGGTATTGTCGACGAGGGAACGATTGAGCGAATAGCGTGGGGCTGGGTAGGCGTCGCATTTGTGTTCGCCTTACTGGACATTTGGAAGTGTTTCGGGTAACAGGTCCTGCCCCTGTTGCGTGCCAGCAGTCAGTTCGGGCCCGTTCGCTCCGACTTCATTGCTCCCTGGCCGAGCGCATTTCAATTTGACCGACCATCCTTCTTGTTTTGTCCTTGACACTGCCTAAGTTGGGTGAAACCATTGCGAATCTGTTTTTCCCAACAAAACGGAGGGAGGAAATATGACCGAAAGTGAAGCCGTCAAAGCGCTCGAGGCCCGTGTAGCTCGTTTGGAAGCCGCCCATGCGCAGCCATCGGCTGTTCCCCATATCCCGGTTTATGCCGATCCCCCGGCTCCACCCTGGTGGGGTGGTGGATGGGGCGGCTATCGGCCGCCATACCATTGGCCGATAGGCGATCCAGCTCCCATCGACTACAGCCGAGTTTATGCAGATCCGGGGCCTTGGCCGATTTATGGAGGGGGCGGTTACCGGCCGCCAGTCCGCGGTCCGATCGGTGATCCAGCGCCCATTGACTACAGCCGCATTTATGCAGATCCCGGTCCTTGGCCGGTTTATGGAGGGGGCGGCTACCGGCCCCCTGTCCGCGGCCCGATTGGCGATCCAGCGCCCATCGACTACAGCCGCATTTATGCAGATCCCGGGCCATGGCCGATTTATGGAGGGGGCGGTTACCGGCCGCCGGTGCATTGGCCGATCGGCGATCCAGCTCCTGTGGACTATAGCCGGCTTCCTGCGGATCAGCTAGAGAGCACGCTGCACGCGATCAATGCCCAAAAGGCCCGTCTTGCGTCGATTGAGGAACAAGTTACGGCGCAAATGGCAAAACTGAAAGAGGAGAGTTAGACCAAAGGCAGGGTTGGTGCAAGGCCGGCCCAGTTGGGACGGCTGACCTTTCCCGGGCAAAGAGTTTGTTGAGCGGTGTGGTTGCCGAATCACTCGACCTTTGCTGACTTACCCTGCCATATAACTGGACCGGTTCTCCAGAGCATTTTCCCCTGATGCTATGGAGGGGCGGGAGCCGCACTCGGACAGGCCCCAGACCCTCGACAGCCAGGTGAAATTCACGGAGAACCTGCTCCGCCGGCTTTGAAGCAGCGTGTGAGTTCGTTGCTGCGCCGCGGCGCTGTGTAAGTACTTGTCTGCTCGATATTCCCCTGGCTCTGCGCATTCGAACTTCGCAGGGCAACGATGGAAAATCTGTCTACTCGGAAGGATGGTGCGCGGATGCAGATCCTCTCAAACGATGCAGTCAAGATTCCGGTCATTGGCGAGAACGACCGGCCGCGGAAGGTTCTTCTTCTTGGTTTTCAGGACCAGGATAATCTTGGCTTGCGGTATTTGATGTCGGCCGTCAATGCATCGGGGCATGAGGCCTCGATCATGACCTACGGCGCGGACCCGGAGATCATCCTCCGGCGTATCCGGCATGAGAAACCGGATGTGGTTGGGTTCTCGCTGATCTTTCAATACATGGCGCCGGACTTCGGGCGCGTGATCAAGGCGCTGCGCGACGGGGGCGTGACCGGCCACTTTACCATGGGCGGCCATTACGCCAGCTTTGAGCCGACCGAGATTCTCAGCCGGACTCCAGGCCTTGATTCCGTGGTGCGCTTCGATGGCGAGATGACTCTGGTGAAGATCCTGCATTGTCTTAGCTCCGGCGCCGACTGGCGTACCCTGCCGGGGATCGCGTTTCGCTCAGACGAGGGGCAGATCGTGGTTGCGCCGCTGGCAAAGGTCGTTGAGGACCTGGACATCCTGCCGCGGCCCGATCGCAGGTCGATCGACTATGAGGGCCACCCCATGCCGACCGCTTCGGTTCTGGGTAGCCGCGGGTGTCCGTGGGATTGCTCCTTCTGCAGCATTCGGCCGTTCTACGAAAGCCAGGGAGGCCCGTTGCGCCGTCTGCGCAGTCCGCGCGAGGTGGCCGACGAGATGCTCGATCTGCATGTGAACCGGAAGGTCCCCATCTTCCTGTTTCAGGACGACGATTTTCTGGCCGGCGGGAAGAACGCCAAGCTGTGGGCTATGGAGATCGCGGATCACATTGCCTCCGCGGGGTTCGCCGGAGAGCTGGCCTTCAAGATCAGCTGCCGCTCCGACGAGATCGACGAAGAGATTCTCAAGCGGCTCATGGCCGGCGGGCTGACCCATGTGTATATGGGCGTCGAGTCGGGCGATGAAGAGGGCCTGGTCAACATGAACAAGCGGATGAAGCCTGAGTCGCACCTGCGGGCCGGGCGGATTCTGAAAAAGCTTGGCCTCTCGTTCGACTTCGGATTCATGATGGTGGACCCCTTTTCGACTTTCCGCAGCATTCGCCAGAACATCAAATTCCTTGAAGAGTTCATCGGCGACGGCTGGACGGTGGCGCCGTTTTGCCGCATGCTGCCTTACGCCGGCACTCCGGTCAAGCGCAGATTGGAGGCGGAGGGCCGCATGCTGGGTACGCCCTTCGAGCCGGATTACAAGTTCCTCGACCCCAAGCTGGATATTTTCTACGAATGGATGATTGCGGCCTTCTACGAAAGGAATTTCACGAACCAGGGACTTTGCCACATGCTCAGGGGGCTGAACTTCGAGGCCGCCCTGCAGCTGCCAAGGCGAAACCGTGTGTCGCCCGCCCAACGTGCTTATCTGCGCCACCTGACTTCGGTCTGCAATCGCGTTGCCTGCTATACGCTTCGATGCGCGGTAGACCATCTGGAGGCTACTCCGCTGGCCACGCTGGAGCGCGACCGGGGCTACCTGGAGAGACTCACGGCTCACGAGAAGCGCGAGGAGGCGCAGTTGACCAACGAACTTGGGCAGTACTACCACTGGGTCCACCAGGATGACAGCCCGCTGCCCGGACCTGTGGGCGGCTTCGACAAATCCTGGACCTTCTACGAAGGAGACCGCGAGGCGGCGGGGGTGGGCGCAGCGTAGAGGCCTTTTCTGCTTTCGCGGGGGCTTAGAAGGGGCAGCGCGACTGCCCGTTCACCAACTATGCAGCCACTGCTCATCGCGGCCGATGCGGACGGGGGCGTCGAAGAGCTCGGTGAGTCGCGCTTCGGTGAGGAGCTCTTCGCGCGGGCCGTCGCCCACGATTCGCCCGGCGCGCATCAGGATGACGCGCTCAATCTCCGGCAAGATATCGCCGAGGTGATGCGTGACCAGGACCAGGCCGGTGCCCTCCTGCGCCAGGCGGCGCAGCGTTTCGCGCAGTTCGCGCTGCGCGGCCATATCGAGGGCATTCGACGGTTCGTCGAGGAGCAGTTGCTTCGGCCTGTGCACCAGCGCGCGGGCGATGACGATGCGGCGCTTCTCTCCGGCCGACATCTCGCCCACCAGTTGTTCAGCTAGGTGCGTGGCCTCCATGCGCTCAAGGGCCTCCCAGGAGCGCTCGCGCATCTCCGGGGTTACATGCAGATTGGGCCACAGGGTCGACGCTGAGAAGAAGCCGGCGGTGACTGCGTCGAGGCCGTTGGTGACGGCGGTGCGCTCGCCCGGGAGCTCCGCGCCGACCACGCCGAAGTGCTGGCGGAGCCGGGTCAGATCCCAGCGCTCGCGGCCGAAGATGCGGACCAGCATTCCCGGCTTGACCATGGGGTAGACCTGGCAGCTCATGGCCATGATCAGCGTAGATTTGCCGCAGCCGTTGGGGCCCAGGATGGCCACGTGCTCGCCGGTGCGGATGGTCAGGTTGACCTCGTGCAGCACCACGCGGTCGCCGCGCGCAACATTCACCTGGCGCAGCTCCAGGAATCCCGCCTCGCTCTCTTCGATTGCTTCCACCGGGCCTCGTTCTTTGCTGTCTCGAAGATTCACAGCAAACTCCAGCTTACCCGAGCCCGATGCGCTTGAAAAAGCCCGCGGGGAAACGCTCCCGCGCCACTCCGCTTAAATGGCGGGTTCTGAAAACTCTTGCCCGTTAGTCTCGAACATCGGCTGCC
>DATNHL010000256.1:0-2214 GCA_035604995.1 Occallatibacter sp. | reverse complement strand
TCCGGCGACCTGCTCGCCCTCGGCTACCTGGCCAACCACGTCCGCGAGCGGCTGCACGGGAAGCGGACTTATTTCAATGTCAACCGGCACCTTAATCCGACGAACGTGTGCGTGGCCAGTTGCAAGCTTTGCGCCTTCGGCCGCAAGCCCGAGGCGCCTGCCGCTTACACCATGGCCCTGGAAGAAGCCTTTCGCATTGCCGGCGAAGGCTGGTCGGAGGCTGTAACGGAATTTCACATCGTGGGCGGCCTGCATCCCGGCCTGCCGTTCCAGTTTTACTTGGACCTGATGCGTGGCTTGAAGGAGAGGTTTCCGAGCGTCCACTTGAAGGCCTTCACGGCTGTCGAGATCGGTTACTTCTCGCACATCACGCAAATGCCCATTCGCGACGTTCTCGTGAAGCTCCAGGAGGCGGGAGTCAGCTCGCTGCCCGGCGGGGGCGCGGAGATTTTTGCTCCGGCAGTGCGCCGGGTCATCTGCGACCATAAAATCGGCGCCTACACCTGGCTCAAGGTGCACCGCATCGCGCATGAGCTCGGAATGCCTTCCAACGCCACGATGCTCTACGGGCACATCGAATCTTCGCAGGATCGCGTTGACCACCTGCTGCAATTGCGCAACCTCCAGGACGAGACCCACGGGTTTCAAACCTTCATCCCGCTGGCCTTTCACCCTGCCAACACCGAACTGGGGAAACTCGTCTCCCACACCGAGACTTCCGGCTTCATGGATCTAAAGAACGTGGCCGTGGCGCGCCTCCTGCTCGACAACTTCCCGCATATCAAAGCCTATTGGATCATGATGACGCCTCGCGTGGCGCAGGTGGCGTTGCGCTTCGGGGCCGATGATTTGGATGGAACCGTGGTGGAAGAGAAGATCTATCACGATGCCGGCGCGCGAACACCCCAGGCCATGACCCGCCGGCAGATCATCCGCCTGATCCGGGAAGCAGGCCAGGAACCCTTCGAAAGAGACACCCTCTACCGCCCCGTTATTCGCGCCGAGACAACCTTCGCCGTCCAGGTGTGAACAAGTAGCACAGGCATTCTTGCCTGTGCGTTCGGATAGCTTCACTCGGCCCGATCACAGGCAAGAGTGCCTGTGCCACGGGGGTTCGAGATTGCGTGTGATTGTGCGTCCTTGGCCCCCGGCAGTATAATCCAACCCCTGGTAGCATGAGAAACAAGATCCTTTTCCTGGCCCTCGCAGGCTTCACGTCAGCCGCGGCTCTAAGCGTCGCGGGTCAATATCTGACTCCGCTACCCTCCGCATTGCTTCTCGCACTTCGCTGGATCTCGATCGCCACGCTGGTGCTCTACGCGCTTATCAAGCGCACCCTGACAACTTGGATTCTGGTGGCCATGATCACGGGCGCGGTCCTGGGTCACGATTGGCCCAGCGCAGCTCTCCACCTGCGCCTCCTCAGCATGATTTTTCTGCGGCTCATCCGCTGCATCATAGCCCCGTTGCTGTTCGGCACGCTCGTCAGCGGAATCGCGGGGCACTCCAACCTCAAAAAGGTGGGGCGCATGGGCGTAAAGGCGATTGTCTACTTCGAGGCGGTCACCACCTTTGCGCTGTTCATCGGACTCGCGGCCATCAACCTCAGCAAGGCCGGCGCAGGGGTACATTTGCCGCCGCCCAGCGGCGAGACACTCCAGGTCCAGAGGCTTTCTGCCACGGAAACCATCCTGCATATCTTCCCCGAGAACGTGGCGAAGTCCGTTTCGGAAGGCCAGATACTCCAAGTGGTCGTGTTCAGCATCCTGTTCGGCATCGCGCTGGCCATGGTGCGCGAGGAGCGTCGTCGGCCGCTGCTGAACCTTGCCGAGAGCCTCTCCGAGACGATGTTCAAGTTCACTAATCTGGTCATGTACTTCGCTCCGCTCGGCGTGGGCGCGGCCATCGCCTATACGGTGGGCAGCACCGGCATGGGTGTCCTGTTCAACCTCGCCAAGCTGCTGCTCACCCTCTACGTGGCGCTGCTGGTTTTCATTCTTGGAGTGCTGTTGCCGGTCGCGCTGCTGGCGCGGGTGCCGCTGAAGAAGTTCATTGCGGCGGTGGCGGAGCCGGTTTCCATTGCCTTTGGAACCTCGAGTTCGGAGGCCGCCCTGCCGCGCGCCATGGAAGCGATGGAAGCGATCGGCGTACCGCGGCCGGTAGTGGCCTTCGTCATGCCGACCGGCTACAGCTTTAACCTGGACGGCAGTACGC
>DATNHL010000255.1:0-2397 GCA_035604995.1 Occallatibacter sp. | reverse complement strand
AAGCCCGGCAACTCGGAGGGGGAAGCCTCGTCGCCCCTTGGTTGGCGAGGATCCGGCTGCCTGTTCCTTCGTCGTCGTGCAAACGGCCCCCCGCCAGCACAACGACCTCACCTGCGTGCTCGTACGCACCACCTGAGATTCACAACGTTCTCCGCCAGCCCGCATGCGCCACCCGCGGAATTCAGAATCCGCAATTGCGATTTCGCCGCGCCAGGCCAAACAATATAAGCAGATTTTATGGTAGAGACTCATATTATGTATGCGATCGGCACATATAACATGATGTAGTCTAAACAAGTTGGGGTTCCGCTAATCCGCAGGCAAAAGTTGCGCCGCCCGGAGGAGCGAGCTGTTTACCGGCAGGGCAAAGCATCCATCGATTCAGTCTTCGGCGTGCCGAAAGAACAGCGCGGGATGAGGTAATCCCGGTGGTCCGGCTTGGAGGAAATGGTGGCCCAACTTTTCACCCAGGCCCGACAGATTCAGTGATTAGGAGGTCAAAATGAAACTGCAATTCCACCGAGCAATTCTCTTTTCGGCGCTCCTGTTCGCCTGTCCATGCCTCACCCTGTCGCAGCAGTCGTCCAGCGGCGAGCCCGCGCTAACTCAAAGCGAGGCAGCGTCTCTGGTCAAGGACTTGGCTTTACAGGAGGAAGCTTTGGAGCAGTCGTGCCGTCGCATCGTCGCGATCTATCGAGAGATGGCGGCGACTTCGGAATCTGACTCAGCCTCGGTTCGCGAACTGAAACGACAGTACGAGCATCTCGCTGAGAATGAAGAAAAGGCCGCCTTGGCTGCGAAGAAGATGGCCGCTCATTACACCAAGTTGGCCAATCTGATAGTACTTTCTCCTGATTTTACGAAAACCAGAAGTTTATTAGGGGATTCAGCTTATCGGCGCTGAATCGTGTCCGGCCAAAACACTGCACCGGGTTTCAAGAATAAAATCGCGGGTCGCGCAGAGCGCAGCTCTGCGGTCTCGGTTCATTCCGGTTCCACGCAACACAGGGCTTCGCCCTGCGCCGGCCGCGCGCATCCGCGGTCCGGCATAGGGGCGGTTCGCGAGCCGACCCTATCAAAGCCCAGCAACTTGCACGATCAGGGGACGGCAAGCCGTCCCCCTACAGCTTGTAGGGGTAGGGCTTGCCCTACCCAGTGATGCCTAGGATGGTTGTAACTTGTTTGATACTTGACAAATCTTCCTCCTTCTGGTAGGCTGTAAGGTCTGTGAACGTCCGTCTCATCTCTCGTGGGGACGGCTCGCCTGCCGCCCCTGCTTCCAACTTTCCAATTCACGGAGTTACTATGTCCTTACGCAAATCTACTTGTCTTACTCCCCAGCGGCTCGATGCCGCTCGGCACAATTCGCAGCGCTCCACCGGGCCCCGCAGCGAGGCCGGAAAGCAGCGCTTGAGAATGAACGCGCTCCAGCACGGCTGTGATGCCGCGCCCGAAAACGATGCCGCCGTCATGCGGGCGCTGGGGGAAGACCCCGAGCGCTACGCGGCCCTGAAGCGCGATCTGGCGACCGCTTACGGCCCCGGCGACGCGCTCTGGGACCGGCAGACCGAAGACCTGGCGCGGCTCTACTGGCGGCGCAACCGCATCGAGCGCATGGTGACGGGCCTGATGCGCCGCGCTCTCCAGGCAGAAGAGGAGCGGCAACGCGCCCGCCGCGACCAGATCGCTGCTGCCACCTTCGATGCCTCGAGTTCCCTGGCCACCGACCCCAAACTGGCCGTGCCCGCCGAGCCCTGCGCGCGCCTGCGCCAGCAACTCTCGCGGCTGGAGGCGATCCACGAGCAGCTCAGGCAGGGGATTGTCACGCCGATGCAGCATCGCGTGATCCAAAACTTTCTGGGGACAGCCCCGGGCTGGCGGCCGGCGCGGCTTGAACGACTGATGTTGATGTTCGGCAATCGGGCCTACTGGCAGGCAAAGAACGACCAGGAACGGCTAAACGAGGTCCTGGACCAAATGGGCGGTGAGGCGAATGTGGAGGTGCTGTGGCGGGAACTGCTGCGCCTGCTGGAGGAGGAGATCGCGGCGGTGCAGGCGGCGTTCGAGGAGGAGATGCAGGTGCAGGAAGAGAAGGACGCGATCGAGCGGGACGCCTGCCTGGCTCCGGCGGGGGAGACGTGGGAGATGCTGCTGCGGCAGGAAGCGGCGCTGGACCGCTCGATTGACCGCAAGGTGAGGATTATCCTGACCCTGCGCCAAGAACATGCACGCCTGGGTAGGGGCGGTTCGCGAACCGCCCCTACGCGTGCGGCGGACGACCGCGCGGCCGAGGAACTGAGTAAGGTCGTGGGGCTGGACGCTGGGACAGAAAGTCCGGCAGAGGAAAACGCCAAAAAAACACCAAAATCGCCGGAACAAAGCGAGAATGTCTATGAA
>DATNHL010000254.1:0-2997 GCA_035604995.1 Occallatibacter sp. | reverse complement strand
CTGCGGCCCTCTCGCCAACAGCCTCTTTCACCATCAACCCGCTGTCGCCCCGCGGCCAGACAGCAAGCTCGAATCCGCCTACCACAAAGCCGATCACTCCATCCAAAACATCCTTCAACTGCTCCAAGCCGCATGACAAATGTTGAAGTATTCTTATTTACGAATGAAACGGTAAGAATCTACTCTCGCTTCGACGACCTATGCAGTCAGCAGATCGTCGACCCGCAATTCCGTGCTAACATTGTTATTACATGGAGGGGCGATGCTGACAACCATCCGAAGAATGGGCAACTCGCAGGGTGTGCTGATTCCGAAGCCGCTGCTGAAGCAGATAGGGTTGGAGGATCAGGCGGAGATGCGGGTGGAAGGCGATGCGCTGGTGCTGCGGCGGCCCGAGGCCGCGGCGCGCGCCGGGTGGGCCGAGGCCAGCAGGGAACTGGCCGCCGCCGGTGACGATGCTTTGGTGCTGCCCAACATTGCCAATGAAGCCGACGCGGAACTGAAGTGGTAAAGCGCGGCGAGATCTGGCTGGTGAATCTCGATCCCACGGTCGGGAGCGAGATCAAAAAGACCCGTCCCTGCGTGGTGATCTCTCCGCCCGAGATGCACGACCATCTGCGCACGGCGATCATTGCGCCCATGACCACCGGGAGCCGCCCGGCGCCCTTCCGCATTGCCGTCCGCCATGCCGGCAAAGAGGGGCTCATCCTGCTCGATCAGATTCGCGCCATCGACAAAACCCGGCTCGTCAAGCGCGCCGGGGCCATCGCCCCTGCAAATCTCAGCGCCACTCTTGCGGCCCTGGCGGAGGTCTTCGCCGAATAGCCATACGGGGGCCGAACCAACACATTGCCGTCCTAGAAGCTCAGCTTGTTTTTCGGAAACCACGTCAGTTGGATGGTGGTGGTGGTCACGGTTTGCGTGCTGGAGGGGTAAACCGCGTTGCCGGTGTTGTAGATGGGCGCATTCCAGTGCTCGAAGGCGAAGTTGCCGTTGACCTCAAGGTCCTTGCCGATGCGCTTGACCACCTGGAAGTTGATGTCGTTCAGCGTGGTTCCGCCGTTGATGAAATAGGTGGTGTCCTTCTGATTGCGCGCCCCCACCTGGACCCACTCGTTGCCGCTGAAGTGATAGGTGAGCCACGCCTGGCCGCCCTTGGCCTGGCGCCCGATCCAGTCGCCAAACATCTGCCCCTTGTTGGTGTAGCCCTGTTTCTGGATCGCTTCCCAGTACATGAAATGCCCGTTCTGGCTATTCGAGTTCGAGCTCGAAGGGTCGGTGGAGACAGCTTCCACGCGCATGTCCAGCTTGGGTATGCCGGGCACATGCGAGAGATAGAGGCCGGGCCGGTAGGAGGCACGGCGCGGAGCGTCGACGGGGGAGACGTCGTCATGCACCTCCGAGTCCGCGTAAAGCGTAAGCCACTTGCGGACGAAGGGAAGCCGGTAGGAGAAGTCGAATGCGCCAAAGCGCGCGCCGGGGTCCCGGTTGCTGTCCTTGACGGGGCCGGTTGGCGCAGAGAAGCTGAAAAAGCTCCTCAGGAAGCTGTGCAATGTGATCGGTTCGTGGTTCTTTCCGCCCCAGATGACGGTGCGCTCGAAGCCCAGTTCCAGGTTCTCCGTGGGCCGGAAGCTGATCTTCTCGACATGCACCCAGGGATCGTTGGGATAGACGTGCCCCTTCAGCGAGCCAACCAGGAACTCATAGCGGAAGGGCCCGGTCAGAAACGAGAGAAGCGGAACGTGCAGCGGCTCAATCCTGTTGATGTGGAAGGCATAGATATTTTCCGCGTTGTTGGAGTAAGCCATGCCTCCGCCGAGGCCCGGCCCCATCCATTCGTCCTGCTTGCCGAAGGAGATCTCGTGGTTCAGATAGTGGGCCGAAACGTACGCCTCCATGACGCGCCCATTGGTTGCTGCCGCAATCGGCCCCACCGGAATGGTGGATAGAAGGTTCAAGGGGAGAGGCACGCAGTTGGGGCCGGGAGGTGGATTTGTTTCCGCCCAGCAGGTCTTGTTGAAGAAGTAGTTCGTGCCGTCCGTTGTCGCCAGTGTCTGGGCCAATGCGGTTGAGTAGCCGGCCCCCGACGGCGCGCCCTGAAACTCACCGCGCGCATAGATCAGAAACCGCCCCGCGGACGCGTAGCCGCTGGCGCCGGAGTAGTCGTTGAAGCCGCTCTGGTAGGGCCGGCCGTAGTCGTTGATTACCGTTGAGCCCAAGTGGAAGCTGTCGCGCAGGGGAGTGCCGCTGATGGCGCGCTCGACGGAATAGACCGACTCGACGCGCGTGCTGCCCTTGTGCGCTCCGCAGGGTCCTTGCACGTCGAAGTGCAGCTCGTGCGAGAGCGACTCGTAGATTCCTTCCGCTTCATCCGTCGCCGGGCCGGGATCGGCGTCCTCGATGCGCGCCCCGGCTTCCTCCAGCATGTGGTCCAGGCTTGCGCGAGTATAAGGCCGCATGCCGAGGTAGACCGTATCCACAAATCCGAGGGCGTAGAGCCGCCACACAGCCGGGTAGACCCAGCTATCCAACGGGATGTAAGGAGAATCGAGCAGGGAAGGCGAGCAGACAGGCGCAGGGCGGCTGGGATCGTTGGCCACCGGGCCTACCACCTGCGGGGGAGCCGGCTCTTCAGCCAGGCAGGGACTGGCGACCAGCAGAAGTCCCGCCAGCAGCGCTGCAGTTTGGATGACTGGAGAAAAGGCCAAACGTCTGCTCACGTTCATTCACTCACTTTATCATTCGCGGAACCCCGGCCATGCATGAAAAGTTGCGCGGAAGGGGCTTGCCGCGCGGTTCGGCGCGGGGGACTTTCTATTTGAAAATGAACGGCTTGTCATGCAGCACGGGGCCAGACCCAGGCGCCGGCGCCGCGGTCCCCGCTGCCCGGCATGGCCATCTCAACTCCGCAGGAGTGAGCCCCGCACGGCAAACTCTCCCGGATCCAACCCCTTGCCGATCAGGTACTTCTGCATATTTTTAAGGGGATCGGCGGGG
>DATNHL010000253.1:0-26263 GCA_035604995.1 Occallatibacter sp. | reverse complement strand
AGCCGCCCGAGGTCTCGCCGCGCTCGTGGACCAGAATCCGCTTGAGGCGCTGGCGCTCCTCGTCGGAGGCGATCTTGCGGCTCACGCCGATGTGGGAGACGGTGGGCATGAAGACCAGGAAGCGTCCGGGCAGGGCGATATGCGATGTGATGCGGGCGCCCTTTTTGGCGATGGGCTCCTTGGCGATCTGGACCAGGATTTCCTGGCCGGGCTTCAACAGGTCGGAGATAATGGGCAGATCGGAGGTCTGCGCGGCGCGGCGGGTCATTCCTCGGCGTCCGCCCTGGCCGCCCTGCGGCCCTGCCTGCTGGCCGCCACGGCCACGCCGTCCGCGGCCGCCGCGGTCGCGGCGCTGCTGCGATTCCCGGCCTGGACCCGCGGCCGGCTGATCCGCCGCGGCGGACTCTTCTTCCTCGTCTTCTTCTTCGTCCTCCTCGTCTTCGTCGCCATTCTTATCGTCGAAGTTCAACTGGATTTTGTGGTCGAGGTGAGCCTCCTGCAACAGCTCGCCCAGGTCCCCGGTGCGAACCTGCGCGGGAAGCGTCTCCTCTTCGTAGTCTTCCAGATCGTGCTCGTCGGCCTTGCTGTGGTGATGGTGAGGAGCGTCGAACTCCTCCTCTTCGATCACCTCTTCCTCGATAAGGCCCGCACCCGGAGCGTAGGCGGACACCGGGGTGACGGTCGCGGGCTTGGGGGCCGGCGGCGGCGGGGCCGGTGCGGGTTCCTCGGTCTTCTTTTTGCCCAGCCCAAACAGCCGGAACCCGGTGGGGGCAGTGGGGTCGGCGTGGTGCGAGGCGGATGCGTCGGACCCCGGCTCTTCGGACTCCTCGACTTCAGCAACTTCGTGCCCAGCGACGGCTTCACCGTGGGGCGCAACGGCTTCCGCAAGAGGCTCTTCGTTGGAAGGCTCTTCGACGACCTCTTCCACCTCATATTCCTGCGCGTGGATGGGGGCGGCGGTGTGTGCTTCGTGCGCGACCTCTGTGGTCTCTTCGAATTGCTCCTCTTCGACGAGGTGATCTTCTGCCACTTCGGGAACGAGGGCATGGGAGGTTGTTTCGGCCGCGGGCTCGGCGGCTTCAGTCTGCTCGGCGACGAACTCCTGCTCTTCGACTGCGTCGGGAGCGGAGGAAGCGGCTTCAACGGCATCGGAGTGGACGGGCTGCGGCTCGGGGTAGGCCTCAGCCTCCGGCTCCGGCTCCGGCTGGCGGTTGCGGTGGCGGGAGATGGACTCGCCGGGAAGTAGACCGCTGCCGTCCCACGCGAGGGGCGCTTCAATGAGCGTTGCCGGCTTAAAGGTGGCTGCCGGGCGAGCAGGCGCGGAGGGAGTGGCTTTGGGCGCCTCGTCTTCCGCCGTGCCACCGTACTTCGAGAGCGACTCGCCGGGCAGAACGAAGGAAACCGGCGCCTGGCCGGCGCGCGAGGTGGGCTCGAAGGCCTGGGCAGGAGCGGACCAGCCCTGGGAAGAAGACCTTTCGCCGGGCGCGGCGCTGGCTTGAATCTCCGGCGCTACGGCAGATTCCGACGTCTCGGTTTCGTCGGCGGAAGATTCAGTGGAGCCGGGCTCGCCTTCCTGGGTGCTGCCGGCAGAGCCACGGCCACCACGGCGGCGGCGACGGCCGCGCCAGCGCTTGGCGCCGGCTTCCGAGCCTTCTTCCTGGGCCGTTTCCTCCCGACGACTGGGGCCGGCGGAGGACTCGGGCCCGGCTGTGCCTTCAGACTCGGGTTCGACAACGAGGCGGCGCTGGCGGTCCGGGCGCGAGTCCTGCTTCTGGTCCTGTTTGGGGCCGGAGCGCTGGCTGCCCTCATCGCCGCGTGCCGCGTTGCGGTCGGAGCCGTTGGAGTGGCGGACCTCGCGGGGGGCCTGACTGCTCCCGCTGGCGGCGGCTTTCTCAAGCTCGTCGGTCTCTTCTTGGTCTTCCAGTTCCAGGAAGTCGGTTACATAGAGGAAGGCGTCGCGCTCCAGGCCCAGGTCCACAAAGGCGGACTGCATGCCGGGCAGCACGCGGGTGACGCGGCCGTTGTAAATGGACCCCGCCAGGGTGTACTCGTTTTCGCGCTCGTAATAGATTTCCGCGAGTTGATCGTCTTCCAGTATTGCCAGCCGCGTTTCATGCGGCGTTGAGGAAATGCAAATCTCTTTTGCCATCGTACCTTTCCGTCCAGCGGCATTTGCCTGCTGGGAGTGGTGGCAAGGTCGAATGGAGACGCTCGAGTACGGAAGGGGAGGGGGTAAGCGGGCGGGATGACCGGCGAGTCGCTGGTGTGCCGTTGGTCGCATGGCGGCCGGCCCGGATGGGCGGCGAACTGTGCGAGGGGCGGCAGATTTCCTGACGAACAAGCTGTGTGGTGCGGTGACCCAATTGCAGAGAGTTTGTGGCCAACCATTCCGGGGCCCCCGGCGACAGGTCTCCGTCGCTGGGGTGTAACCAAGTCGCTGGCATCCTGAAGATTGCCTGCGGCGGGGCCGTTCCAACCCTGGCGATTGCACGGACGAACCACGCCAGGAAGGCGAGCCAAATCTGGCCCGGTCCTCGCCTGCGCTCCATGCAACTTCTACGCTGCCAACGGTTCCGGGGTCCCCAGCGATGGGTTTTCGTCGCTGGGGTGGAATGGTTTTCCCGTCTCTGCGTGCTCATGAACCCTTGTCCTGCCGGGGTCGAGATCCATCCGGACCTGGCCGGCTAGCGCGTTCTTCTGTTGGAAAAACGCAGTAAAAGCTTGAAACTTAAACTCTTGCGGGCCAGACCGCAGCGGTGGGGCAAGCAAGAGGCGAACTTGTAGAACCCGAGCCAGGCCCCAATTGGGCCAAACTCTCAGTTCACGAACCGGCGCATACGGACATTCATTACCGTACCCAGCGCCAGGAACGTAAACAACACCGAAGATCCGCCGTAACTCATTAACGGTAAAGGAATTCCGGTGACCGGCATAAAACCGATGACCATGCCCACGTTGACCGCGATCTGAAAGGTCAACACAGCCACTACGCCCATGATAATCAGTGAGCCGGACAGGTCTGCGGCTGTTTGAGCGTTTTGAATCAAACGCATCAATATGAAGAAGTATAGCAGCAGCACAAAAACTGCGCCCACGAAGCCGTGCTCTTCGCCGAAGGCGGCAAAGATGAAGTCGGCGTGGGGGATGGGGAGGAAATCGCCCTGGGTCTGGGTTCCCTTGGCCGCGCCTTTGCCCCAGATGCCGCCGGAGCCCACAGCGATCTTGGACTGGAGGAGCTGGTAGCCGGAACCCCTGGGGTCGTTGTCGGGGTTGATGAAGCTGGTTAAACGGGCCTTCTGGTAGGGTTTGAGCAGCTTGCCGCTCGACCAGACGCCGGCCACCAGGGCCACGGCGCAGGTTCCGAGGACGAGAGACTGGCGCCAGTTGATCCCTCCCAGAAGCAGGCCGGCGATCAGAATGGGTGTGTAGGTAAGGGTGGTTCCCAGATCGGGCTGCTTGATGACCAGCAGCATGGGAACGCCCACCAGGGCGAAGGCCTTGAAGATGTCCTTCCAGGTGAGCGAGCGGCCGCCGAGGTTGGCGAAGTAGCGGGCAACGGCCAGAATCAAGACCAGTTTCACCCACTCGGAGGGCTGGAAGTGCATCGGCCCGAGCTTGATCCAGCGCCTTGCGCCGAGGACCTTTTGTCCCACGGCCAGAACCGCCACCAGTGCGACCAGGCAAAAGCCGTAGGCCCAGGGTACAAAGTCGATCAGCTTGTGGTAATCGATCCAGGAGAAGATAAACATGGCCACCAGCCCGGCTGCGATCCAGTAAATCTGCTTGGTGTGGAAGCCGGTGTACTTGGTGTGGAGGGTGGCGGAGTAGATTTCAAACACGGAAATGGTGCAGAGCAGCAGAACCACGCTCAGGAGGGGCCAGTCAAAGTCGCGGAAGCTCAAGATTCGGCGCATGGTTATTGGCCCTTGTCGATCGCTGAGAGGGCTGTTTTTTGGGCGATTTGGGGTTCGTGGTTTCCCATCCTTGCGACGGGAGGATGCCGCAAGGATGGGGCACCCGGCTTTGGTGCGGCGTCCGGCGCCGCCTGGGCGACGATCTGGCCGTGGTCGATGAGGAAGCGGCCGGTTTGCACGCGGTCGATTGCGGCGGTCTGCTGCGCGGCCCTGGGCTCCTTGCCTGTGGGGGGGGCGGTCCACACGGCGCTCATCTCCACCGGGGAGTTGGTCTTGGCGGGCAGGGCCAGGTTGTTGGCCAGGCGGCGCTGCTTCTCCACGTAGGCGGAGACGACCTTGGCGCCGATGCGGGCGGGGTAGTAGCTGAATTCGCCGTTCTGCCACAGGACCGCGACCACCAGCTCGGGGTTGCGCCGGGGGGTGAGGCCGACGAACCACACGTTCGGATACGTCGATCTTCCCTTCGCTGTCTTGCCCAGGGCCTCGTGGCTCATTAGCTGGGCAGTTCCGGTCTTGCCGCCAAAATCGATTCCCTCCAGGTGCGCCGAGCCCGCCGTGTGGAAGGCGCCCGGCTGGGTCACCTCCGCCATGCCGTCAGTGACGGTGATCCAGTTCTCGGGATCGATGGGGACAGTCGCTTCGCCGGAGCCGGGAAAGCTTTCGAGAAGCGCCTTGCGGAAGTCGGCCGACAGCTGGTCGGGAAAGACCACGTGCGGCCGGACCATGTGCCCGCCGGAGGCGATGCCGCCGATGATCCGCGCCAGCTGCAGCGGCGTAGCCTCCACCGCGCCCTGGCCGATGGCCACGTCAAGTGTCTCGTCCGGATACCAGCGGTTGTGGTAGTTCTTCATCTTCCATTGCGCGGAGGGCATCAGGCCGGCCTGCTCGCCGGGCAGGTCGATGCCGGTCTTCTGTCCGTAGCCAAACGCGGTGGCGTACTTCGCAATGCGGTCGATCCCCAGCTTGTCGCCCAGCATGTAATAGAAGGTGTCGCAGGAGAAGGGGATGGCGGTGTGAATGTCCACTCCGCCGTGGTGCTCGTCGCAGTGGTGGAAGAAGCCGTAAGGGCCCCACCCGCCGGAGCAGTTGATCCTCATGTTCTGCGCAATGCCTTCCTGCAGGCCAGCCACCGACATCATGATCTTGAAGGTCGATCCGGGCGCCAACTGCGCCTGGATGGCCTTGTTCATCAACGGCCGGTCAGGATCGGTGATGAGCTGGTTCCAGTCGGCGCGGTTGATGTGCACGGCGAAATCGTTGGGATCGAAGCTGGGCCGCGAGACCAGGGCCAGAATCTCGCCGTTCCTCGGGTCCATGGCCACAATGGCGCCGGTGCGGTCGCCCAGGGCCAGCTCGGCGGCGCGCTGCAGGTCGTTGTCGATGGTGAGGCGCAGGTCCTGACCGGGGATGGCGTGCTGAATGCCCAGGTAGCCCACCTCGCGGCCGTGGCTGTCCACAATCACATCCCGAGACCCGTCCTGGCCGCGGAGCAGTTCGTCGTAGGTCTCCTCGACGCCCGCTTTGCCCACCACGTCGCCCGGCTCATAGTAGGCATAACGCGGGTTGTTCAGGTCGTCCTCGCTTACCTCGCCCACGTAGCCGATCAGGTGGGCGGCATAGCCGTCGCGGGGATAAAGCCGCCGCTCCTCGTGAACGGTTTCCAACTCGGGCAGCTCATTGCGGTGCGCCTCGATGAAGGCATCCTCGTCGGCGGTAATGTCCTGCTTGATGGGGATGGGCTGGTAGCCGGGCGAAGCGCGGTAGTGGCGTAGCGTGGCCCGCAACTGGTCGAGGTCCAGGTTCAGGCCTTTCGCAATCAGTGGCAGGTCGGCGTCGACATTCTGGTTCTGCTCGCGGACCAGGAAGCAGGAGACGGAGGGGTAGTTGTCGACGATCAGGCGGTTTTCGCGGTCGAAAAGCTTGCCACGCGCGGCCAACACGGGTTCCTTGCGGACCCGGTTCTGCTCGGCCAGCAGCTTGTAGTTATCCGCGCCCAGCACCTGCAGCCGCCACAGCCCCGCCGCCAGCGCCAGCATCATGAGCAGAATGCCGTACTGCACCACCGTCAGCTTGAGGGTGGGGAGCTTCTCGTTGCGGTTGATTCTGCCGGTGTCCATGTGTCTGCGCTTTCAGGATACTGCCTGTTTCAGTCGTGCGTGGAGTCGTTGTGTTGCTTTCGCGACTACTCTTTCGCCGCCTTGAACCATCTCCCCAGGGGTGATGGCCCGAATCCTTCAACCGGGCTGATGATCCTGACCCCTGACCCCTGATCCCTGTTCCCTGCCTTTCGTCAGTCCCTGACCTGCAGACGGTCCAGCAGGGGAAACAGCACCAGGGCAATGACCGAGTTGCCCACCGCCGTGAACAACACCGTGTACCAGCTCCATTCCAGATCGAGGCCCAGCAGGAAGCGGGAGACGAAGACCACCACGGCGCTCGACAGCAAGGAGAGCAGAAAATTGAGCACCAGGCGGATGGTGTGGTTCTCCACGTCGATGCGCACGCCGACCGAGGCGGCCAGAAACCCGGCCAGGCTCTTGGCTACTCCGTTGACGCCGATGGCGTGGTGCGTGAGCGCATCTTCGAACAGGCCCATGGCGGCACCCATCAGGGTGCCCTGGATGGGGCTGCGGCGGCCCAGCGCAAAGTAGACGGTGACCACCAGTGGCAAGTCGAACCAGGCGTATCGGCCAAGCAAGCGCGGCAGCCACGCCTGCAGCACCAGCGCGACCAGCGGCACCAGGCCATAGGCCAGCACCGGATAGCGGCGGATTTCAATATCGCGGCGGAGGTCGGCGCCGAGGAGGGGCATGGTTACGGATTCCTCCTCGGCTGGACATTTTGGGGCTGGCTCTTCTGGGGCTGCTTGGCCTGGAGCTGGTTTGGCTGCGCGGGCTTGGCCGCGGGCTTGGTTTGCGGAGTGATCGCGGGAGCTGCCGGCTTCGTCTGCAGGGGCTTCGAGGCCAAGTCGGGTTCGGCAGTCGTCTTTGTTTCAGGCGTGGTTGCGGGAGCCGCAGCAGGGGCTACGCCGGAGTCGGCGCCGGGTGTAAAGCGGTCAGGGTGCAGCGCCTGCGGCGGGTGCGCCACCGGATTGGGGTTGGAGGTGTCGTGCAACGGCTGTTGATCGGGGGGAAGATTGGGATCGATGAGGCCGGGGAGCCGCTCGGCCATCACCTCGGAGGCCTTCTTCTGCTCCTTGATGGCTGCCGCTTCAGCACCCTTGAGTTCCTCGCTGGTGGCCAGGTCCTGCTGCTGCTCGGGTGAGAAGCGGGGCTCGGTCGAGGTAATCACCAGCACCTCGTCCAGCCGGTCAAGATGGGCGGCCGGGGAGACGATCACGTCGATGAAGGAGTCGCGCTCCGGGTCCTGGACGACTTTGTCGACCACGCCCACGGGAAGCCCGCGGGGGAAGATCTGGTCGCCGCCGGCAGTGAGCACCACCTCGCCCTTCTGGATGCGTTTGTCGGCCAGGATGTCCACAATCTGGGGTTGCCCGTTGGCGTTGCCGCGCAGGATTCCGCGAATCCGCGTGGTTTCAAGAATCACGCCCGCGCCGCTCGACTGGTCGCTGATGACCAGCACCTGGGCGGAGTGGGGAAAGACTTCGCGAATCTTGCCCACAATGCCGTCGGCGGTAATCACGGCCATGTCGCGGTCCAGGCCCTCGGCCGAGCCCTTGTCGATGTAGAACACCCGCGACTGCTCGCTGCCGCTGGAGCCGATGGCCTGTGCGGCAACCGTCTTATAGATGTACTTCTCCTGAAAATTGAGCAGTGCTTGCAGGCGCTGGCCCTGCTTGGCGTCTTCAAGCAGCGCCGCCTGCTCCAGGCGCAGCCGGTCGATGGTTTTCTGCAACTCTTGGTTTTGCTGGCGGACGTTGTGCAGATCCAGGTAGTTTTGCCACAGGTGCTCCGCACCCAGCTTGGTCGAATGGATCAGGCGCTCGGGAGGCGAGACCAGGGCATTCGCCCAGAGGCGGATGAGGCGGACTCCCGGACCGTCGCCGGGATCCAGGCTGCTTCGTCCATCGCCGGTGCGGCGCACCTGCACAGCCAGACCGATGATCTGCGCGAGCAGGATGGCCAGCAGCACGACGAGATTTCGATAGCGGACGAAGAACGATTCCATGGCGAATTAGGGGTTAGGGATCAGGGGTTAGGGGTTAGAGTTCAGCAAACGGAATCCCCGTAAATTATGGCGGTAGCCTGGAAAGTTTTCCTACCGAGATGCCGCTAAAGCGTCGCGTCGGGACCCTAATCCCTAACCCCTGATCCCTAACCCCTGCTTTTCATCAGTCGATCTTGATCTTGCGCAGCAGGCGGAAGTCGGAGAGCATTTTGCCGGTGCCGAGCACGACCGAGGCGAGCGGATCGTCGGCTACGGAGACGGGAAGGCCGGTTTCCTCGCGGATGCGCTTGTCGAGGTTCTTGATGAGCGCGCCGCCGCCGGTGAGCACGATGCCGCGATCGCTGATGTCCGCGGAAAGCTCGGGCGGAGTCCTCTCCAGGGCTACGCGGATGGCGTTGACGATGACGGCAATGCACTCGCCCAACGCTTCGCGAATCTCGCTGTCGTCGATGGTGATGCTCTTGGGCACGCCCTCGATGAGATTGCGCCCCTTGATCTCCATGGTCAGGGGCTTGTCCAGCGGGTATGCGGAGCCGATTTCAATTTTGATGTGCTCGGCGGTGCGCTCCCCGATGAGCAGGTTGTACTTCCGTTTCAGATAATTGGTAATGGCCTCGTCCATCTGGTTCCCGGCCATGCGAACGGAGCGGGAGTAGACGATTCCGGACAGTGAGATGACGGCGATATCACTCGTGCCGCCGCCGATGTCGACCACCATGTTGCCCCCCGGCTCTTGAATCGGGAGTCCCGCGCCGATGGCCGCGACCATGGCCTGTTCGACCAGGTAGACTTCGCTGGCCTTGGCGCGATAGGCGGAGTCCTCGACGGCGCGTTTTTCCACCTGGGTAATCTCGGAAGGCACGCCGATGACGATCCGCGGATGCACCAGCATCTTGCGGTTATGTGCCTTCTGAATGAAGTAGTTGAGCATCTTTTCGGTGACTTTGAAGTCGGCGATGACGCCGTCCTTCATGGGCTTGATGGCCACGATGTTGCCGGGGGTGCGGCCCAGCATCTCCTTGGCCTCTTTCCCCACGGCTTCCACCTCACCGGTGTTCTTGTTGATGGCCACGATGGAGGGCTCGTTGACAACGATGCCCTTTCCGGCTGCGAAGACCAGTGTGTTGGCGGTGCCAAGATCGATGGCCAAGTCGCTGGAGAACATGCTGAAGAGCGAGCGCAGGCCGTGCGACCGCGAGGAGCGGGATGGATAACCGTTCAATGACATTGGAAAATTAAATCTACCTCAAAATGTATTGTACGGCCAGCGGGCCGTTGCCGTATTTGAAGCATTGGACGAGGCGGAGTTGGGTTCCAATGCGGTAAACTCAGGTGTTTGCCGGGATGGCAGGCCTCCCTATCGCCGCTCCGGCTCCTCATCTCTCTTCGAGGTTTTTTGCATGACGTATCCGACTTATCAAAATCTGATTGGCGGCCAGTGGCAGCCGGCTCTGAGCGGCAAAACAATCCTCAACCTGAACCCGGCAGACCACACAGATGTGGTGGGTGCCTTTCCGTCGTCGCATGCCGAGGATGTGGCGCTGGCCGTGGCCGCGGCCAAAAAGGCCTACGCCGCCTGGCGGCTGGTGCCGGCGCCCAAGCGGGCCGAGGTGCTGGTGCGCGCCGGACTGCTGCTGCAGCAGCGCAAGGAGCAGTACGCCCGCGACATGACCCGCGAGATGGGCAAGGTGCTGGCCGAAACCCGCGGCGACGTGCAGGAAGCGATCGACGAAGCCTTCTATGTGGCCGGCGAGGGGCGCCGTCTCTTCGGCCAGACCACGCCTTCCGAACTCCAGAACAAATTTGCCATGAGCGTGCGCATGCCGGTGGGAGTGGTGGGGCTGATTACGCCGTGGAACTTTCCCATGGCCATTCCCAGCTGGAAGCTCTTTCCGGCGCTGGTTTCGGGCAACACCTGCGTCATCAAGCCGGCCTCGGATACGCCGCTCTCGGTCTACAACCTGGTTCAGACCCTCATAGACGCGGGCCTTCCTCCGGGCGTGGTCAACATCGTGGCCGGCTCCGGTTCCCATGTCGGGAATCCCTTGATTGAGCACCCCGACGTGCGCGCCATCAGCTTCACCGGCTCCAGCGAGGTGGGCTCGCTTGTCGGCCAGCGCGCCGCCGCAACCTTCAAGCCCGTTTCGCTTGAGATGGGCGGCAAGAACGCGCAGATTGTTATGGACGACGCCAACCTTGAACTGGCGCTGGACGGCGCGCTGTGGGGTTCCTTCGGCACCACCGGTCAGCGTTGCACCGCCACCAGCCGCATCCTGCTGCAGAAGGGAATTGCGGAGAAGTTCACCGCCGAGTTTGTCTCGCGCGCCAAAAAGCTGAAGGTAGGCAATGGGCTGGATGAGTCGGTCGAGGTAGGCCCGCAGGTAAACGAGAGTCAGATTGAGACATCGGCAATGTATGTGGAGATAGCTTTGGCCGAAGGGGCTAAGTTACTCGCCGGCGGTCACGCACTTGCTGAGGGGAGTTATGCCCACGGCACCTTCTTTGAGCCGACGGTGCTTGGCGAAGTTACCCCAACCATGCGCATCGCCCGCGAGGAAGTCTTCGGTCCGGTAGTAAGTCTGATCGAGTTTGAGACCTTCGAAGAAGCGATCGAGATTGCTAACTCCATCGACTACGGCCTTTCGACGGCGATCTATACGAAGGACGTGAACCGCGCCTTCACCGCCATGCGCGACCTGGAAGCGGGGATCACCTACATCAACGCTCCCACCATCGGCGCGGAAGTGCACTTACCCTTTGGCGGCGTAAAGCACACCGGCAACGGCCACCGCGAAGGCCTGGGCGCCATCGACTTCTTCACCACCTGGAAAGCCGTGTACGTCGATTACTCTGACAAACTGCAGCGTGCGCAGATCGACAACGCGGAGTAACTCTGATCGTCACCACAACGCTGTCATCCTGAGCGAAGCGCAGCGCAGTCGAAGGATCCGCGGTTCGGCGGGTGCCCCACCTTCGGCGCAGTTCCATCGCGCCTAAGGTGCGTTACAGTTTCAGATAGTTCTCTATTGTTTCTTACGCTCGGTTGCCTGCAAGGTTGGTCCTGAGCTGGCCTCGGTGGAGAGAAACTTCAATAGTTCATCTTTTGCTAACTTGATCCTTGGGCCCGCAGCCGCTACGAAACTGCTTGCTTCGCCTACACCTTCCTCCCAGGGGGTGGAGTTCCTTCTGTCGATGGCTGAGTTGGCCGCACCCACTGCGCGATAGGCTTCCAAGATTGGAACTCGAATGTCGTCTAAGAGAAGCGAGATTGATCCCTCGTGGATCGCGCGCAGAAACTGCTCGTCGCGGAATTTGCAGCCGTGCAAATTGTAGTCCTTGACGGAGGCTACGGTCGCGTTGAACTCAAGCTCGTCGACCAACGCCTGTAGCGGCCCTACATCGGCGTTGCGAATCGCGACGATCAGTGCTTCCGGATGCTGGTCGCAGATCTTAAGCCACTGCTCTTTGTGAAGCCGCAACTCCTCAGGCTGGAACTTGCGCCCGCGCGGATGCTTGTCGTTGTAACAATGAACCTCAGCATGGCATTCGAGGCATACGGGAATCGCATTGCCGATTTCGTCTCTGCCGCCCTGTTCTCTCGGAACAATGTGGTCGGTCTCCATCTTGACTCCGCAGAATCGGTGGCAGATGCAGCACCGCCTGTGGCATCGTGAAAAAAGTTCGGAAACCTCCTCCTTTGGGAAGCCTGCCATTTCAATTATCTCCATCTGAACGAACTGATCACCAATTGTAGTCCTGTTGACCTCCAACGTTGCCATCGCTCTCAGCCCGATTTCGCGCTACAATCTCCCCATGAGCCGCACTGCCGCCGAACTTCTCGAAGAAGCCCGCCAATTGCCTCCCGGCGATTTCGACTGGCTCGTCCAAAACCTTCTGAGCGATGAGGATGGTCGGTCGGAAGAGGAACGCTTTGCAGCCTGGCAGAAGGAAGTTGGCGAGCCAGAGCCTGGCTATGAGGAATGGTTCCGCGCGGGTGTGGAAGAGGCGCTTGCGGACACTTCAGGGGATATTTCGCATGAAGAGGCCATGAAGCACTTCCATAACGCGATCCTCAGAGCACGGAAGATGAAAGCTACGGCGTGAAGCTCGTCTGGAGCAAAGCTGCAATCCGTGATCTTGACGAGTTGGCGAATTACATCGCAGCGGACAGCGATCAGGCGGCGCAATCCGTAGAAGCACGCATCCACAATGAGGCCGGATTACTCTCTCGTTTCCCTCGTAGCGGGCGCACTGGGTGCGTACCCGGAATACGTGAGCGAGTGGTCGCCAGAACTCCTTATATCCTTGCCTACCGGATCGTCTCCGGGCGGGTTCGCATTCTCCGGGTCTATCACGGTGCGCGGAAATGGCCCCCTCAGTTTTGATCTATCTCAGCGTCGCTTCCCGGCAGATGACCCGCCCTACCGCGCCAGTTTGGCACCGGCGGTTGCGCCTCCGTGCTTCAGTGTGCAACTGCCGGTCTCGTCGCAGCGGTAGTGGACATTGAACGGAAAATCCGGCCACGAGATGGCGCTGGTTTCACCGGCTGTCTTGTCGAGGACGAAGGTCTGCCCTTCGTAGGTTTCGACCCTCCCTGTCCCGGCGTCGAAGCCTGCGATGGTGGCCTCTCCTTGAATGACCAGAACGAACGGCCCGGAGGTTTCCGCCGCCGAAGCCATCTGCAGGGCAGTCGGCGCTTTATGGGCAGCCGGGGCGATGGGCGAGACACCGGACTTGCCGCTGGCGTTGTCGTTGAGCTTGCCGGAACCCTTCATCCAGGTCCAAAGCTCGGGCATGCCGTGCTTCTTGTGGGCGCTGCCTGATTTTGTGGCGGGTTTATCGCTGACCGGCGACAAGAGCGGAGACGCGGCGCTGGCCTTCCAGTGAGGGTCGACCTGGCTGAGGAGTGAAGGAGCGGGCCCGGTGTAGGCCGCCGGCAAAGCCTTCAATCCGGAGGCGCGGGGCAGGACCGGAGCAGGAGTCTGCGGCTTGGCGAACAGGTTCGTATCGCTTGCGGTGACGGCGATTGCCACCCCAAACACCAGCCCGAGGCCTGCGGCTACGGTCACGGAGGCGTAGGCTGAGTGCCCCGTACTCTTGGCGAGTTGAGCGGGGACAAGTGGGCGGTAACCAGCCGAACTCCTTGGTTTTGGCTGTTGCTGTGAAGCATCTTGCATGGGACAGCGCTCCTTACGCGTCTTTCCTGATTCCCGGCCTGTTCAATCAAAGCGATTGAATCATCCTTCAGTGTTACCGGCAATACATCCTAAGCGTTAATTGCACCCGCAGTTGGTAATGACAATCGAGCCCGTTTGTGGTTCCCTGTTCTGATCAAGCGGCCCGTATCTCATTGAACACATTAGGTCGAGTTGTCACCGGCCCATCTTCATCGCGGTGGTGACCACAGGGGTACCTGATCCGGTACCCTTGCATCCGCCCCGCATTAGCCTTTCCCTTCCAGAACGTCCCGGAGCGCAAAGCTGGTTTCAAGCCGCGTGACGCCGGGAAGGCGCGACAGCTCATTTTGGTGCAGGCGGCCGTAGTCGTCGATGCCGGCCACGCGGACCACCAGCATGTAGTCGTACTGGCCGGCCATCAGGTGGCAGCTCACGATGCCCTTGGAGCGGCGCACGGCGGCTTCAAAGGCAGCCAGCACCGGCGCCGACTGGCGCTCCAGGGTGACGCGGATGAAGACGGTCATGCGCTTGCCGAGGAGGCGGTCGTCGATCTGGGCGCGATAGCCGCGGATGGCGCCCGTGGCCTCCAGGGCCTGGATGCGGCGCGAGGCGGCGGAGGCGGAAAGGCCCACCGCTTCGCCCACCTCGTAATTGGTGGCGCGCCCGTGGCGCTCCAGGTGGCGAAGAATGGCCTCGTCCAGCTCGTCGAGGCCGGAGCTTCCAGGCCCGGACGCGTATTCCGCGGCGGCTTCAACGCTCATTGTGCCTGATTCTTGCGCAGTTTGGCTGTTTCTGTCACGTTTCGTTCCCATAAGGCCCTTCTATCACGAAGTTTGCACATATTGGAAGCGGTTCGCGCCGTAGGATTCTTGGCAGATGGTCCGGGATGCGAGCGTGGCGCCGTGCAGCCCTCCCCAAAACCAGAGCGAGCGCCGCGCTTTGCCAACACGCGAGTCCGCTCCATCCGGCATCGAACCGTTCAGATGAGGAGAAACAGCGATGATTATCGGCGTTCCCAAAGAGATCAAGGACAACGAGGCCAGGGTTGCCGTCACTCCGGCCGGTGTAAAGGCTCTTACCGAGGACGGGCACACGGTGCTGGTGGAGACCCAGGCCGGCGCGCAATCCGGATTTGACGATGCCGAGTACCAGCATGCCGGCGCGGAGATCGTGGGCGATGCCGGCTACGCCTGGGGCAAGGCCGACCTGGTGGTCAAGGTCAAGGAGCCCATCGAGAGCGAGTACGTCTACTTCCGCGAGGGGCTGGTGCTGTTCACCTATTTGCACCTGGCGCCGCTGCCCGGACTGACCGATGAGCTGCTGAAGAAGAAGGTCATCGGGATTGCGTATGAGACCGTGCGCGACCGCCAGAACACGCTGCCGCTGCTGACGCCCATGAGCGAGGTCGCAGGCCGCATGAGCGTGCAGGTGGGGGCGACCTATCTAGAAAAAGAACGCGGTGGGCGGGGCATTCTGCTGGGCGGCGTTCCCGGCGTTTCGCCGGCTAACGTGACCATCATCGGCGGCGGCGTTGTAGGCACCAACGCGGCCAAGGTGGCGCTCGGTTTCGGCGCCAAGGTGACATTGGTAGACGTGAGCATGAACCGGCTGCGCGAGCTCGACGACATCTTCGGCGGGCGGCTCTATACCCTGGCCTCGAACAGCTACAACCTCGCGCAGTCAACGAAAGAGGCGGATCTGGTGATCGGCGCCGTCCTGATTCCCGGCGCAACCGCTCCCAAGATCGTGACCAAGGCCATGGTTTCTCAGATGAAGAAAGGCGCGGTCATTGTGGACGTGGCCATCGACCAGGGCGGATGCGTGGAGACGGCGCGGCCCACCTCGCACTCCAACCCGAGCTACAAAGTGGACGGCGTGGTTCACTACTGCGTGACCAACATGCCGGGCGCGGTGCCGCATACGTCCACGCTGGCGCTGACCAACTCCACCTTCCCGTATCTGCTGCGCATCGCCAACTTGGGCGCGCGCGAGGCGCTCCGGCAGGATGCTGGCTTCGCAGAAGGGCTGAACACCTGGATGGGCACGCTGACCCATCGCGGCGTGGCCGAGAGCCAGCAGCGCGAATGGACCGCGGCTACAACCGTCCTCGCGTAGAGAAATAGGTCCATGCTACTTGGCGTTACGAAGAGCGGTCAGGAGCTTGCTGCCGTTGGGTGTGCCCCAGCCGGTGCAGTAATCCCAGCCGGGGCCGGCTTTGCAGCCGCTGACTGAGCCGGTCGCATTGGTTCCCTGCGTAATGTCGTTGAAGGCGCCTGCCGGGCCGGCGGTCTTATAGAGAGCGGGGTTGATATTGCCAAGGCGGCGGCCGAGCCCCTGGTTGAGCAGGGCGACGAGGCCTGCCCAGAGTGGGGAGGCCGCGGTGGTGCCGCCGAGAACTGCCCACTGGCCATCGACGCGGATAGCGTAACCCGTGCCGGGATCAGCATTGGCGGCCACGTCGGGAATGCCGCGGCCGGTCTGGCCGTTGAAGGGCGGCAGGTGGGCATCCTTCTGCCACTCGGGCTGGAGAAAGACGGCGCTCACGCCGCCACCCGTGGCTCCGCTATTAGTGGCGAGGTTGTTCCAGACGACCTCGGAGACGATCTTATCGTGGCTGGCGCTGAGGCGGGTGCCACCGACCGACAGGACCGATGGGCTGGAACTGGGAAAGTCAACGGCAGGGCTCGAGGTGCCGTCGGTGGCGCCTTGGTCTCCAGATGCGGCGATGACGGTGATCCCACGCAAAGCTGCGTCGTGGAGGGCGTTGTCGAGCTGGTGTAGGCTGCCCGCAGTCCATGTTTTCTCCGGACTTCCCCAATCGATCAGGAGGATGGATGGAGGATAGGCTTTGTCGTTGGTAGCCGTGCGGACGGCGTCGACGAATCCAACCGGAGTATTTGGGGCGAAACAAAGGCTGAAGTGAGCCTTGGGCGCGACGGCGCCGGCTACTTCCAGGTCGAGGTCCACCTGGTCGTCGGCGCTCAGCGCCGTCGTGGGGTTGTTGCTGGCGCCGTCAACGCCAAGAACCGAGACGGCCGGCACGGGCAGGTTGAGGCTGGAGAAGTAAGTCTGCATGTCGGCCGGACGATAACCGCCGCCGAGCTCGATCATGGCGATGTTCTGGCCCTCGCCGTTGAGATTGGCGGGGAAGTTGTAAAGACGGGCGACTTGCGGGACGGTCAAGGGGCCCTGCGCGCCCGGAGGGCCGGTCGTGGGGTTCGACTTACCCGGCGAACTGGCGCCCTGGGCGGACAAGGCCTTGGAAGTGAGTTCGATTTCGCGGGCGGCGGGCAAAGTCGACTGAATGAAATTGATGGTGGTCTGCATCTCGGCGAGCTGCGTCTTTACCTTGCTCTGTTCATCGCTCAGTTGATTCTTGAGGTCCTCAACTTGCTGCCGGGACTGCTGGATGTCATTGAGGCTTGTCTTGGCGTCATTCGCGGCTTTGTTGGCGTCCGAAGCGGCGTTCTTGAGGTCCAGACCGGTGAGGGCGGCGCCAACGACAACAATGAGGGAGAGAAATGCCGCGGCGACCTTGCCAAAGCGGATAAGGTCTTTGTCGACCATGACCATGATGTGGCCGGGCTTGCCCAGGATCTTGCCATCGTCCGCGTCCGCCTCGGGGTCCTTCTTGGGAGGCTCGGCGGGAAGGGGGACAAGCATGGATGCGCAGTGCCGGCATTTGATGGCTTCTGCGTGGATGGTCTCGCGGCAGAAGGGGCACTCCCGGCTTGGTTTTCCGGTTTCGTCCGCCATGCTGTGTTCCTTGGGGAAGTGGAGAATACACAAGGAGCATCTCCCGTTTTTGCTTTTTTTACAAGGAAAAGTAAGAGCGGGAGGTGCGCAGACCGTGAAAAGCGGAGCGTGGCGTAGCCGAGGGCTTTGTCTGGGCCGCCCATATTGGTGAGAGCGCGGTCGGGGCTCTGCCTTAGAATGGGGCTTCCAGTGGAGGCACTATGAAACGGCGTCAGTTTCTTGCGGGATCGGTTGCGGCTTCGGCTTTTGCGGCAGTGGGCCATTTATCAGCCAAGGGGCAGCCGAGCCCGACGTCCGGCAGCCGCGAGTTCTACCAGTTGCGGCGCTACGCTCTCAAATCGGGCCCGCAGACAAAGCTGACCGAAGACTACTTCTCCAATGCGCTGATTCCGGCGCTCCAGCGCATGGGCATGGGCCCGGTCGGCGCATTTCGTGTCGACATTGGACCGGAGACGCCGGCGTTCTATCTGCTGATTCCGGCCTCGTCTGTCCAGGTCCTCGTCGAACTCGATCTGCGCCTGGCGCACGATGCGGAATTCATGAAAGCCGCCGAGCCGTTCTGGAATGCCACCGCGGCGGCGCCCGCGTTCGAGCGGGTGGAGAGCTCGCTGCTGGCGGCCTTCGAGGGCTGGCCGAAGGTCACGCCGCCGGCCGCAGCGGCAACCAGGGGCAAGCGCATCTTCCAACTGCGCACCTACGAAAGCCCCAGCTACGGCGACCACGTGCGCAAGGTCGAGATGTTCCACTCCGGTGAGTTCGAAATCTTCCTCAAGGCCGGCTTCCATCCGGTGTTCTTCGGCGACACGCTCATCGGTGCACGGCTGCCGAACCTGACCTACATGCTGAGCTTCACCGACCAGGCGGAACTGGATGCGAAGTGGGACCTGTTCCGCAACGATCCGGAGTGGAAGAAGCTCTCGGCCAGCCCGCGCTTCAACTCGGATCAGATCGTGACCAACATAACCAATCTGATTCTGAGCCCGCTGGGGTGCTCGCAAATCTGAAAAGCAGCGAGTCAGCAAGTGAGCAAGTCAGCCAAGACCGGGGCGTGTTCCCAAAATTGCCATCTATCAGGGCACGACTTCATAGCCTGCGGAAAAACTCGTTCGGATCGAAATTCGCGGAGGTTTTGTGTCAGGGCACGACTTAAGTCGTGCCGAAAAGCGCCGGAAAAACAAGGGGCTTTAGCCCCTGAGGGGTTTTAGCCAGCCTCTGTTGAGCCACTCCTGAAATCTACGCCAGCAACACGAATCTTGGCGGTTTCCTTACCTCGCGAGAAATTGCAACGATAAGCCCCCAGCGCTCGGACCAACGCGTTTGAAAGAATTCTGTTGACAGAAATATCTATTAGGCATATTTCTATTAGCAATATGGCAAAGCGCTCAAGTTCAAGCATGGAAGTGCTCCTCGGCCTGCTGGCGATTGAATCCATGTCCGGCTACGACCTGGGACTCAGCATCCGGGCATCGGTCGGCCACATCTGGAACGAGAGCTACGGGCAGATCTATCCCAACCTCAAAAAGATGGTGCCCGACGGACTGGTGACCGCGAGGAAAGAGCGGCAGAAGGGCAAGCCTGACCGGACCATTTACTCCATCACCCACAAGGGGCGAGAGCGGCTGGCAAAGTGGCTCGCCGTGCCACCCCAGCCGGAGATAGCGCGCAACGAATTGCTGCTGAAGCTCTTCTTTGGCGCGCAGGTTCCGGCGCGGGTTCTGATTGGCTATGTGGAGCGCATGGTGGAAGGCGAGGGCGCGGTGTTGCGCGAGCTGACGCGGATTGAACGCGAAGAGATCGCCCAGAACCAGCACTATCCCGGCGCGCCCTACTGGAAGATGGCCGTGCGGTTCGGACAGATGGAGCTGAAGGCGCACCTGCGCTGGGCCGAAGAGACATTGGCGGAACTGAACAAGATAGCCAGGAACCAGCGGAGCGATCGAGAGACCCGCCAGGAGAGAAAACATGCAGGCAAATGAGGGAGTGACAGCAACAGTTCCGGGATTGCGGCAGAAGCCCCAGCAGATTGGTTCCTGGGCGAGCCTCGCCGGTTTCCTTCTCATTGGGGCCGGCGTGGTTGCTCTGGGTTTTCTTGCGCAGCACGCACCCATGGTGGGCGCCGGCGCAGCAACCGGCGGACAACTTGCCAGCCATGGGAAGGCGATCCAAATCTACGTAACCGTGGGCTTGATGGATTGGGCTCTGCTCTACTACTGCTGGGCCGCCGTGCATCGCCGTGGCGGCAATCTTCAAACGCTGTCGGGCGGGCGCTGGACCTCGTGGAAGAGCGTCGCTCAAGACCTGGGCATTGCGCTGCCGTTCTGGGTGCTGTGGGAGGCGACGGCCTACGGCGTTCACTGGCTGCTGGCGCTCAGTTCGGTGGGCCCGGGCACGGCCAGGACCGTCGACAGCCTCTTGCCACAGAGCCCGCTTGAGGTCCTGGTCTGGATTGGAGTTTCGATTACGGCCGGCACTTGTGAGGAGATGGCGTTTCGCGGATTCCTGCAGCGCCAGATTCATGCCCTCAGTGGGAGCGTCACGGTAGCCGTGTTGGGCCAGGGGCTGGTGTTCGGACTGTTTCACGCTTACCAGGGCTGGCGGAATGTCGCGGTGATCAGCGTGCTCGGAGTTCTCTACGGAGCGCTGGCTGCGTGGCGCGGGAACCTGCGCGTCAACATCATGACCCACGCCTGGGGTGACGTATGGGAGGGGTGGCTGAAGATGGTGGTGTGGAGATAGCCCGCCAGCAAGTCAGCGAGTCAGCAAGTTAGCGAGACCTGGACGCAGGGCCCCTGGAAATCCTGCCCGCCGTTTGCCCGCCGCACTATAATCGGCGCATGCGATTCACCGGCGATCCAAGGCGCCGCTCGGTTGCCCTGCTTGCGGGCGGGGTGCTGTTGTTCTTCGCCTTGCTGGGCGCGCTGCAGGCGTTCAATACCTCCAACGTCCGCTTTCTGAATCCGGAAACCTCCGGTGAGACGCTGGTCTTTACCGGCCTCACGGTGCTGGTGTTCCTGCTGCTGCTGGTGCTGTTGATGCTGCTGCTGAGGAACATCCTCAAGCTCTACGTGGGCCAGTCCAGCAGCGCGCTGGGGGCGCGGCTCAGGACGCGCATGGTGCTGGGCGCGGTGCTCATTGCGCTGCTGCCCGCGGTGTTCATGTTTCTGTTCAGCTTTACGCTGATGAATCGTTCCATCGACCGATGGTTCTCGCAGCCCACCTCGGACCTGCGCGAGGACTCGACGCGGGTGGTGCTGGAGCTGGCGCAATATGTCACCAGCAATGCGCGGGGAGAGGCGGCATCCATCGCGAACTCCGGTGTGGCGGACCGCGATTTGCCCGCGCTCCAGGATGTGCTGGCTGCGCACCGCGTCACGCTTGACGGCGGCTTTGCCATTGTCTACAGCAAGGATTTGAAGGTGATGGCGAGCTTTGAGGCTCCGCCGGAGTCGAGCCCGGCCACGCTTGTTCCATGGCTCGAGGAAGGCGAGCGGGGAACGGCGATTCCTCTCACGGGACCGCTGTCGGCAAGCCTGCTGACCGCCGCTCAGCGCAACGATGAGCCGGTGATCAAGGTGGTGGACCAGGAATACGCGCTGGGCGCATCGACCTCCGCCTCCGGCAAGGTGGTGGTGACGGGGCTTCCGATGCCGCGCGGGCTGAGCCAGACCACGACGCGCATCCGTTCCGGCGCAGCCGCCTATTGGGAGCTTTTCCGCACCCGCAACCGCGTCCGCACCACCTTCTTCCTGCTGCTGTTGCTCATCACCGTGTTCGTGTTCTTTTCGAGCGTCTGGCTGGCCCTCTTTCTGTCCAAGCAGATTACCCGGCCCGTCGAAGCGCTGGGCAACGCCATGGACGAGATCGCCGACGGCAAGTACGACCACCGTGTAGCGGTGATTGCCAGCGGAGAGATGGGGGACCTGGTGCGCGCCTTCAACCACATGGCGGCGGACCTGGAGACGAGCCGCTCTCTAGCGGAGACCTCTTCGGCGCAACTGACGGCGGCCAATCAGGCCATCGAGGAGCGGCGGCGCGAGCTGGAGACGATTGTCGAAACGATTCCGAGCGGCGTGGTCACGCTGGATGGATCGGGCCTGGTCCTGCAGTCCAATCGCGCCTTTGCTGCGTTAATGGGCCGCCGCGAAGACGTCAGCCCGGCCGGGGCGAGGATTGAGACGCTGTTTCCGGCCGAGTGCTGGGAAGATCTGGCCGGGGTGATCCGCCGCGGACAGCGCATGGGCGCGGCGTCCACTGAGATTGAGTTGCACGCGCGCGGCCGCACCATTCACCTGGGCGTGACCAGCGCCCGGCTGGAGCTGGCGCACGCCAAGCAGGGAACGGTGCTGGTGGTCGAAGACATGACCGAACTGCTGCGGGCGCAGCGCCAACTGGCGTGGAAGGAAGTGGCGCAGCGCGTGGCCCACGAGATCAAGAATCCGCTCACCCCCATCGCGCTCTCCGCCGAGCGCATCGGCCGCCACCTGGAGCGCGGCCAGCCCGACTCGCCGCAGGTCATTCGCAAGTGCAGCGAGGTCATTCTCGGTTGCGTGGGCACGCTGCGCACCCTCGTCGACCAGTTCTCCGCGCTGGCGCAGTTTCCCGCCCCCCAGCCGCGCGCCTGCGATTTGAACCGCGTGGCCGAAGAGGCGCTGGCCATGTTTGCCGGGCGCCTCGAGGGAATCACGGTCAAGTGGGATCTGGAGCCGGGGCTGCCGGCGGTGATGGCCGATCCGGAGGGCATTCGCCGCGCGCTGGCCAACCTTATCGACAATGCTGCTGAGGCCATGCAGGGCAGTCTGCTGCGCGTGCTGGGGATTCACAGCTCGCTCAGCGAAGATGGCGCATCGGTGGAGGTGGCCATCTCCGACACAGGCCACGGGCTCACCGATGAAATCCGCGAACGGCTCTTCCTGCCTTTCTATTCCACCAAGAGCCGTGGCACGGGGCTTGGTTTGTCGATTGCGGCCAAGATTGTGCAGGAGCACGGCGGCAGCCTGAGCGCCGAGTCCAACAGCCCCAAGGGCGCGCGCTTCCTGCTGCGCCTGCCGTTGATGGAGCCGGGCGCGGCCCAGCCTGTGCTTGAAGGCTCGGGCGCAACCGTCGCCAGGGGATTGCCTTCATGAATCACATTCTCGTGGTGGACGACGAAGCGGAGATTCGCAACTCGCTCGAAGAGATTCTGCGCGAAGAGGGCTACGGTGTAGCCACGGCGGCCACCGCGGCCGAGGCCCTGGTCCTGTTGCAGGACGCGCCCTACGACGTGGTGCTGCTCGACATCTGGCTGCCCGACCGCGACGGCCTCGACGTGCTGGCCGATATGCACCAACTGGCTCAGGAGATGCGGCCTGAGGTGGTCATCATCAGCGGCCACGGCACCATCGAGACCGCCGTCAAGGCCACCAAGCTGGGCGCATACGACTTCCTCGAGAAGCCGCTTTCGCTCGACCGCACGCTGATCGTGCTGAAGAACGCCGTCGAGGCGCGCCGCCTGCGCACGGAGAACCTCGAATTCAAGCGCCAGTTCAGCGTCGGCTCGGTCCTCACCGGCGAAAGCGTTCCGTTGAAGGCCCTGCGCCAGCAGATTCGCCTCATGGCGCCGACCAATGGACGCGTGCTCATCTACGGCGAGTCGGGCACCGGCAAGGAGCTCATCGCGCGCGCCATTCATGCCGAAAGCCTGCGCCGCGACCGCGTCTTTGTCGAGCTGAACTGCGCCGCCATCCCCGAAGCGCACATTGAGGCGGAGCTGTTCGGCTACCGGCACGGCGCGCAGCCGGGCGGACCGGTCGAGCAGCGCGGAACGCTGGAGCGCGCCGACGGCGGAACGCTCTTCCTCGACGAAGTGGGCGACATGAGCCTCAAGACCCAGGCCAAGGTGCTCAGCGCGCTCGACGATCAACTCTTCACGCCGGTCGGCGGCCTTCAGCCGCTGCGCGTCGACGTGCGCCTGATCGCCTCCACCAACAAGGACCTCGAGGAAGAGATCGCCAAGGGCAACTTCCGCGAAGATCTCTTTTACCGCCTCAACGTGGTCCCGTTTTTTGTCCCGCCCCTCCGTGAGCGCAAGCAGGACATTCCACCCCTGGCGAAGGAGTTTCTCGCCGAATTCGGCCGCCAGTACGGCCGCCCGCGCATGGAGATCAGCGAGGACGCGCTGACCACGCTCGGGGCCTACCACTGGCCAGGCAACGTGCGCGAATTGAAGAACGTCATCGAGCGCGTCATGATTCTGAACCCCCGCGTGCTCCGCATCGAGCGCAAGCACCTGCCCCCGCTCACGCACAAGGCCGGCTCACGTTCGACCGAAGAGTTTTCCTCACTGCAACAGGCGCGCGACGCATACGAGCGCGAGTACATTCTCAAGAAGATTGAAGAAGCCCGCAACAACGTCAGCCACGCGGCGGAACTGCTCGGCCTCGAACGCAGCCATCTGTATCGCAAAATGAAGGCGCTCGGCATCAGCGTGCGGGAGTAACGGTCTGGGAGAACAGGTTACCGAAATGCTCGGTTCGGATCGGACTCGGGAGAGCTTTGTACCAGGGCACGGCCTCAGTCACGATTGTCCCTTTTGACGCAAGGTATCCCCGGTGGAAGGATTCTGGCATGTCGAACTGGGAAATGTTTGGCCGGATAACTACGTCTCTGAAACTTGCGACCATTCGGGGAGTGCAGGCAGCCTATGTTCGACTGCGTTCGATTGCTCTTTGGAACGTGCCTGACTATACGCGAGGAGGCCTTTATACCCAAGGCATATTTTGGCTGCTTTGGTACATTGTATGGGCCCTTTGGCCTGCCTATTTGGGTTTTGGGATTTTACCCGGATTTGCGATAGGCGCTCTTGCGGTTGCGGCGGTGATTATGACCGCTAGAGGGGACAGGCTCAGCAAGGGAGAGCAAATCGTGTGGATTCTGATAGCTTTTGCGCTCTTTGTTGAGGAGACGCATGTCCTAAATCAGGACCGCAGACAGCAAGAGCAGGATCATCGGGCGGAGATGCAAAGGCAGGAGCAACAATTCGAAACTACGTTGAACAGGTTCTCCGATTCAGAGAAAAGCTCTAGCCAAATATTGGAGAAGGCTGGGCAAGCTGCGGATTTCGCAAAAGATGGTATTTTGGAAATGACGGGCGCAGATTCTTTCTTGATGATCTATCCCCACGGACGCCTGCTAAATGGCCAGCCTGTTGACGGAACTTTTGATCTTCTTAACGGCGTGATCGGTAAGCATGCGATATGGGATGGTCGGATTTTCATGAGAGACGGCTCCTTGACGGACCCCAACTATCTATTCAAGCCGACTCAAGAATTTGACCTGAAGCCTGTTGTTCCAACTCAGGTTGCAGGCTTCGGAAAGTTCATCCAGCCTCCGAAATCCGGGATAACGGCTTATAACTTTTCTATTTCCTCTCGCGGGCCGCTCGTTCTAGAGGAGCTGGATATTAAGTTCAATTCTAAAGCGAATCGCTGGGAGTACAAATATGTGATTTGGGAACCTCTGCCCTTTAAGAAGACCCCGAAACCACCTCGCCTGATCAAGCAAGTTGATTGGACTCCCATGCCGTATCCCAGGCTGCAATAATGAGTTTGTTGTATTCCAGCGCCGGGGTCTCAATGAGTTTTATCAAAGTTGCCTTGCTCCCGGGATCTGAGCGCCTTTCGTCTACAAGTGGGCGCAGCCCACTTGTAGACCGGTCCCATTCGTGCTAATCTCCCCTTCATGTCTACCTCCGCCATTATCAAGAGCTCCGATTTCGAATTGGTCTCGGAGTTCGCCCAGCCCGATGCGAAAAAGCGCCTGTCGCTTGGGGAGGCTACGCGTGGCGCGACGGCCTACAACATCTACCGCAATCCCCTTGGCCAGCTCATCCTTGATCCGGTAAAGACCGTTCCAGTCTCCGAAATGTGGCTTTACGAGAACCCGCAAGCGCTCGCCAGCGTTAAACAGGGGTTGAGGGAGTCGGCTGAAGGGAAAAGTGTCTATCGCGGCTCGTTTGCAAGGTACGCCAAAGAATAGGCATGCAGCGAAAGATCAAATTCACGCCCACTGCCGATGCGCAGTTGACGGCGCTGGAAAAGGCGCCGTCGCAAGCCGCGCTTCTTGAGCAGGTTCGCAAGGCCATCGGCTACCTGGAAATAGACCCACATCATCCAGGCCTTCGTACACACGAGTTCACCTCGCTGTCTGGTGCGAAGGGCGAAAAAGTCTTCGAAGCCTATGCCCAGAACAACACCCCTGGCGCTTATCGAATCTTCTGGCACTACGGCCCCGATGAAATCAAGGGAAAAAAGCGGACTCCCGTTATCACCATCGTTGCGATCACACGCCATCCTTAGCAGGAAGTAGCCGAATAGCCGTTGTCCAGAACCGCACACTGGCTTGCGAAAGCGGACACCGGGACACTGCAATCGCGTTCAGGGAAGACGGCGATCCCTTTGCGTATGAAGCTCTTGAGCCGCATGGAAGATGCCAGATTCTGGCCCATGAATTGCTGCCAGTGAAGCCACAAGTACCACCCAGGGAGGCTTCCGATGGCGTATTTTGAGCGGGTTCGCGATGTGGTTTCCGGTCCTTTCAGCCCTGACGTCATCCAGCAACGGATGGCGGCGGGATGGCAGATGGTCTCCATCGAGTGGCGGCGCGAGCTGCCCGACTCGGAGACGCCGCCCGAGGGCGGTTTCGACGAAGACATCCCCTACGGGCTGCGCGTCTCCGACGATTGCAAGCGCCTCGAAGTCCATCCCTGCGAGCACCAGGCCCTGATGCTCATGATGGAACTGTTGGTGCAGGACTTCAGCTACTCCGCCATTGTCAGCGACCTGAACGAGAAGGGCTTTCGCCAGCGGGATGGGCGGCCATGGAGCCGCGTCTCCGTCTTCAACATGATTCCCCGCCTCATCGAAGTCGGCCCGCGCTTCTTCAACTCCGAGGAGTGGGAGAAGCGCCGCCAGCGCTTTTCCAAGGCCAAATCGCCAGACGCTCTCTGAGGGCCTGTCTGAAAACTGGCAGGCCGGGGCTCTGCAGGTACGGGGCAGTTCATCCGGAGGGAGGCGGGGGTTTCAAACCCCCGCATAAATCCTGCAGAATCGACGAGGCTTTAGCCCCGGAAGGGCGCTATCGGCTATTTTCACTCGAAATCCCCGGTCTTTCCCTAGGGCCTGTTAACACTTATAGGACGGCAGCGACGGGAGCGGATTTTTTCGAGGTCAAGGAGCGAGGAGCGCAATGTACTCGACGTACTTCAGCGACGAGGGACGCAGAGATCGGGAAAATCCGCCCCGTCCCTTCGGG